>JBCCDA010000051.1:0-30989 GCA_039033215.1 Pseudomonadota bacterium | reverse complement strand
TCTTTCGCCGTTCGCGAGACGCTTGGCTATAACGTGTGCGCTTCAGGGACGTCACGTGGAGCGCCAGGCGCTCATGGTCGTTGGCGAGGATTTCGACAAACTGAAGGGCATGAACCCTGTCGGTCGTATCCCGGTGTTGGAGCTCGACGATGGCACCGTCCTGTCGGACACCTACGCAATCGCCGACTGGCTGGACGAGACTTCGCCAAACGGCCGGCGCATGTTGCCTGAAAGCGGGATCGAGCGGCGGGATGCACTCCAGCGTTTGGCCATTGGCAACGGTACCGCCGAGAAGACGGTTTCGCTTGTGTACGAGCGCAACCGGCGTCCCGAGCAGTTCCACTATATGGAATGGCAGCAACGCGTGGTCGGTCAGATCCAAGGTGGACTTGCGGCAATGGACGCCTCCGTTCCGGAGAGCGGCTTCTCCACTGAGGACGGGCCCGATGCGGGCGATATCGCCGCCGCCATTGCGTACCAGATGGTCGAGATAACGAACCCCTGGGTTCTCGAGCCCGGCTATCCACGGCTCGCTGCCTTTACCGCACGGACCATGGCCGAGGTACCCGCCTTCGCGGAGACCAAGCCAAGCATGTGATCACGTGGGCGGATCCCACCTGTCCTTCCCGTCGTTCTGCGAGGACGCACCTGGCGACTGCTGCAGTGCGGCGGCGCAAACATCCTTATCGCGGGTGAGGACCGGCACGATCCCCGCGCCGCGGTAGGTCAGGCTGCGGCCGGAGGCATCTCGGTGGAATGCCAGATAGCCGACAGCGCAAAGCCCCGCGATCAGAAGCCCCGCCGATACAGGGTCTGTCACCTCGCCGAACGAGAAGCCCAGGATCGGCCCGGGCAGCGACAGCATCAGGAAGTATCCGATGTAGATCGCGCCCTTCAAGACGACATGACCCATATCCGTGGGGCCTCCGCTCTCGGAGAGATAGCTCACGCCGGCCAGCCACTTGCCGAGCCCCCCGCCAAGTCGCCGGGGCAACGTCGCGAGGCATGTCAGCACGATCACCGTCGCCAGCACGAACAACCAGTAGCCGTTCTGCGCGGGCCGCGAGTAGCTACTCATGAAGCCTATGGTTGGCGGCCCGACCGGCCTCCCGATATCGCCTCCCACGTGCCGGTCGAAAGCTCCCAGAAGCCGATGATGAGAACGGGCCCGAGGAGGCCGCTCAAGATTGTGCCTAGGGTCAGCCGCCAGTGCGGCGCCGCGTATCTTGCCATGATCTCGGTGCGTGTCATTGAGCGCCCTCCCGGTTCTGGATGTTGCCCAACGGCGGGCGCGGGTCTAGCCTCCGGCGTTGCGGAGATCCACAATGACAGAAATCACCCGAGCCGAGACCTGGCAAGCCGTACGCGCCGCGCATCGCTGGGTGATCCCCGAGCGGTACAACCTTGCCTGGGATCTCTGTGGCAAGTGGGCGGAGGCGGAACCGAACCGCCTCGCGCTGATCCATGTGACCGATGAGGTTCGCGAGTACACTTATGGTCAGCTTTGGCGGCTGTCTGCGCAATTGGCGAACGTGCTGTCGGCGCATGGCGTGGCGCGCGGGGACAGGGTTGGGCTTCTGCTGCCGCAACGGCCCGAGGCCGTGCTGACGCACCTCGCTTGCTACCGGCTGGGCGCGGTGGTGCTGCCGCTTTTCGTACAGTTCGGGGCAGATGGGCTGTTGTTCCGGTTGGGCGACGCGGGCGCCAAGGCGCTGATCACTGACGCCGCCAACCTCGCGAAGATCGCCGAGGTGCGTGACCGCCTGCCCGAGCTTGCCGACATCTTCTGCGCCGACGGCCCTGCCGATGGCGCCCACGACATGCCCGCCGCAATGGACCGGGCCCGCGACACGGCCGATGTTGCAGAAACGGGGCCCGAGGATCCGTCGTTTCTGTCCTACACCTCCGGCACCACGGGCCCGCCCAAAGGCGCGCTGCACGCCCAGAGGGTGGCACTCGGCCACATCCCGGCCTGCCAGTTGTTCTACGACTTCTGGCCGCAGGCCGGCGATCGGATCTGGACCCCCTCTGATTGGGCCTGGCTCGGCGGGTTGGGCAACGTGATGATGCCGGCTCTCAGGATGGGAGTGCCCCTGGTCGCCCATGCGCCTGTTCGGTTCGACCCCGATGCAGCCTTCGACATCTTTCGCCGCCACGGCGTGACCACATCGTTCCTCGCGCCAACCGCGCTCAAGCTGATGCGCCAGACGAAACCGCCGCAGGACCTGCCGCTGCGCGCCATCGGCTCGGGCGGAGAGTCGCTGGGGGCCGCGATGCTGGATTGGGGACGTGAGGCGCTTGGCATCACGATCAACGAGTTCTACGGCCAGACCGAATGCAACCTCGTGCTCGGCAACAACTGGCGCCTCTTCAGGCCGCGTCCGGGATCGATGGGCCGTGCCATCCCTGGCAAGCATGTCGCCATCCTCAGGACAGACGGCCAGATCGCCGCGCCCGGACAGACGGGGGAGATCGCCGTTCGCCAGGGCGACCCGGCGATGTTCCTGCGCTACTGGAACCAGCCCGAGAAGACGGCAGAGAAGTTCGTCGACGCCTCGGATGGCCACACCTACTTGACGACCGGCGACGAGGGGCGGATGGACGGAGAGGGTGGCTTCTGGTTTGCCTCGCGTACGGACGACGTGATCACCTCGTCCGGTTACCGGATTGGCCCGTCAGAGATCGAGGATTGCCTGAACCGCCACCCTCGGGTTGCCATGTCAGCCTGTATCGGCGTGCCGGACCCCGTCCGCACGGAGATCGTGAAGGCATTCGTGGTGCTGACCGATGGGGAGGGCGACGACGCGCTCGCCGCCTCCTTGATCGGGCATGTGAAGACGCGCCTCGGGCCCCATGTCACACCACGCGACATCGTCTGGATCGACGCCCTGCCAATGACGGCGACGGGCAAGATCCGTCGCCGAGATTTGAGGGACCAGGACTGACTCGCCGGCACCAAGAGGCGCGCACAGGCGCGCATCGTGGGTGGTACCGGCAGAACCCTGATCCCACCGGTACCACTCGTCTCACCCGTCCGTTCGGGTCACCGTCCAGATCACACCGGAGTTCGGCACCGTGTAGAACGGAGATGGCATCTCGAAATCAGTGTGCACCTCGCCATAGTCGACGATGTACATCGTTCGCCCGTCGGTGGAGAAGACAACGTCGTTCGGCCGCTCCATACCGCCACGGGTAGCCTCGGTGCTTTGGTAGGCGTTCGGACCCATTTCGATGTTTCGGGCGAAGTAGGACCACTTGATCCCAGAGGGCTCGAGAAACTCGATGTCCAGGATTGCCGGCCACGTAGGCTCGATGCTCTCGGGCCCCGTGTCCAGAATTCCGAAAACTGCGCCGAACAGATGGTTATCCCTGCCGAAGTCGCCGGCTGACCATGCAATCCCGTCAATCGGGTTGTTCGTATCCCACTCCAAGATCGGGTTGATGTATCCGTTCGGGTTCGGGTTCGACGCGATCAGCGGGACACCGCGGACACCATCGACATGGTGTTGGAACCGGTAGGGCCACTTGGCCGGAACGTAGGGTTCGTCCCCAATGAAGAGCGCCGGGTGCGGTCTGTCGATCGGGTTCCCCCGATAGGTCTCGTGGCCGTAGCGTTTGCCTGACACAAAGAGGAAACCCTCTTTGTCGGGGAAGCCCGCGTCCTGGCCCATCTCGGTGATCAACCAGACTTTCTCCGCGCCGTTGGCAATGCGCCGATGGCCGAGATCATTCGCCCCGTTGTCCGAGACGGCGAGCGCACTTTCAAACCGCGAGCCTACCGGCCCAAACTCGACGCCGGACTGGTTGCGAAAGCCCATCGCGTAGACCTCCATGTCCTCGTGGGCGTAGATCCCGTCGCCCCCCTGGTTGTCGAAGGCCACACGCATGACGGATCCACCGCACGGTACCTTGGCCGGAATCTTCATGCCGGGAGTGGCGGGCATTCCGACCGGGAGGTAGGCGCCGGTCATCCGACCATCAGAGGACATGACGTTCAGCCCGGTGTGAATGATTTCACGGCAGGCGGGATCGCGCGGGGTCGTTCCCCAGCCCTCCGTATCGTGGATGGCCCAGAACGGATCGTTCGGGATGTCTGGCCAGCCGTGGTTGTCGGGGTCAGCAAAACCCGTGTTGGAGGGGAGACCCAGGGCAAAGTAGAGATGCCCATCCCGGCACGTGATCCCGCCGTTCCGGTGGTCGCCCATGAAGAGGTCCTTGATGATCAGCTTGAGTTCGCCGTCGACCCCATCGATCTCCCAGATCCTTTCGCCATACTCCGGGATGTAGACCTTGCCGTTCTCGGGGCAGTAGCTGAGCTCGTTCATCACCGAGGTGAAGGTGCCCAGCCCGATCTCCCGGATCACCTCACCGGCTGGGTTGAACACCTTGACGTGCGGCTGATCGAACAGGTCCTGGTCCGGACTGCCGAGCAAGGGCGGTGAGACCGCGACCCAGACGTTACCATCAGCGTCGACCGTGGCGGCCGATGGTGCACTCAGTCCCTTCGCGAAAATGCCGACCTGGTACCCCTCCGGCACCATGATCTTCGTCGGGTCCGGTGTGACGGCGACGCGCTTTTCCCAGCCGCCAGAATCCCCGGTACCTTGCATGTCTGCCTGCACCGCTCCCGCGGTCAGGCCGAGCCCGCCTATTGCGGCGGCCAGCGTTCTTATGAAACGCATTGGTTTCCTCCCAGTTTCTTTGTAGCCCCCCTTTCCCTCGCTCACCGGCGCCTTGCGGCGCAGATTCGGTTTCCGGACTTCAATGCAACGGCAGCGTCCGGATATAGGCGATCACGTCGTCGATTTGCTTGTCGTCCAGCGTGCCTTCCCAGGCAGGCATGTAGGAACTCATCCCATAGGGCTCACCGCCCTCGCGGATGATCTGCTCCAACACGCCATCCGGTCTGAGGTCGATGTACCCCTTCCGGGTCAGGTTGTGGATGTGAGGCATGAAGGTGTGCGCACCGCCCCGGCCATCCTTGCCATGGCAGCCTCTGCAGTACCGCTTGTAGACCTCGCCGCCGGCTCCCGCATCACCGGCAACCGCAATCGCCGGCGAGCAGAGCAAGGCAAACGATAATACAGCCCGTGCGAGCACATCGTCCTCCAGAATGCCTGGATCCGAGAGCTTCTCCATCAGCCGAACTTACTCAACGCTCAGTCGGATCGCGCTGGAAGTATACAACCCTGACGTTACGCTTGGTCACGGGCCCGGTCAATGTGAACCCGGGAAACACACCTCTCGCCCCCGCCGCTGCAGCTGCCCACTCAGGCAGCTCCGCCTCCGCAAAGGGCCCGAGGAACATTGGGGGCGGGCGATTGCCGTTCTCAGCGACTTTCGTCTGAGCGCGACAGAACCTCCCGTTTCGTGCTCGTCTGAAGGCTAGATTGCGCTGGCGCGGGCCTCTGCCATGTAGATCTCGCGCAGCCGCTTGGCGATGGGGCCAGGGGTGCCATCCCCCAATGCCGCGCCCTCGATCTCGATCACCGGGCAGACGAAGGTCGAGGCCGAGGTGATGAAAGCCTCCTTGGCCGATTGCGCTTCCTCGATCGTGAATGGACGTTCCTCAATCTTCATTTGCGCCTCCTCGGCCATCTTCAGGACGGACGCCCGAGTGATTCCGTGCAGGATGTCGTTCGACAGTTGACGGGTCACGATGGTCCCGTCGGCGGTCACGATATAGGCATTGTTCGAGGACCCCTCGGTCACGAACCCGTCCTGCACCATCCACGCATCGTCGGCGCCGACGGCCTTGGCCTGCATCTTGGCCCACGAAGGATACAGTAGCTGCACCGTCTTGATGTCCCGCCGACCCCAGCGCAGATCATCGACGGCCGCGACCTTGATGCCTTTCTCGGCCGCTGGAGACACCGACACCGACCGTGCCTGCGTGAAGAGGACGATCCCCGGTTCCGCGTCCTCAGGCCAGACAAAGTCGCGGTCAGATGCCCCACGCGTGATCTGCAGGTAGATGCCTCCTTCCACGAGATCGTTCCGGCGCACAAGCTCCCGGTGGATCTCGAGCAACTCGTCGTCAGTCACCGGCATGGTCATCTGCAACGCATCGAGCGACCGGTGCAACCGCGTCATGTGACCGGGATACTCGCAGAGCTTCCCGTCCAGCACCGCCGTCACCTCGTAGACCCCGTCGGCCATGAGGAAGCCGCGGTCGAAGACGCTGATCTTCGCCTCGCCCTCTGGCAGGTACTCACCGTTCACGTAGACAATCCGGCTCATGCTCATCCCCACAGGTCTGGTTCAGGCGGGTGGACACCCGCCGTGTCATATTTCAGCGGTCGGGCGCGGTCCTCGGCCAACAGCAAAGGTCCGTCGAGATCGACGACCTCGGCTCCCTGCGCCACAAGCACCGCGGGCGCCATGCCCAGCGACGATCCGATCATGCAGCCCACCATGATCTTGAGGCCCAGTTTCTCGGCCTCAGCCTTCAATTGAAGCGCCTCGGTCAGCCCGCCCGTCTTGTCCAGCTTGATATTGATCATGTCGTACTTGCCCGCGATATGCGGCAGGGAGGCGCGGTCATGGCAGGCCTCATCCGCGCAGACGGGCAGCGGGCGGTCCATGCCGGCCAACGCCTCGTCCGCGCCGGCAGGCAGCGGTTGTTCTACCATGGCAACGCCAAGCTCCAGCACGACAGGCGCGATCTCGGAATATGTGGCGGCGTCCCAGCCCTCGTTGGCATCGACGACGATCTTGGCATCTGGCGCGCCCTCGCGCACGGCACGCAGCCGGTCGATGTCACCCGCCCCGCCCAGCTTGATCTTCAACACGGGCCGGTGCGCGTGCTCGGCCGCCTTTGCCCGCATCGCCTCCGGTTCGGCAAGCGACAGCGTATAGGCCGTGATTTCGGGGCCGGGTGCCTCCAGCCCCGCAAGCTCCCAGACACGCTTGCCCGACGCCTTGGCCTGCCAATCCCAGAAGGCACAATCCAGCCCGTTTCGCGCGGCCCCTGGCGCCATCGCCTCCTGCAGCTCGACCCGGTCCAATCCATTGGCCAAGGCGTCGCGAAGCCCCTCGATCTGGCCGATGACGGTCTCGACCGTCTCATCGTAGCGGGCATAGGGGTAGCACTCGGCCCAGCCTCGAACGCCGTCCTTCTCGAGCGTCACGGTCACGACCCGGCTCTCGGTCCGGGTGCCCCTGCTGATTGTGAACCCCCCCGCGATGGGAAAGACGTCCTCTCGCACGCTGAGCTTCAAATCCCCGCCTCCCAGCACCAACGTCCGCCATCGGGCGGCGCGGCCATCTGCCGGGCGCCGCCCGGCAGGCGCGGGCATGGCCCGGGGCGTCGCGCCAGCGACATGGCCGTCTGCTCCTCAGCCAAGCGCGTCGACCAGCTTGCCGGCGCCATGTCGGAATGGGTCGACCGCGGGGATGCCCATGCGTTGCTCCGTCTCCGCCAGATACGCATCAGCCTCTTCCTCGGACAGGGCCGCCGTATTGACGGCACAGCCCAGCACCTTGCACTCGGGGTTGACGATCTGCGCGAGCCCGAGCGCCAGGGGCCGCAAGTCGTCCATAGAGGGCACGGGGAAATGCGGCAGCCCGCGCATGTGCGTCCGCGTTGGCTCGTGGCAGAGAACCAGGTAGTCCGGCTGACCGCCGTGGATCAGCGCCATGGTCACCCCGGAGTACGAGGCATGGAAGAGCGACCCCTGACCCTCGATCAGGTCCCAGTGGTCCTCGGCATGAGGCGGCGTCAGATGCTCGACCGCGCCCGCCATGAAGTCGGCAATCACCGCGTCGAGCGGTACGCCGTCGCCCGTGATCAGGATGCCCGTCTGTCCGGTGGCCCGGAAGTCGGCGTTCATGCCGCGCGCGCGCATCTCCTTCTCCATGGCCAGCGTCGTGTACATCTTCCCGCAGGAACAATCCGTCCCTACGGCGAGCACCCGCTTCCCGGTCCGCCGCAGCCCATCCCCGATCGGGTATTGCACCGTCGGCACCCGTACATCGTGAAGCGTGCGGCCCGTGCGCTCGGCGGCGGCGACCAGGTCCGGTTGCTTGTTCAACAGCGTGTGCAGACCCGCAGCGATATCCATCCCCGCTTCCATCGCCTCGATGAGAACCGTCTTCCAGGCGTCCGAGATCACGCCGCCGCGGTTCGCGACGCCGATCACCAGGGTCTTCGCACCGGCCGTCTGCGCCTCGGCAATCGTCATGTCCGGCAAGCCCATGTCGGCATTGCAGCCCGGCAACCGGATCTGTCCGACCGACGCGTCAGGACGCCAGTCCTTGACACCCTGGGCGACCTTGGCCGCCAGCGCATCAGGCGCATCGCCCAGGAAGAGAAGATAGGGATGAGCTAGCGACATGGAGTCCCCCAAAATACGTCGTGGCCTGCTCGCGTCTTTGCCGAGGCGACGACGCTGCGCTGGCACCAGTTGCGGCCCTCCGATGGGCCAGACGATCAGTCGAAGATTGCCTTCTTCGTCTTCTCCGCCCCGTCTTCAATCGCCTGCCCTGCGCCCTGGACGTCCTCACCTACGCCCTCGACGGTATTGCAGCCTGACAAAGCCAAGGCACCCAGCACGGCAAAGACTATCCAGCGCATGGGAATCTCCTGTCTTTTGCGATTTTGTGGATGCTATCCGGGGACTGGCCAAATGCAAGCGGAGGCGGTGATGTCGGACCTGAAACAGCAGATTCTGGACGCAGTCGAGCAGGGTTGGGAGGATCAGCTTGCCTTCACGCAAGCAATGGTGCGTCATCCCTCGATCCGCGGGCAGGAACACACGGTTCAGGAGTTCGTCTTCCAGGCCCTCCGCGAACGCGGGTATGCGATGGATCGCTGGGCCGTCGATGTCGACGAGATCAGGGACCACCCCGGTTTCTCTCCTGTCGATGTCTCCTATGAGAACGCGATCAATGTGGTCGGCACGCACCGGCCACGTGAGGTCACGGGCCGCTCGCTCGTGCTGAACGGGCATATCGACGTGGTGCCCGTGGGGCCGCACGACATGTGGACCCGCCCACCGTTCGACCCGGCGATCGAGGGCGACTGGATGTACGGGCGCGGCGGCGCCGACATGAAGGCCGGAGTGGCTGCCAACATCTTCGCCATGGACGCGCTGCGGCGCTGCGGGGTCCAACCTGCAGCAACCGTTTATCTGGAGACCGTCACCGAGGAGGAGTGCACAGGCAATGGCGCGCTTTCCGCGCTGGTCCGGGGTTACACAGCCGATGCGGTCCTGATCCCCGAGCCGATGGATGACAGCCTCGTGCGCGCTAATGTGGGCGTGCTGTGGTTCCAGATCGACCTGCGCGGCAAGCCCGTCCACGTCCGCGAAGCAGGGTCCGGGTCCAACGCCATCCTCTCGGCCTGGCCGATCATCACCGCACTGAAGGAGCTCGAGGCGCGCTGGAACGCCAAGACCCCCAACGTGCGCCACTTCGAGGATACCCATCACCCGATCAACCTCAACATCGGCAAGATCGCGGGGGGAGACTGGGCGTCGTCTGTTCCCGCGTGGTGCCGGCTGGACTGCCGCATCTCGATCTTCCCGGGCGAGGATCCGGCGGCCGCCGCGGACGAGATCGAACAGGCAATCCGTGCGGCTGCCGCTGAGGACCCGTTCCTGTCGAACAGTCCCCCCACCGTCACCTTCAACGGCTTCCACACGCGTGGCTATGTGCAGGAGGAAGGAACCGACGCCGAAGCGGCACTGGATGCCGCCTACAGGGACGTCTACGGCATAGCCCTACCCTCGCGACCCTCCACCGCATACCTGGATGGCCGGGTCTTCGCGCTCTATGCGGACATGCCGACACTGGTCTTCGGGCCCTACTCCGAGAACATCCACGGCTTCGACGAACGCCTCAGCCTCGCGAGCCTGAACAAGGTTACCAAGACCATCGCGCTCTTCATCGCTGACTGGTGTGGGGTGGAGCCGACACCTGGCGCCTGACCCACGGCCTGCTGAGCAGCGACACCCGTCCTGGACGCGGCCGTCTTGGACGCGGCCTTTCAGGTGCATCGGTCCGGGGGCATCGCTGCCCTTGAGATTGGTCTGGTCATCGGCAGCTGACCTGCTACGTTTGGAACGATTCTAAACAACAGGTCAGCAGACCCGATGATCAGCCTATTCTCCAACCGAAAGAATTTCTCCGAGTTGTCCGAGAAGGAGGTGCTCGCGCTCGCCATCTCCAACGAAGAGGACGACAGCCGGATCTACGCCTCCTACGCGGCCCGCCTGCGCGACGAGTTCCCGGCCACCGCGTCGATCTTCGACGAGATGACCGAGGAGGAGAACGAACACCGCCGACGCCTGATCGACGAGTTCGAGCGTCGCTTCGACGGGCCAATCCCGCTGATCCGCCGCGAGCATGTCGCGGGCTACTTCGCGCGGCGGCCGATCTGGCTGGTCGAGAACCTCGATATAGACGAGATCAGGGGTGAGGCCGCACGGATGGAGCGCACGGCCGGGGATTTCTACGAAGAGGCGGCGAAACAATCCACGGATCCCGCCACCCGCAAACTGTTGGGCGACCTCGCCGCCGCCGAACGCGGGCACGAGCAAGTGGCCCAGCGGGCTGAGGAAGAGCACGTCACCCCCGATGTTGCCGCCGAGGAGAAGGACGCCGCGCACCGCCAGTTCGTCCTCACCTGGGTACAGCCGGGCCTCGCCGGGCTGATGGACGGGTCTGTCTCCACCCTGGCGCCGATCTTCGCGGTGGCCTTTGCGACGCAAGACACCTGGACGACGTTTCTTGTGGGTCTGGCCGCGTCCATCGGCGCAGGCATCTCGATGGGCTTCACCGAGGCCGCATCCGACGACGGGGTCATCTCGGGCCGTGGCTCACCCATCAAACGCGGCATCGCGTCGGGGGTCATGACGACGCTCGGCGGGCTAGGCCACGCCCTACCCTATCTGATCCCCGACTTCTGGACCGCGACAATCATTGCGCTGATCCTGGTCTTCGTCGAGCTCTGGGCGATCGCCTGGATCCAGAACAAGTACATGCAGACGCCGTTCCTGCGCGCCGCCTTCCAGGTCGTGCTTGGGGGCGCGCTGGTGCTGGGCGCCGGCATCCTGATCGGCGGGGGCTAGCGCGGTCCAGGCCACGCAAGACCCCGGGGATCAGGCCGCCGCCAGGCGGAGACCAGCGGGGGTCGCCTTCTCCAGCCGCGCCAACGCCTCAGGCGCCGCAAACTCGTCAGGGGTCGCACATATCCGCACGCGCGCCGCCACGCGTCCGCAGGCCGGACTGGCCGTGAGCACGGCAAACGGGATGGCCAGCGTCAGGCCCATGACCATGGGCAGCGCCCAGACCAGCGTCCCGACGGACGCGAGCGTAACAATCATCGTCGCCAGCGTCACGCCGAACAACGTCTGCGGCCAGAGACCCCGCGCCGCATCGCCCCACGTGAGCGCATAGGCATCGCGGTTCTGACCCGACCACGTGACCGTGCGACCGAGCATCAGGCCGAACAGGAAGATCGTCACGCGCAGTGCCACGATCGGCGCCAAAAGAATCGAGAACACCGTCTCGGTCAGCGCCCCGGCCGCAAACCTGAGCCCGCCACCGTACCGCGCAACGCCACCCTTGGTCAGGATGATGTCCAGCAGACCCATCAGCTTGGGAACGAGTGAGACCGCGAACATGATGAAGAACATCGCGATCCCGAACGCCAGATCGATTCCGCCCGGGTCGGGGAAGATCAGCTTCGAGCCTGCCGCGACCGTCATCAGCATCCAGGCCGGCGCGCCCATGTACATCATGATCGCTGCGAAGACCTGGAAGCGCGAGGTCGGCTTCAGGCCCCGCATCCCCAGAAGGCCCCAGTACTGCATGTTGCCCTGGCACCAGCGCAGATCGCGCTTGGTGAAGTCCATAAGCGTGGGCGGGTTGTCCTCCCAGCTCTCGGTTTCGACCGGCATGACCCGGACTTCGAAACCGGCCCGGCGCATCAGCGCGGCCTCGACCTGATCGTGGCTGAGGATGTGCCCGCCAAGCGGGCCCTTGCCCGGCAGCATCGGCAGGCGGCAGTGGCGCCGGAACGCCCGCGTGCGCACCAGTGCGTTGTGGCCCCAGAAGGGTCCGCAATCGCCCTGCCACCAGGCAGCCCCCATCGTGAAGGACCGCATGCCGTGGCGCATGCCGAACTGGAAGACCCGGGCAAAGGCGCTGGTGGCAGGCGTGCCGACGACCAGAGACTGCAGAATACCGATGCGCGGATAGGCCTCCATCACACGGGCCATCCGCACGATTGTCTCGCCGGACATCAGGCTGTCGGAGTCGAGCGGCAGAAAGAAGTCATAGCGGTTGCCATGCTCGTTGAGGAACTCGCGGACATTGCCCGCCTTGAAGCCCACGTTCTGCTCACGCCGGCGGTAGGTGGCCCGCGCGCCGCCCAGAGCAGTGCGCAGTTCGGCGAAGACGCGCTCCTCCTCCGCGGCGATGTCTGCCTCCGTCGTGTCGGAGAGCACGAAGATATCAAAGCGTGCGCCCTCTCCGGACGTGTCCAGCGACCGCCGCATCTCGGCGAGGCGGGACAGCGCCCGCGCCGGGTCCTCGTTGCGCAGGGT
The DNA here is from genome assembly GCA_039033215.1 of Pseudomonadota bacterium. Taxonomy (GTDB): domain Bacteria; phylum Pseudomonadota; class Alphaproteobacteria; order Rhodobacterales; family Rhodobacteraceae; genus Thermohalobaculum. Next base: position 18,438 of record JBCCDA010000051.1, on the reverse strand, counting down.
CATCGTCAGCGCCGTTCGCGTGACCAATGGTGCCGAACTCGCCATCGCGTCCAGATGCGGCGCGACCTTGGCCAGCCCGTTGCGCCGTCCGTGCAGAAGCCAAAGGCCCAGAAGCGCATTCCAGACACCCATGACCGTCCAAGGCGCGCCGATCACAAAGGTGCCCATGATGATCATGTCCGAGATCGACCAGCCACCCGCCGACAACGCCTGCCAGATCAGCCAGGTCAAGCCAGCCATGGACGCGACATTCAGCAGAATCACGACCACGCGCCGTCGCGTGAGGTCACGCCGATCCTGAAGACCGGCCGGTGTGAGCAAGTCGTCTTTACCAGGTATCCGAGCGCCACGCGCGGTCACCCGCGCGGGATTGAAGCCGGGAGTGATCTCGGTCATGTCTCTTGTTCTCTCACTTCGTAGCCCCTGCGCGCGATGTGCACTGCACACCGCTGGGGTCAAGCAAAGGGTTGCAATGCGACAGGACGCTTACGCACTTGTGTACGAACGTCAGGGCGTGGCGGCCATCCGATCGGTTGTTCTGCCGGAAATGGCGCCCGGAATGGTTGAAATCGCAACGACTTACAGCGCCCTCTCGCGCGGGACGGAGCGGCTGGTCTTCCACGGGCTGGTCCCGCAGAGCGAGTGGGGCCGTATGCGCGCGCCGTTCCAGGACGGCGATTTTCCCTTCCCCGTGCGCTACGGCTATGCCGCCGTTGGCCGGGTCGTGGACGGGCCCGAGACGTTGCTGGGCCGCGATGTCTTCTGCCTCCACCCTCATCAGACGCGGTTCCGTGTTCCGGTGGATGCGGTCGTACCGCTGCCCGACGGGGTGCCTGGCAGCCGAGCAGTGCTCGCGGCCAACATGGAGACCGCGCTCAATGCGATCTGGGATGCGCAGATCCGCCCCGGCGCACGGGTTCTCGTTGTGGGCCTCGGGCTCCTCGGCCGGCTGGTCACGGATCTTCTCCTCAGGCGTCCCGATGTCACTGTCTGTCTTACGGACGTCCGCCCGGATCCCGTCACCACATCGCATGACGATCCTGTTATTCCTCTGCAACCGGGAGATGTGCCGGACGCGGCGTTCGACATCGCGATCCACACTTCCGCCAGCGAGGCGGGGCTTGCCACCGCCTTGGACGCGCTCGCCTTCGAGGGGCGGGTGATCGAGCTCTCGTGGTATGGCGACGCCTCGCCGCGTGTGCCGCTGGGGGGCGCGTTCCATGCAAGACGACTGTCCATCATCTCGAGCCAGGTTGGCCACGTGGCCACACCGCGGCGGGCATCGACCACCCATCGGGACCGACTGGCACGGGCGCTCGACCTGCTCGCGCCCGCGCATCTCGACGCGTTGATCACCGCCGAGGTCGCTTTCCAGGACCTTCCCGACGCACTGCCGGACTTGCTCGGCGCCGGTGCGCCGGGTATCGCGACGCGGATCGTTTACTGAACCACAAGCGCCCCGCCCAACCCCACAGGAGACCCCCATGTACGCTGTCGAAGTCCGCGATCACGTGATGCTCGCGCATTCCATCCCGGGCGAGGTGTTCGGGCCCGCGCAAAAGCTCCACGGCGCGACCTACGTGATCGACGTCGCCTTCCAGCGCGAGACGCTCAGCGAGGACGGCATCGTCGTCGACATCGGCCGCGCGCACGACGTCTTGAAGCGAACACTTGGCCCCATCAACTACACGAACCTCGATGCCATGCCGGAGTTCGCGGGCATCAAGACCACGACCGAATTCCTCTGCAAATACATCTTCGACAAGGTGGCCGAGGCCGCCCACAACGGCGATCTGGGCCCGGGCTCGGACGGGCTCCAGAAGATCCGCGTCACCCTCAACGAAAGCCACGTGGCCCGCGCCTGGTATGAGGGCACGCTCTGAGCCTCTTTCCGGCCTCGTTTGCGGTTCCTGGCGCGCTGGACACCCCGACCGGCGGGTATGCCTATGCGCGCAGGCTGCTGGGCGCGGCACCAGGGGCCGGGCTCGACCTGGCGCATCTCGCCCTGCCGGGCGGGTTCCCGGCGCCCGATGCCGGGGCGCTGCGCACCACCTGCGACGTGCTGGAACATGCACCGGCGGACCGCCCGCTTCTGATCGACGGGCTCGCCTACGGCGCCCTCCCGCTGGATCTTGTCCGCCGCATCAGGGCCCCGATCGTGGTGCTCTGCCACCACCCACTGGCGCTCGAGACCGGGCTCGACGCCCACACCGCCCGCGCACTGGCCGACACCGAACGCGCCGCCCTGGCCGAGGCGCGGCATGTCCTTACCACCAGCCATGCCACCGCCGAGATCCTGCGCCACGACTACGGTGTTGCGCCCGGCAAGCTGACGGTCGCCCCGCCCGGCACTGATCCCGCGCCCCGGGCGCCCAGGCGCGAGCGGAAATGTCAGCTGCTGAGCGTCGGCTCGATCTCGCCGCGCAAGGGTCATCCGGCCCTGATCGAAGCGCTGGCCCCGCGCGCGCATCTCGACTGGTCGCTGCGCATCGTCGGACCCGCCCGCGATCCCGATGCTCTCGCCAAACTGAAATCCGCGATCTCGGGCAATGAACTCGGCAGCCGCATCACGCTCGCTGGGGCCCTCCCCGCAGCGGAGCTGGCCGCCGCCTACCAATCCGCCGACCTCTTCGTGCTTGCATCCAACTATGAAGGCTTCGGCATGGTGTTCACCGAAGCGATGTCCCATGGCCTGCCCACGGTCGGGCTCACCTGCCCGGCGGTCGAGGAAGCAACGGGTGGCGGCGCCTGCCTTGTGCCGCTGGAGGATCTGTCCGCGACGCTCGGCCTTCTGATCTCGGATCAGGGGACACGCGATGCCCTGGCCGAGCGCTGCTGGACCGCCGCGCAGACGTTTTTGCGCTGGCCCCAGACGGCGACGATCGTCGCGGGTGTCCTGAAGGAGGTTAAGGCATGAGCTTTACCGCGGATTGGCTGGCCCTCAGGGCCGATGCCGACAGGATGGCGCGGGACGCCGGGCTGGTGGGTGAGCTTGCGGCGTTGCTGGACGAAAGCGAGAGCGTACGCGTGCTCGATCTCGGCGCAGGAACCGGCGCCAGCCTCGCCGCCATCTCGCCGGTGCTGCCTGCATACCAGACCTGGGTACTGGCGGATCATGACGCCGGTTTGCTCAGCCGCGTCGAAGCACCGGATGGGATCGTTCTCGACAAAAGGACGACGGACCTTTCGGGCGCGCTTACCTCGCTGTTCGATCCGGCGCCGGACCTCGTCACGGCCTCGGCGTTCTTCGATCTGTGCGGGGCCGAGGTGGCCGACCGGCTGGCCGCGTTGACGGCCAAGAGCGGCGCCGCGTTCTACACTGCCCTCAGCTACGACGGGCGCCAGACATGGCTCCCGTCCCATCCCGATGACGACGCCGTGCTGGCAGCCTTCAACGCCGATCAGCGCCGGGACAAGGGACTAGGGCCTGGGCTGGGTCACGACGCAACCGATCACCTCGCCGCCGCGTTCCGCCGGCACGGCTACACGGTGGAGACGGCGCGGAGCGACTGGCAGCTCAGCCCTGCCGATGATGCCGCCCTGATCGCAGAGCTGGCGCGCGGCACGGCCGAGGCGCTGGCTCCGGTCATCGGTCGGGAGACGGCTGACGAATGGCACCGGGCGCGGGCCTGCGCCGAGGCGGTCACCATCGGTCATCTCGACATCCTCGCGATACCTTCATCTGCCTGACCTCGGGCACGCGTTAACCAATCAAGGTCGACCGGGCGCATGCCCCAATGGCATACGTTTGGCATACACTTGTCATACGGTTTTCATACGCTTGGAATCCCAGCGCAAGGCTGGTTAACGCAGGCTACCAGAGCGGCCAGATCCGCCGGAAGATGTGCCCGTGTCCCCGCATGGAATGGCGGATGGCGCCGCCGATATGCAGCGCCAGAAGGATGATGATCCCGAAGCCGACCCATCCATGCGCCTCGTAGAGTGCCTTGCCCATGGCCTCGTCCTTGGCGATGAATTGGGGCAGGTCCCAGCTGAAGAACTCGACCGGGAAGTTCATCGCGTCAGTCGCAAGCCACCCCAGAATTGGCATGGCGAAGAGGCAGAGGTACAACATGTATTGCACCCCGGCGCTCGCCAGCCGCTCGAACGGCGTGATCGGCGGATCGTAGGACGGCTTGCCGACCTCCAGCCGCACGAACAGCCGCAGGACCATCAGGATCAGGACAATCAGGCCGAACGTCTTGTGATATTCGTAGAGAGCATCTCGCAGAGCCGGGCCAAGAAGATCCGTAACCCCCTGAAAGCCCAGGAAATAAATCAGCATCCCACCCAACAGCAGCGCAAGTATGATCACCGCCATCAGCCAGTGAATGACGCGTTGGAGGAGAGTGTAGCGGGTCACAGTGCCATCCATTGGCTCAAAGCGCTTTGGCCATTTGTTGCTGCAGATCACACATGCATAGCATATCGCCGTCGCGAAAGCGCATCATGCGCACGGTCGGGCGCAGTGCCTCGTCGAGCTCCTGAATTGGCGAGAGATTGAGCCCCGTCTTCCCCGACCCCAGCACGATTGGCGCCAGCATCAGGTGCAGCTCATCGATGGTGCCTGCATCGAGGAATCGGGCGAGGGTCTCGGCCCCTCCCTCGACCAGCACACGTCCAAGCCCCAACTTGGCCAGGGCGCGGATCATGGTGGCCGGTTCGATCCGTCCGTCGCCGTTACAGGCAAGCGGCAGAGTCTCGGTGCCTTGCACCCCTGCAACCCCTTGGCATGTAATCGAAATAACCGTTCCGGCCCCATCCGACAACATGGCCAGATCTGCAGGCATACGGCCCTGCGGATCGATCACCACGCGAACCGGGTTGGGCCCATCCACATGCCGGGTCGTCAGCTGCGGATCATCGGCTATGGCGGTGCCGACACCGATGATCACGGCATCAACTTCGGCCCGAATACGATGCAGATGGCAGAGCGCCTCTGTCCCGTTGATGTATTTGGATGCCCCTGTCGGGGTCGCGATGCGTCCGTCGAGAGACTGGCCGAGCTGGCCGATCACGAAGGGCGTCACGCCCCGCGGATTGCCCAGACACGACAAGGCTGTCTTCGGATCATACTCCAGCGCGCGCGCTGTCGCGGCAGATTTAGACGCCTGCACGAACAACTCCTGACCTCCTTCAAGTCGCGGAAAAACGGACGGGATCGGGTGACATCAAGAACCTCATTCAGCTGGTACGGCTGCGGCCCGCCGTTTCGTCGGCGCTGTCGCCGGAACGGGCTTCGGGCGCCAAGGCTGGCGCTTGAACCACGAGACACTGTACGCGGTGGCGATCAGCACCCCGAAGCCCCAAATGTTGGTGAGCCCGACAACCCAGACATCCCGAGGGGCGAGATAGCTGAACTGCTGCCCCATGATCCAGGCGTCGATCGTATCCATCATCCAGCCGTTGAAGCGTGCAAGCACGATCGAGACCATGAAGACGGCCAGACTCTGCGTTCCGACTTTGCGGATGACGGGCACGGCGGCCAGGAACGCGTCCTTGACCAACCAATGCCGGGCACGGTCGCCGATGGAATGCCAGATCAAGGTGATCAGTGCCGCGAGGTGGGCGAGATGGAACAAGCCGTGATAGCGTCCGTCGATCGAGAGGTTCTCCAGAAACAACCGATCCAGCGCCGGTGAGATCAACTTGATCTCCCAGATGTACGTCCACGGAATGGTTGCGATCACGATCACGGCTGAGATCGCCGCGACCAGCCGTCGGGTCGACACCGCACGGCGGACGACGTTCCAACCTGTCGAAAGCTTGATCCCGCCGGGCCCGACCGCCGCCCAGGCGAGATAGGCCAATGCCAGGAAGTGCAGGAAGCGCCAGCCCCCGATCCAGGTCTTCCAGCGCAGGGGCTCGATCACCTCCCGCGCATCCCACAGAAAGCGGCCCACAACGCTGTCCGGGATGTAGCCGTTGAGGTACTGGAACGCCTTGTGCCACGCGAACGGGATCGTCAGGAGCACGACGGCGACCGCCGCGATGATCAGCGATCGACGAACTGGCGGGGCTGGAATCCAGCCCATCGAGAAGGCGAACCCGGTAAAGAAGACAAGCTGCCACGCGAACGGATTGAAGAACCAGGTGGCCTTTTCCTCCCATGGGATGCCGGGCAGGTTCATCCAGAGAAAGCCGCCGAGCAGGCCGAGATTGTCCAGCGCTTCGGGCGAGAAGTCCTGCTCTCGCAACTGCATCCGCGCATATCCCGCAAGGTTCGCACAAAGCCAGACGATGATCATCAGGGCAAAGACAGCCTCGCGCCCACCGATCCGGTAGACGCCCATGACCACCGGCACCATGGCGAGAATGACCAGGTACATCGGCAATATGTCAAACAGTCCAGGGACATAGGTGAGGGTGAAGAGACCAGCCAGCGTCTCTTCCGGGCGTGTGAAGAACCCCGCGATCGGGAACCAGCGGGAGTAATCGTTGTCCGCCCGACCAAGCCCCGTGCCCTCGAGCACCACAAGCATGACGGCGGTGAAGATCACGACGCCGATGTGCGCCCAGTAGACCTGCCAGACGCGGAACATGATCCGCGCGGCCCCGAGGTGCCAGCCCCGTTTGATGAACACGGCTCCGAACGCAATGCCGGACGCCATGCCCGAACAGAAGACGAAAATCTCGGTCGCGTCCGAAAAGCCGAACCGTGCCGGGATCCACAACGTCCACGGGTTGCCGGGCGTGTGCGCCAGCAGGATGATGAACATGGCCATGCCGCGGAAGAAATCCAGCCGCAGGTCTCTTGCACGCTTCGCCGGCGCACTTTCAGGAACTCGAGTGCTCATGGTGTTGGATTTAGCCCGCCTGCATCTCTTGTCCCACGTTCCCCGATTCTCACTCCGAGAACCACGTAACCCGACACTTAGTAAACGGGTACAACGCGACCAACATGGGCTCTTACGCGTACATGCCGTTATTCCGGCGCGGGGACGAGCGTGTTTCACCGGTTTGTGACCAGTTGTGCCACACCCAGCACCACCGGGCGGTGGAGAAGCATTCCCCGACGCGGTACGGTAAGGCTCCTGACCGATGAGGAACCACGCATGCAGCGTCCAGTGATCATTGCCGCGGCGCTTGGGCTTCTCGCCGTTTCGGCGGCCACTTTCGCCTTCCGCGGTGGGTTGGAGGGTTCGGGAGTACGTTACGTGCTGGGTGTCTTGCTCGGTGGCATCGCCGGATTCGCGTTGTATCACGCAGCGTTCGGGTTCACGGCGGCGTGGCGGCGCATGACACGGGAGCGGCGCGGGGCGGGACTGCGCGCGCAGATGGCGCTCTTCGTGATGGCGTGCAGCGTGACCTATCTGCTGATCGGCTACGAGGATCTGACGGGCTGGGAGATGCACCCCGTCGTTATGCCCATGGGCTTGGCCTCGGCCTTCGGTGCGTTCATCTTCGGGATCGGCATGCAGCTGGGGGGTGGTTGCGCCTCCGGCACGTTGTTCACCGCAGGCGGCGGATCGACCCGCATGGTGGTCGTGCTGGCGTTCTTCATCGCCGGATCGGTCTGGGCCACGGCGCATATCCCCGATTTCTGGCGCCAGGTGCCCCAGATGACGGGTATCCCCAACATGCCCGGGACATCGCTCATCCGGGAATTCGGACCGGTCGGCGCGATCGTGGCGCTCGTCCTCTTCTGCGCGGCCGTCTGGTTTGTCACGCGCCGCATCGAGATCCGGACGCATGGCAACCTCGAGCCCCGCCGCGCGACGGCATCGATCTTCACAGGGCCATGGTCCCTGCTGCTCGGCGCAGTGGCACTCGCGGCGGTGAGCATCCTGACGTTCCTGATCTTCTCGCGGCCCTGGGGGGTCACGGCCGGTTTCGCGCTTTGGGGCGCCCAGATCCTGGACGCAAGCGGTGTAGGCGTGCGCGAATGGGACTATTGGCAGGCCGGCTGGCGTCAGGCGCAGATCGAGGAAGGCCCGTTCGCCAACCGAACCTCCGTGATGAACTTCGGCATCATCTTCGGCGCCATGGCAGCTGCAGCGCTGGCGGGACGCTTCCGCCCTACCCTCGGCTTGAGCCGCAGGGACCTGCTGACGGCGGTCATTGGTGGTTTGCTGATGGGGTACGGCGCCCGGCTCGCGCACGGTTGCAACATTGGCGCCTTCCTTGGCGGCATCGTGTCGGGATCTGCGCATGGGTGGTGGTGGCTTGTCTGGGGCTTCGCAGGATCGCTTCTGGGCACGCGTTTCCGGGCGCTGCTGCTCATGGACCCGCCGTTGCCCGCCCGTTCCGCCACGGTCTGAGACAGGAGTACCCGCATGCGGCTGATCCTTGCCCTGTTTGTCGTTCTCGCGGCGTGGCCGGCTGCTCCAGGTGAGACAATCCGGGCCCGGCCCGGCTGGGCGATCCACCAAAGCCCGCTCAGCTACGACGAGCTACGCGCACGACTGCCCTCCGCGATCAAGGCGGCAGGCATGGGAAAGGTGACTGAAGCTGGCCCAACCGGAGTCGCGGCAAACCGCGGGATAGAGATCCCGGGAAGCCGGGTCTTCGGAGTCTTCAACAACGACTTTGCCGTGCGCACCATCCGCCTGTCGCTGTCCGCAATGATCGAGGCCCCAATCCGTATCTACGTCACCGAAAGCCCGGACGGCACATCGACGCTGTCGTACAAGATCCCCAGCCACGTATTCGCCCCGTACATGGAAGAAGGCGGCGCGGAGCTCAACGCGATCGCAGTCGAGCTGGATGTAATCTTCGCGCAGATTGCCGCGACAGCGCTTGCGCCCTAGCGCCCCTCCAGCAAGCTCCCAATGATGCCAACGACATAGCGTGTCATCGCGCCCTGATCTGCGACAAAGGCGGCACGGGTTGCGTCCGTGGCCTCGGCAAGGGCGGCGCTGTCTCGCCCTGATGTCCATGCATCGATCCGGCCGGCAAAGTGCTCTGGGGTGTCACAGGTCGGGAGCTGCCACCGGCCCTCGAACCGGTCGGCAACCGCGGCTGTCGTCAGGATCGGACACCGCAGGGCCAGAAGCCGGCAGAGATCGAACAACACGCGGCCATCGCCTGCTGCAGGCAGGACACCCAGACCGAGCACACGCTGGGCGATCTGACGATCATAGTGCTCGGGCCTTGCCCAGGCGCGGGCGTGCAGCGGGGGGATCTCCATAGCTCCAAGCGCGGATGAAGTCAGAAGCAGCCCCGCCTCGAGCCGTTGACCGCGCGCCGCCATCACACCGAGAAGCGCGGCCCACGCCGCAAGCTCGTTCGCGCCCAGTGGACCTGGCCAGCCAACCATCTGGCCTGGGCCAACCCGGGCCGGGCGCTCATCGACCAAGAGCGGCAGCCGTACCGCCGTGAGTCCGTCGAACGCTGGTGCCGTGCGAACATCCTCGACGGCCGCGAGAACGAGATCCACCCCGTCGAGACAAGGCACCTTCGAAACATCGTGAGCTGTGTCGAAGACGCGGAGCGCGCCGTCGACGTCTGGAAAGTCGGGCATGACACCATCGAAGTGCACGACAGCTGGCGGGATGCTGCCGGTCAACGCCTCGATCGCATTGTGGATCCGCTGATGCCGAGTGCGCGGCGCTTCGCCCGTATTGGTCTGCAAGTGGGCGAGGCCAGCGATGTTCGGCGGGACGTTCTCGACTGGCCGTCCCGGGGCTTCGCCGGGGTCGAACACCATCATGTCACAGCCAAACGGCAGGCTCGCGTACATGTTGGCAATCTGAGAGAGACGCGCGAGACGCTCGGGCTCGGCCGCGCCGAGATCGACGTCCGTCACGATCAAGGCCCGTTTCACGGAACACCTGTGCCCGAGAACACTGCCAGCGGGTCCTCGTACTGCCCGAGCGGATCGTGAGCCCCCTCGTCACGGTGTGGACCAACGGATGGCAGACGGATGGTGATCGCATCGAGATCGAGCCTGTTTCCCACGACCGACACGTCAACCCAGGGCGCACCGTCCGAAAGGCAGGAGACATGGACGACCGGGCCACGCGCCGCGAGCTCTGCGTCGCACCGTGTCATCGATTGGGGCGACGCAGTATCGATGACAGGGACCCGGTGCGGCGGCGGCCCGGAGAACGTGATCGTGAAATCCGCAGTGGCCAACCCCAAAGTCGGCACCCTGATGCGGCAGGGCGTGGCCCGCTCAAGCGAGACGCGCCCCGTCAGGGCCATCGAGAATGCAGCTGACCGATCCAACCCCCGGACGCACCCCATCGGGTCAAGGTTCAGAACAATCCCACCGTCGGCCGAAGGCCCCACGAGCAGGCTCCCAACCTCCTTCGGGTTGAGAACCTCCGCGATGGTCAGATCACCCCTATCGAACGCAGTCGCCACGAAACGTGCCCGCTGGGCGAGGTGAGGAGCAGTCTCGGCGACGGCGATGTCAGGGCACTCAGGCGCCAAGGACGCGTATCCCGGAGGCGTCTCACCGCTTACCGTGTGCAGGACATCGGGGCGGGGGGCGCTTGGTTGCTCCCACATCGCTGTCGCCTGATCGTCCGTGGTAAGCACCGCGACGACAGGTCCACAACTGCGAGCTGCCGCAGGCACAGCCAGATCCCTCGCCACCGTGGTCCCATCGCCGAGGCGTATGGCCTGCCACAAGGGATCGGGTGTCCTGATGCGCACGCCAGGCAGCGCGGCGGAGAGTGGCATGTCGGCCGGGTCCGACACCAGAAGCACGCCGCCGGTTCGGAGCATGTCTGCCACAAGGATATGAGAGAGCCAGCTCATGCGTGCGCTAGTCGCTCCTTGGTGGCGTCTTCCCAGCCCCAGCGAGGTGTCGCAAGATATCGGTCACGACCTCTTCGATGATCAGCGGCTTGTCCGCCGCGCGCAGTTTGCGGTCTGCCGCGTCCGACATGAACGCACGCTTCAAGGCGGCGACCTCTGCCGCAAGTGCATCCAGCTCGGCCACAACATCTCCGTCCACCGGACCACCGGATCGAAAGACGTAGCGACCCAGCACCACCCGCGTGGCACGGTCCTGGAAGACAACGGTGGACACGCCCTCGTCCAAGGCTGCCTCCGGCACGGGCGCGCGCATCAGGAACGCCCCCGGAGCGGTTGGCTGCACATCGGCTTGCGATACCGTCGTGCCGTCGACGGTGAGGTCGACCATCGGCGTCGGGGCCCCTTCCGCGACGGTCAACTGCCCCTCAAGCATGCCATGAGTGAGCGTGAGGCCGTCGAGGCGCATTCTTGGCGCCGCTGTATCCCTGGTGTCAGTCCTTTCCACGGTCTGTCACTTTCAGGTCGACCTCGCGCACGGTGATTTCGGTCATCTCGGGCTCCGAAAAGATGACATCCAGCCAAAGGGAGTCGATTTTGTGAAACGCCAACCGCACCCCGTCCAGATCGAACGAAACCGCACGTTCGCCGCTGTCCACGACGATTGTCTCGTAGAGCGTTTGGCCATCTTCGCCTGCCTGGATGTTGAGCCGCAGGAAGACCGTCAACGGGCGTGTCGTCTCGACCTCTAGCTTCACGTCAAACAGCCGTCCCGGACCAAGCAGTTTCCTCTGGGCCTGTGTTAACGCGGCGGCGATCGAGAGATAGCTGCCGTCAAACTGATAGATCACCAGTCGGACGCGGCAGCCTTCCTCGATCACGGCCGCAAACTCTCCGCCCGAGGCATCGTGGTAGATGGTCAGCTGCGGGTCCATTGCCAGGCCCGACTGCGGATTTCGAACCCTCTTGGGAGCGGACGGTGGGCGCACCTCGCGCCGGCGTTGTGGCCGCACGATCGAGAGTGCCCTGAGCTTCTTGATGGCCGCAGCCACGTCCGCGTTCCTCTCTCCGATGCCGGCGTCGCCCGACGGCCATACCGCGACGGGCCAGCCTCGATCAATCACTTCGGCCGTCGGATGGTGCAGTCACCTATCCTAGGCCGCTTCGGTCTCCTCGCGATCCCACAGCGCCGCGTAGTGGCCTCCGCTGCCGAGCAGCCTCTCGTGGCTACCGCGCTCGACGATCCGCCCCCCCGAGAGCACGATGATCTCGTCGGCACCGATCACCGTCGACAGCCTGTGCGCAATCATCAGGACCGTGCGCCCCTGCCCCAGCCGGGCAAGCTCGCCCTGAATCGCAAGCTCTGTTGTCGTGTCGAGCGCCGAGGTCGCTTCGTCCAGGATCAGAACCCCCGGATTCTTCAGGATGGTGCGCGCTATCGCGACGCGTTGCTTCTCGCCACCGGACAGTTTGAGACCACGCTCGCCAACGACCGTCTCGTAGCCTTGGGGCAGACCCTCGACAAACTCGTGGATGCTCGCCGCCCGCGCCGCGGCGATGACCTCTTCGCGGGTCGCGTCATCCTGACCGTAGGCGATGTTGTATCCGATGGTGTCGTTAAAGAGCACCGTATCCTGCGGCACGACCCCGATCGCCCGCCGCAGCGAGGCCTGGGTGACGTCGCGTACGTCCTGCCCGTCGATGGTGACCCGTCCCCCGGTGGCGTCGTAGAACCGAAAAAGCAGCCGCGCGACCGTGGACTTTCCCGCCCCCGACGGCCCAACGACGGCGACGGTGCGCCCGGGCGGGATCTCGAAGTCCACCCCGTCCAGGATCTGCCGGTCGGGGCCATAGCCGAACGAGACACCCTCGAAGCGGACATGGCCGGGTCCTACCCGGAGTGGCAACGCACCTGGGCGGTCCTCGACCTCGGGCGGATGATCCACCACTTCGTACATCTCGCGCATATCCACGAGGCTCTGGCGGATCTCACGATAGACAGTTCCAAGGAAGTTCAGCGGGACGGTGATCTGGATCAGGAAGGCGTTGACCATGACGAAGGAGCCAACCGTCAGCGTCCCTGCCGCAACCTCGGAGGCGGTCATCAGCATGACAGTGATGATCGACACCGCAAGGATCAGCGACTGGCCGGTGTTCAGAAACGCAAGCGAAGAGGCCGTCTTCAGCGCCGCATTCTGGTAGGCCGCCATGGCGGAATCGTATCGACCGGCCTCCCGCTCCTCGGCCGAGAAATACTTCACGGTCTCGTAGTTCAACAGACTGTCGACGGCTTTCTGGTGCGCATCCTGATCCTGCGAATTCATCTCCATGCGGATCTTCACCCGCCACTCGGTCACCTTGAAGGTGAAGGCGACATAGGCGGCGATGGTGGCGACAAGAACGGCGAGGTAGGACCAGCCGAACTCCAAGACGAAGATCACGGCAACGACGCCCAGCTCGAAGATCAGCGGCACGATCGAGAAGAGAAGGTACCGCAGCAGGAAGTCGATCGCCTTGATGCCGCGGTCGACGACCCGGCTGAGCGCGCCCGTCTTGCGGGTGATATGGTAGCCGAGCGAAAGCTGGTGGATATGGCGAAAAACCCGCACCCCGAGCTGGCGAAGGGCGTGCTGACCGACCTTGGCAAAGGCGAGGTCTCGAAGCTGCTGGAACACTGTCCCCGCCAGCCGGGTCATCCCGTAGGCGATGACCAGAACCACCGGTACTGCTGCCACGGCGGCAGCGCTACCCGGCGCCAGTGCATCGACCGCATCGCGGTAGATGAAGGGCGTGAGCAGCACCGCGACCTTGGCAAGCAGCAACAGGACCATCGCGACCACGACGCGGACACGCAAACCGGGACGATCCGCAGGCCACAGATCAGGCAGAACGCGCATCACCGTGCGAATGTCCGGCGTGCCTTCTGTCGACTGACGCCTCAAGCCGCCCCGCATCGCTCAGACCTTTCAGGCGCCGGCAATCATTCGGCGGCGACCAGCTCGGGAATGGTGAAAACCTGGCCGGGATATATGAGGTCCGGGTCGCGGATCAAACGATCATTCGCCCGGAAGATCAGACTGTAGCGAAACCCCTCACCGTAGTGTTGCTCGGCGATCCGCCAGAGCATGTCGCCCTCCTGAATCACAACCCGGCGTTCGCGGAGGACCTGGGTAGGCACCACTTCGTAGGCAAACGGTGTCTCGATCCGGCTGGTCACGGTGCCAGCGGGGTCGACTTCGTCAAACCGGAAGAGCTTGATCGGCGTCGCCCGGTTTTTCTGGATCGAGTAGGACCATGTGCCATCCTCGCCCACCTGCGCGAGACCCACGCTCGTCGCGTTCCCGTAGATGCGGATGAAGCGATCGGCCCGCCCACGGCCCGAGAACTGGACCTCGCCGCCATCCCCATATGTCACGGTGTCGAGCACGACCCCACGGACATCGCCGCCGCGCGGCTGGACAAGCGCCAGTGTCTCTTCCGTGGGCTGAACAAGGATCGGGGCCTCGTCTCGTTCAAGCGACGGCAGAATGATTACCGGGTTGCTGACAACCCAACCTGGGTCGCTCTCGGTCTGGGTGGGCTCGGCATTCGAAGCCACTTCCGGAGCCACTTCCGGAGCCACTTCGGGGTCAGGCGTGGCAGATCCTGCCGCGGTCGGGTCGTTTGACGGGGCCGGCTCTGTCGAAGGCTCCGGATCCGACTTCGCGACGTCGGTGGAGGGTGTTTCCGCGGGCGCTTCGGTGGTGGAGACCGCAACCGTAGCCAGTTCCGCATCGGGAACCTCAGCAGGCGGCGTGGTTTCGGCGGCGCCCGATGCGCCACCCTGCTGCTCCGCCGCGGTGGCCACCGCAACACCAGTGGTGGTGAGCGCTTCAGGGTCTGACGGATCGCCCTCGGTATCAGCCAGCGACCCAGCCGCCTGGTCTGAAGACGCTGCTGCGTCGACGGCGCTGACTTGCGCCTGCTCCTCGTCTGTCGGCGGCGCCGCAGTCGCGATGACCGGTTCAAGCGCAGGAAGGACTTCATCTGCTGGTGTCGTGGGCCCAGCGTCAGCAGGACCTTCACCCTGCGCACGGACACGCATCTCCAAGCGTTGCGCCTCCCCCGACAACTCGGTGAACAGCACAGTGACGAAGGCACCATTGGCATCGGTCAGCGCCCGCCCCACGACCGCGCCGTCCAACATCAGTTCCACATTCTGGTTTGGTCCCGCCGTCCCGGCGACGAGGATAGAGCCATCTCCTTCAACCCGGACGATATCGAACTCTGGTGCGAGCACGGGAGCCGCCTGCGGGATCGGGTTGGCCACTGTCTCAGGCGTCTCGGCTGGTTCGATTGTCTCGGCTGGTTCGGCCGAAACGGGCTCGTCAGGCTCCGCGGTAGGTTCGGGCTCAGCCTCAGGCTCGGTGGCAGGGGGAGTCGATACGGCGGTGCCCGAAGCGAGATCAACACTGCCGACTTGCTCCGGCACAACGGTCTCCTGAACGACCGGATCGACAGGTCCGGGAACCGGGTCAAGTTCCGGTGCGTCGTCGAGAACCAACCAGCCGACATAGCCTCCCGCGGCCAGGACAACCGCCACGATCCCTCCAGTCAGCGTCTTGGACATCAGCATCCTTCCACATGGGCCCAACCTTCAGACTATCGAATGTCATGATCAAAGTGTAGAGCTATGAAAACACGCTAACGAACTGGACTTCCATGGAAACCCCGCCGATCTCCGTCTGTCTCTTCTGTGGATCGCGCCCCGGAAAGAACCCGGCTTTCTCGGCACAGGCGCGGCTGCTGGGGCAGACTCTCGCCGCTCGGGGACACCGTCTGGTTTACGGCGCAGGTGACCGAGGGTTGATGGGAGAGGCCGCGCGCGCAGCTCAGATCGCGGGTGGACGGATCACCGGCGTGATCCCGCAACACCTCGTGGACCTCGAAGTCGGCAAGAGCGATCTGGACGAGTATGTCGTCACCGACACGATGCACGAGCGCAAGATGACGATGTTCCAGCGTTCGGACGCGGTGGTCGCCCTGCCCGGTGGTCCCGGCACGCTCGATGAACTGATCGAAGTGCTGACCTGGCGGCAACTGGGCCTACATGCCCGTCCTGCCGTCATTGTTGATACGGATGGGTACTGGCAGCCGCTGATTGTCCTCTTGGAACACATGATCGCGAAGGGGTTTGCCGACCAGACGTTTCTTGGGCATCTGACCGTTGTCCCGGATGCCAAGGCCGCGGTGGAACGGATCGAGAGCCTCTTGATCGTGTAGGGGCGGCCACGATCGCCGCCGCCCCAAGTCTTCGTCAAGTCAGGCGCTTGCCAACCGAGACGCCACATTTTCCCAGTCGACCAGATTGTCGAGGAAGTTCTGCAGGTAGGCCGGGCGCTTGTTGCGGTAGTCGATGTAGTAAGAATGCTCCCATACATCGCAGCCCAGCAGTGCGACCTGGTTGTGGCAGAGCGGGTTGACGCCGTTCTCGGTCTTGGTGACCTTCAGCGCGCCGTCGGCCGGGTCTTTCACCAACCAGCACCAGCCCGAACCGAACTGGCCGGCACCCGCCGCTGCGAACGCAGACTTGAACGCGTCGACGGACCCGAAGCTTTCGGTCAGCGCGCTTTCCAGCTCGGACGGCATGCTCGTTATGCCCGGGCTCATCATCGTCCAGAACTCGTTGTGGTTCCACATCTGGGAAGCGTTGTTGAAGAGGCCGGACTGGGCCACGGCGGTCGGATTGTAGGTCGCCGTGATGATTTCCTCGAGCGTTGTCAGGCCCTTATGCTCGGAGTCGGCATGAAGCTTGGCACCGTTGTCGGCGTAAGCCTTGTGGTGGAGGTCGTGGTGGAACTCCATGGTCTCCTGCGACATGCCGTGCGCGGCGAGCGCATCGTGGGCATAGGGCAGATCGGGAAGTTCGAATGGCATTTGGCGCCTCTCTGTCTGAATGGTTCCCAGCGGGGCCTTCAGGCCCTCGCGCCGCCATATAGTACGCGCACGCGGCGGAGGAAACGCATATCTGGGATATCTGGCGCCGGGGGTCCTGGTCAGGGGACGCCGACAGGCAATAGCGCTGCGCCGACGCGGCGGTCTTCGGTCAGCAGAACGTTGTAGGTCCGACAGGCGGACGGTGAGGACATGACCTCGTGGCCGACCCCGGCATCGTCCAGCGCCTGACGTAGATCGGCAGAAAGCGGCGCAATATCAGCGCCTTGGCCGATCAACAGGACATCCAGCGCTGCCGCTCCCCGCAAGACGCGCTCCAGGGCGGCGAGGTCGATGGCCGCGAGTTGGGTGATCCCGTCAGGCAGCAACAGCACCCCGCCCTCGTGCCAGGCGCCGGCGATGCGGAACCCGTTGGGCCCATAGCCGTCGATGGGGGGCTGAGCCTCGAAATCGATCTCGATCATGCGCATGTCGGCTCCCCCGGGCGTGAACATCGGCGTGGTGATGACCCTCACCGAACTCCTCGCACATCGGATATCTGCGAGAGATCAGGTGTAGATCCGCCTGATGACAATCCTCACCTAACTTCTCGCAAACTCAATATGCGAGAGAGTTGCGATATACATCGCGGTGTATTTCCACGGCTCACTCAGACCTGCGCGCCACCGAACTGAGTGCCGGCCTTGGCCTTCGCCTCGGCCTCGGATGTCCAGTCACGCTTGACCCCCAGCCAGATCAGCGCCGCGACGGCGACGAAGATCGACGAGTACGTCCCGACCAGCACGCCCCAGATCATGGCGAAGGTGAAGCCCTTGATGACCTCCGGCCCCAGCACGTACATGGCGACCAGCGCGATCAGGGTGGTGACCGAGGTCATCAACGTCCGGCTGAGCGTCTCGTTGAGGCTGAGGTTCATCAACTCCAGAAGCGGCATCTGCTTGTATTTTCGCAGATTCTCGCGGATGCGGTCGAAGACGACCACAGTATCGTTCAGCGAGTACCCGACGATGGTCAGAAGCGCCGCGATGATGGCGAGGTTGAACTCGATCCCCGTCAGCTCGAAGACGCCCACCGTGAGCGCGACGTCGTGGACCAGCGCGATGACGGCAGCTAGGCCGAATTGCCACTCGAAGCGCAGCCAGATGTACATGAGCACCGCGAGCACGGCCAAGACCACGGCGATGATGCCCGCCTGAAGCAGTTCCCCCGAGACGTTGGGGCCGACGAACTCGACCCGCCTGTCCTCCAACCCCGGAATCTCGGCCTGAAGCGCCTCGACAACGTTCTGGGCGACCAGCTTGTTGGCGCCCTCACCTTCCTGTGCCTCGACGCGGATCAGCACGTCGTTGGGCGTGCCGAAGCCCTGGACGGCGATGTCACCAAGGTCGAGGCCCCCGACCACCTCGCGGATCTGGCCGAGGTCCGCCTGTTGTTCGGTCTGCACCTCGATCAGGGTGCCGCCGCGGAAGTCGATCCCGAAGTTCAGGCCAAGGATTGCTGCCCCGGCAATCGAGGCCGAGACTAAGAGAACCGACAGCGCGCCCGCGATCTTCCGGCCCGCCAGGAAGTTGACCTTGGTTCCAGCAGGAACCATCGAAAAGACGTGAATCCGCAGGCTCTTGGGTCGCTTAGAGCGCAGCCAAAGCGCCACCATGAGGCGGGTGACCATGGTTGCGGTAAAGACCGATGTGATGATCCCGACGCCGAGCGTGACCGCGAAGCCTTTGACCGGGCCCGAGCCCATGGCGAAGAGGATCACGGCCGCGATGAACGTCGTGATGTTGGCGTCGATGATGGCGG
>JBCCDA010000050.1:0-31287 GCA_039033215.1 Pseudomonadota bacterium | reverse complement strand
TGGAGTTTGGGGCGACGAGCGGCGAACGTGCGCCGGTGGCAAGTGTGTAGCTGCCGTCGGCCTCGAGAAAGACGGTGACGTCGCCCCAGTCTACGGCATCAACCCCTACGAGAACTACGATACCGGGCACCCGTTCCTATACCAGGGGTCGCCGCCACCGCATGACATCCACCCGCTGACCCGGGTTGTCCGGGTGGGTGCGCGGGCCTGGCCCCTGCAGCGGCTGCGCGATGCGGGCGGGCGGCTGGAGGAAGCGGGGCTGGTATTGACCTGGGAGAGAGGCCAGGCCTCGGCCCTGTCGACCGGCAAGATCGCCGAGGGGCGCGAGGTCGGCACCGTGCGGGTCACGACCCCCGATGGCACACCCGTGGTGCACGAGGTGGTCTTTGCCTTCGCCTTCCACGCCTTCAACCCGGAGGGGACCTGGATGCTTGGGACCAACTGAAGACAAACACCGAGATCGTCGCACA
Source organism: Pseudomonadota bacterium (assembly GCA_039033215.1). Lineage (GTDB taxonomy): Bacteria > Pseudomonadota > Alphaproteobacteria > Rhodobacterales > Rhodobacteraceae > Thermohalobaculum. The sequence goes on along the minus strand of JBCCDA010000050.1, from coordinate 30,817 downwards.
CGCGGCTGACCGCGCGAGGAGATCCGCTAACGCAGCACTAGCAGGCCATCAGCTACTTTTTCCGAAGACCACCATTTCCGGCGTGCCCCGCCCGTCGTTCCACCAGCGGTTCGGGTTGTTGTTCCTTGGTGTGTAGTTGGCCCGGCTCGCCCACTCTTCGCGAACATGGATTACAGGCTCTTCGTACTGATGGGCGTCCAGAACAGCCTCGATGACGCGCTCTAGCACTCTGACATCGCGCTCGAACGAAACCTTGAGCTCAACCGACGGGTAGATCTCGGTGCCACCTGCTTCGAATTGCGCGTTGTGCAGTCGCGTCACCGATTGCTCTCCCGGCCTCCCGGTCTCCGCGCCAGGCGCTGTCACTGTCGCATTCCGCTCGTATTGCCCGATTGTCAGAGGGTGAACCTTCACAATGGCATCAAGCAGTCGCTCCGCGTCATCGGGTCTCGTGTTTATCTCCACACGAAAGACAGGGATCAGTCTGCCGGAACTGGATTGATACTGTTCGATCTCGCTCACCTGTGCCCTCCTGCGTGACGTGAGCTTGGCAAGTAGCATACCCCTGCTGCCAAGGCGTGTCAGGAACCTCGCGGTGTCAGTGAACGCTGCCCGATAAAGATCAAATCAACAGTTGTGGTGTCGCCGGAGCCGTCGGGGCTCCCAACGCGACCTAAGGCGTTCCGGCCTGAGCTTCTGAATTGCTTCAAATGAAGATGCTCGCCCGATTGATGCCGGGCGAGCTCAGTCACCTCGATCGGCTTACTCTGCAGCGACCTGCGGGCGCATGTCGGCGGGGTCGATCCCGGCCACCGCAACGGGCTTTTTCATCGCGTCGCGGCGGAAGGGCTCGCCCAGTTCCTGATTGATCATGGCCTCGATCAGCGTGGTCTTGCCGTGGTTCATCTGGTCGTCGATGGCCTTGGCCAGCGCCGCCGTCAGCTCGTCCATCGTGCGCGCGACCACGCCTTGAAGGCCGCACGCCTTGGCGATACCGGCATAGCTGACCTGCTCGTCCAGTTCCGTGCCGACGAAGTTGTCGTCGAACCAGAGCGTCGAGTTGCGCTTCTCCGCCCCCCACTGGTAGTTGCGGAAGACCACCTGGGTGACCGGCGGCCACTCGCCCCGGCCGATGGCCGTGAGCTCGTTGACGGCGATCCCGAAGGCGCCGTCGCCTGCGAACCCCACAACGGGGACGCTCGGCTGGCCGATCTTGGCGCCGACAATCGACGGCAGTCCGTAGCCGCAGGGACCGAACAACCCGGGCGCGAGGTACTTCCGGCCTTCCTCGAACGACGGATAGGCGTTGCCGATCGCGCAGTTGTTGCCGATGTCCGAGCTGATGATCGCCTCGCGCGGCAGGGCGGATTGAATGGCCCGCCAGGCCATGCGGGGGCTCATCCACTCGGGCTTGGCCTGACGCGCACGCTCGTTCCAGGTGGTGCCTGGATCGTCGTCCTCGTGATCCATGGAGCTCAGCTGCTGTGCCCAGGCGGACTTCGTTTGCGCGATCTTGGCCTTGCGGTCGGCCCGGCTCTCGTCGCCTGCGGAGGGCGACAGGCCGGTCAGGATACCCTGGGCCACCTTGGCCGCGTCGCCCACGATACCGACGGTGACCTTCTTGGTCAGCCCGATGCGGTCGGGGTTGATGTCGACCTGGATGATCTTGGCGTCGGCGGGCCAGTACTCCATCCCATACCCCGGCAGGGTCGAGAACGGGTTGAGACGTGTGCCGAGGCAGAGGACGACGTCCGCTTGGCTGATCAACTCCATCCCCGCCTTCGAGCCGTTGTAGCCCAGGGGCCCTGCGAACAGCGGGTGCGAGCCGGGGAACGCATCGTTGTGCTGATAGCCGACGCAGACCGGCGCATCCAACCGCTCGGCCAGGGCCTTCGACGCGTTGATCCCGCCCTCGGACAGCACCACTCCGGCGCCGTTCAGGATCACCGGGAAGCGCGCCTCCGACAGCAGCGCAGCCGCGGCAGTGACGGAGTTCTGGCCACCGGGCGAAAGCTCGAACTCGATCGGATCGGGGATTTCGACATCAATCACCTGGGTCCAGTAATCGCGCGGCAGGTTGATCTGCGCGGGCGCCGACAGCCGCTTGGCCTGGCTGATCACACGGGCAAGCACCTCGCAGACCCGGGAGGGATCGCGGACCTCCTCCTGATAGGCGACCATGTCCTCGAACAATTTCATCTGCTCGACTTCCTGGAACCCGCCCTGCCCGATCGTCTTGTTGGCGGCCTGTGGCGTCACCAGCAGGAGCGGCGTGTGGTTCCAGTAGGCCGTCTTCACCGCGGTCACGAAGTTGGTGATCCCGGGACCGTTCTGGGCGATCATCATCGACATCTCGCCAGTGACACGGGTGTAGCCGTCGGCCATCATGCCGGCCGAGCCCTCGTGCGCGCAGTCCCAGAACGTGATGCCGGCCTTGGGGAACAGATCCGAGATCGGCATCATGGCCGAGCCGATGATCCCGAAGGCATGGCGGATCCCGTGGCGCTGCAGGACTTTGACGAAGGCTTCCTCGGTAGTCATTTTCATGGCGTCTCTCCCTGGATCAGGCGGGCGGCCGTGGCACGATAACCGGCGCCCTGAATAGCTGTTGGTGAAATAGCCCGCTGCGATGAGTCCAGCTAGGTCCAGATGAGACCGACACCCCTGCCCAATGGTGCCAGCGACGCCCGGTTCCCCAGGCCAGGAAGCCGCTCCCCTAGGTATCGGGACGATCTTCTAGCCGATCCTCCTCTACCCAGCCGCGCAGTGCATCGAGCACGCCCAACGCTGTCTCCCCATGCGGCGTGATCGAGTACTGGACCGAAACCGGCGCGGTCGCCATCACTTCCCGCCGGATCAGGCCGTGCGCCTCCAGATGGCGCAGGCGTTCGGTGATCATCTTCTTGCTGGCGCCGTTGATCATGCGGGCAAGATCGTTGAACCGCACCGGTTCGTCCTTGAGATGCCAGAGGATCGAACCCGTCCACTTGCCGCCCAGCACCCGCATGCCCCGCTCGATCGCGCAGGGCTCCATGCATGGCTCGGCAACATGCCGCCGACCCTGATTGTCTTCGGTGACGTGCGCGCGCATACGGTCCTCGCCAAGGTTACTAAAAGTATACTGGTTGCTTTTTGATATCTCAATTGACATGTCCGCGGAAGCAATTTCGCTCCCGGCCACAGTTACCTGGAACAAGGAACGCGCGCGATGCCAAGTCCGGATATCCATCTCTACACCGCCGCCACGATGAACGGCTACAAGCCGGTCATCTTCCTCGAGGAAGCAGGTGTCCCCTATCATCTGACCTTCATCGATTTCGCCAAGAAGGAACAGAAGTCGCCCGAGTATCTCAAACTCAACCCCAACGGACGCATCCCTACGATCGTCGACCGCTCGAACGGCGATTTTGCGGTGTTCGAGAGCGGCGCGATCCTCTGGTACCTCGCCGAGAAGTACGGGCAGTTTCTCCCCACCGAGGACAAAGCGAAGTCGGAGACCCTGCAATGGTTGATGTTTCAGATGGGCGGCATCGGCCCAATGATGGGCCAGGCGATGTACTTCCAGCGCATCGCAGCGCCCAACGGTCAGGAGGAGCCGTTCTCCATCAAGCGCTATGTCGACGAGACACGGCGCTTGTTGGAGGTGTTGGATGCCCGGTTGGAGGGCCGCGCGTGGCTCGCCGCGGACCAATACACGATCGCCGACATGGCGACCTACCCCTGGGCCCGCGCCTATGTCTGGGCCAAGGTCTCGATCGAGGGTTTGGACAATCTGGAGACCTGGTTCGACCAGCTGGATGCCCGCCCGGCAGTCCAGAAGGCACTGACCGTACCCAAGGCGCAACCGGCGTTCTGGGGTCAGGCAGAAGAAAGCGAATTCCTGAAGGAGAACGCCGCGCGATTTGCCTCGGACGTGAAGACCTAACTGAGGTGCGCGGAACCAGGGTCAGGCTTGGCACCAGGGATCAGGCGGGTCAGGCGGGTCAGTTCCAGAGCGCCTTGACCACGGCGACCCCTGCCGCGGCGGAGATCGCCGTCAGGAACGCGCCCCAGATCACGTCCGTCAACACCATCTCCAGCGACCAGCGGGTCAGGGTTGCATAATTCGTGAACTCGTACGTCCCGTAGGCCACAGCGCCCAGGAACGCCCCCGTCAGCAGTGCCTTCACCACCCCCCCTTCGGCCAGCGCAGGCAGTGAGACGAAGTAGACCACACCCACGATGTAGAAGAGGTAGAACGCCGCCGCCGGCGCCAGCTTGGGGTCCTCCAGCATCCAGTCACCCAGATGCCTGTCGAACAGCGGCTTCAGAAACAGCTTCAGCCCTACGATGTCCACGGCCAGGAAGACCAGAACCGTGACGAAGTAGAGAGTGAGGATCTGCATAGGGGCCCCGCTGCACGCCGACCGCCGGCGCTGTCAGGAGCGATCTGGGGCTTTGCCCTCCGGTGTCCAGCGACCGCGCGAGGCACCGTGGCACCCACGTGTGCGGCATGCCCCGTGGGGGTTAGCGGTTATTGCGGACCTCGGCGCTCTCCAGGCGCGCCGCGCAGGACGGGCAAAGACCGTGACTGAACTGCACAGGGGCGCGGTCCTCGAAGAACTGCTCGGTGCTGACCCACTCGCCCGTCTCGTCGCGCATCCATTTGTGGCACCAGCCGCAGATGGAGAGCATGCCCTCCAGCGCATCGATCCGCGCCGCCGCCCGCTCGAGGGCGCGGCTCGCCCGCTCGCGTTCGTACGCGTAGGAGTAGAGGACGCAACAGGTGAGCAGGAAGCCCACGCAGAGCCTGAGGGCGTAGTCGAACGGCAGGCGATGCTCGATCGTCAGGAGCGCCAGAACCATCACCGCGATCAGACCCAGGCTGACGATCAGCCCCGCACGGGAGCCCATGGTCAGGATCACCAGTGCCGGCGCCGCCCCGTACCACATCAAGGACGCGCCCTGCCCCACCGACTCGACGAAAGTGCTCACCACCAGCACCGCAACAAGGTGCACGACCATTGGATAGGGCGCCCACCAGGGCAACGACTCGCGCCGTCTGCGCGCGATCGAGAACGTGATGGCGACCAGCGGCAGCCCTGCCGCAGTGAGTACGCCCGTGATCAGCTGATCGGCCAGCAGGTTGCGCACCGCAAAGGTGAGCAACAGTCCAAACATCACAGCGCTGACAATCCTCAGCGCCTCAGCGCGCCAGGCGCTATCGGCCGCCTTGACGTCCATCAGGTCCCCACCTTCGGCTAATTAACACTTATCCGACTGTGGAATGCGCGTCCAGCCAAGGAGCTGTCCCGCTTTAGGACAGCCCGGCTTCAGGACATCGGGCAATCCCCGACAACGAGGTTAACGGCGAACCGGCTGTTGCGGTCGTGGTAGAGGCCGCTGGCGTTGATGAAGAGCGCACCCTTCTCAAAGAAGACGGCGTCTTCGGCCAGATCCATGTTCGAGAATTCGCGGTCCACCTCGGCACCGTGGAAGAGCGTGCACTCCGTATCGAAGGTCAGCACGTACCCGTTGAACTTGGAATCGTAGGCCCAGCCCGGCGCCGATGGATAGAAATGCACCTCGACGCGCTGCGAGGTGACGTCCACGGTCACGGGGATCACGTCGATCGCATTCTGAGGACCTTCCGGGCGGAGGTCGAACTCGTGGCCCTCGCCCACGACGGCCTTGTGACGGATCCCCTTGAAGAGCGGCGTCTCGGGGTCGTCATAGGCAAGCACGCCGAAACTGACCGTGCGGCCCCAGAGCGTGTCGTCCGCCACGGCCTGCCCCGCCAGAAGAACCAGTGCCACGATGATCGCGATGCGCTGCCTCATGGCAGTACTCTACCCGATCGCCCGGAGCGCCGCCATCACGCTCGCTGGACGCATGGCCGCAGGGGGCGCTAGAATGGGCGGACACGTCGGGGGATTTCATGGGGACGGAGGCAGGCAGCACCGGCAATGCGCTGGTCGATCTCGCGCTGGGGTTGCGTGAATGGGCCCTGGGGCAATGGGAGGTCACGCTTCTCCTCGCGCTCTTCGCGGCCTTCCGCTGGTGGTTCGGCAAGTCCTTCGCCGAGGCCGACAGCCGCGCAGGCCTCATCGCCTTTCTCAAGGAGGCGCAGGCGGCAAGTGCCTACAAGCTGCTTGTGAGCTGGCTTCTGGAGCGTACGGACCGATGGTTCCTGATGCCCCAGCGCTACGCGCTGCCCCCCGAGGTTCGTCCCGCCTGGACGGCCAAGCTCTACGATCGCACGCTACTGCTCGCGGCGATCTACCCGATCATCAGCGTCTACGCCGTCTGGGCGATCACCAACCGTGACAGCCCGCTCGCCGACACGGTGCTCCTGTTCGGCGATGTGGACTGGGCGTGGCGGCTGGCCGCGATGGCAACACTGGCAACGGTCATCGCCATCGCCACCTTTGCCGCAACCCGCCCCAGCCGCGTCACGAGGCTTGTCTGTATCGCCGCGTCCTTCGTGATCGTGAGCCTGGCCACAGGGGTGCTCTCCGTCGCCGTCACGGGCGAGGACATCGTCGCCATGGCCGTCTCGCTGGGCGGCGCGGTGGCCGGTGGCTTCGTCTTCAGCGGGATCGTCGCGGTGGCCTGCGCGGGCGCGGTCCTCTTCGGCGGGCGCGTGGCCGGCGCCTTCGCCTTCGCGGGCGCGGTCACCATCAGCCTTGTAGGCGCGGTGGAGGGCGATCCGCTCTTCCCCATCGCCGAGACCCTGGCCAGCGGTCTGGGGTTGCGCGAGAGCATCGTCGAGATCTATGCGACGCTCTTCGTGCTCGGCCTGACCCTGGTGGCGGCGGTCAGCGCGCTGCTCGTCTCGGCCGTCGTGCTGGCTGCAATGCGCCAGACCGGACGGGGCGCCCGGGTCTATCTGGCCCTCACGCTCGGAATCGCCGGGGCCCTGCTGCTCGGGCGCAGCCTTGGCAGGGCGATCGAGATCAATCTGCTGTTCCTGGCGACCCTGCCGCTCCTGAACGCGCTCTTCGACTTCGGATCGATCGGCCTCACCCGATGGGCGCTCCGCCGCGGGCTCAGACAGGTCGGGCCGGCGACAATCGGGTACAGCCTGCTGGATCTTGCGGGGGCCACCACGCTCTTCTTCGGTCTTGGTTGCGCCGGCCTGCTCGCAATCCACGGGCTCAACCTTCTCGGGCCGGAGCCGGTGCTGCTCCTGTCCGGCGGCGCGCCCATCACGTCCGAGCAGTGCCAAGAGGGCTTTGGCAACAGCCCCAACCTCTTTGACGCCGTGCGGGCCTGCCCGGGCGACTACTGGTGGCTCTACGTGACGTTCCTCTCGACCATCCTGCCGACGCTGATCCACTTCATGATCGCCGTCTGGGCGATCGGACCCGCGACGCTGGGCGGCAAGGTCCGGCGCTGGCTGGCCTCGACACTTGCCGCCTCGATGCAGCACTTTGGCTGGCGCTCGATCGCACTCTCCGTGCTGTCGGGCTGGGCCGCGCTCTCGGTCGCAGCTCCCGTCGTGATCCTCTTCTGGATCGGCGGTTGGGTGGCCGAGTTCCATCCTGGATGGGGGCTCGTGCTTCTGGATGTCTTCGAGGGCTTCTACCACCTCTTGCCAGGCGCCTGAGCCAGCGCCCGGCTGGACGCACGGCCAGAGAGCGCGGTAGAATCCCTGCAAAGACTGGGGGATTTCGTGGACACCGAGCCCGGGAGCACCGGCAACCCGCTGGCCGATCTGGCATTGAGCCTGCGCGACTGGGCGCTCGGCCAGTGGGAGATCACGCTTCTCCTGGCGCTCTTTGCCATCTTCCGCTGGTGGTTCGGCAAGAGCTACGAGGAGACCGACAGCCGCCAGGGCCTCATCACCTTCCTGCGCCACGCCCACGCCGCGAACGCCTACAAGCTTCTGGTTGGCTGGCTGCTGGACCGCACCGACCGCTGGTGCCTCAGCCCCGCGCAATATGCCCGCAAGCCCGAACACCGCCCCGCCTGGAGCTTGTCGGTCTTCGACCGGGTGCTCCTCCTGGCGCTTCTCTACCCGTTGCTAGCCCTGTTTCTGCAATGGGCGGTCACAGATCGAAACGGTTTCCTGGGCGCCGTTTGGCTGCTGCCCGCAGGCTCAGAACCAGCTTGGCGTATCGGCGTCGGCGCGGCCTGCGCGACAGCGCTCCTGGCCGCCATCTGCATGGCTCGGGCGCCCGCGCGACGGGCTCGGCTCGGATGGCTTGCCGTGGCCGGTATTGCCGCCATTGCGCTCGCCATCTGTACGCTGGGCGCGGCATCCGAGGGCGCCCATTTCTTTTCCGAGAACGAGTTGAACTGGTTTCCCCAAGACCCGACGGCCCCCATCGCAACGCTGGACATGGACCCATCCGCCATGGAGGCACGCGTGCGGGAAGGCGTGCGTGTCCTCGGAAACCTCGGCGCCGCACAAATGACCACGGCATCTGCGGTGCTGATCGTGCTGTCGGCAGTCAGCGCGGCGCTAATGTCCCCCACACACCCGGGACTGGCGGCGTTCTGCGGGACAGCCATCGGCATTCTGACGCTTGGATTGCTGTTCGGCGCCATGACGCTGCCGGATGCCTGGGAGATCGAGCTTGCCGGCAGCTTCTACGTCTCTGATCTGTTGCAGAGCTTGGTGCTCATCCTCGTGGTGATGGGTACAACGGCGGTGCTTGCCTCCGCCCATCTTGCAGGGCGGGAGGGCGGGGGTCTGCGTCCGTTTGGCTATGGCGGGATCCTTCTCTTTGCGCTCGTCGCAATCACGCTCGGCGCCACTCTTCTCTTCGGACTGCATCAGCTCCTGGTGCTCCTGATGCTGTTGCCGTTCCTGAACGCCGCCTTCGACTTCGGCTCGCTCGGACTGACCCGTTGGGCGCTGCGGCGCGCGGTGCGGAGGGTAGGTCGCCGGACCTTCCTCTACAGCGCGCTCGATGCCGGCGCTGCGGCCGTGCTGTTCCTCGCCCTTGGGTGTGCAACGCTCGTTATGATCCACTTTCTGGTCGAGGTGTTCTTCGGCACTGTGATCCGCTTGAGCGGTGGCGACGCCATCGGGGCAGAGGCCTGCGCAAGCCCCCTCGTCGACGTCAACCTCTTCCACGCCATCCGCACCTGTCCGGGCGACTACTGGTGGCTCTACCTCACGTTCTTCTCGACGCTTCTGCCAACCATTGTCCACTTGATGGTAGCGGCTTGGGCCATCGGGCCTGCGATCCTTGGGGGCAATGCGCGGCGATGGTTGGCCGCGACACTGGAGACATCCGAGCAGCACTTCGGGCGGCGGTGGATTGCCCTGTCGGTGCTCTCGGCCTGGTCGGCGTTTGCCGTCGCGGCGCCTGTGGTCATTCTGTTCTGGATCGGCGGCTGGGTCGCGCATGACCACCCTGACTGGGGGCTCGCGCTTCTGGGTTTCTTCGAGTGGTTCTACCACCAGTTGCCGGGCGCCTGACCTCCGGTCAGGTCGACTTCCCAAACACACACTTGGCATACGTTTGGCATACGCAAGTCATACGCTTGTCATACAGCGATTTTGACAGCTCAGCCGCCCGCGTGAGCGAACTCCCAGTATAGGTCGCGGGCGCGTGTGGCCACCGGACCGAAGTCGTATTCGCGGTCGTCAAAGCGGGTCACGGGCACAACCTTCAGCGCGTTGCCGGTCGTGAAGATCTCGTCGGCCTGCCGGAAGTCCTCCAGCGTCAGCGTGGTCTCGTGTGTCTCGATTCCATTATCTTTCAATAGCTTGAGGACACGCTGGCGCGTGATCCCGTTCAGGAACGTCCCGTTCGGCACGGGCGTCAGCGCGACGCCGTCCCTGACCATCCAGATGTTCGACGTCGCCGTCTCGGCCACGTTGCCCAGCGGATCCAGCGTGATCGTGTTGTCAAATCCCTTGCCAATTGCCTCGCGTAACATCCTGGCGTTATTGGGATAAAGGCACCCGGCCTTCGCATCCGTCGGGGCCATGGAGTGCATCGGTCGGGTGTAGGATGTCGTTGTGATCGAGATCCCCTTGACCTCGGGCATCGGGCGTTCTTCCAGGCAAACCGCGATCTCGGTCGAGTCCGGATCGGCCAGCACCATCGACGCGCTGCCCTCGCGCGACCACATCATCGGACGGATGTAAAGCCCCGTGCCGCTTGGGAATTTAGACACACCCTCGCGCGCGATCTCGGTGATCTCGGCGTCCGACATGACAGGGTTGAGGCCCATCGTCCGGGCCGACGCGTTGCTCCGCGCGCAGTGGAGATCGAGGTCAGGGACCACACCCTCGAAGGCCCGCGCGCCGTCAAAGACCATCGTCCCCAGCCAGGCGCCATGGTCGGCAGCCCCCAGGATCGGATAGTTCCCCTGATGCCAGGTGCCCTTAAACCAGGTCCAGATGGTTCTGCCGACGGTCATGCGCGGTCCTCCCTGACCCGGATGTAGTCCAGAGCGGGAGGGCTACGCAAGGCGGCCTGGGCCGCCCTACGGGTCCACTCAGCGCTTCTTCTTGAACCCGGGCACGTCGCCGGGCGCCGTGAACCCGGTGATGTCCCGGCCGCCCCCCGAGAACAGCGTGTCGTTCGAGACACCGACAATGGTATCGTTCGACGTGAACTTGCCGGTCACCGTCGCAGGGTAGCTCCGCCCGCCACCTACGAGATCGCCCAGATCAGCATCCGTGATCGGCTCCACGTCGTCCTTCTTGTCGTCACCCATCATGATCTCACTCCTCCTTCATCATCGATATCCACATCCGGTAGAACCCGGAACCTTCGATGTCTGTACCAGACGCTACAAATGACCCTGGGCCCGCACCAGCTTGCCCAGCGCGGCGATCCCGGGTTCAATCCGCTCGGCCGGGATGGACGAGAATCCCAGCCGCAGATGGCAGTGCCCCCGCCGGGTATCGCCGAAGAACGCGTGCCCGGGTTCGATCACGACGCCTTCCTCAAGCGCCTCGGCCGCCAGACGTTCGGCGTTCATCTCGATCGGCCCGGACAGCCAATAGGCCGAGCCGCCGAAACCCGGGCGTTCGGCCCAACCCGGCAGATGGTGTGACAGCGCCTCGCCCATCGCCTGCCAGCGCTCGCGGTAGACCCGGTGGAGGCGGCGCACCAGCACGTCGAAATGCCCGTTCGCCAGAAACAGCGCCGCCGCGCGCTGGTTGTTGCCCGGCGGATGGCGCAGCATCAGGCGCCGCAGCGCGCGCAGCTCCTCGATCAGCGCCGCATCGGCCACGATGAACCCCAGCCGCAGCCCTGGCATCAGCGATTTGGACAGCGAGCCCACGTAGATCACCCGCCCGTCGCGATCGAGCGATTTCATGGCCGGCAGTGGTGTGCCAGCATAGTTGGTCTCGAACTCGTAATCGTCCTCGATCACGACCTGGTCCCGCTCGCGCGCGGCATCCAGCAGTGCACGGCGCCGCTCCATCGGCATGGTGACGGTCGTCGGAAGCTGATGGGACGGGGTCGTGAAGATCATGTCGACGCCATCGAGCCGCCCGTCAAAGGCCATCCCATCGGACCCCACGGGCAGGTAGCGCAGATGCGAGGTGCGCAGGGCGCATATGTTGCGCATGTCCGCATAGCCGGGATCCTCGAGCGCCACGACCGTCTCCGGTCCGACCAGCATCGCCGCGATGAGGTAGAGCGCGTTCTGCGCGCCCAGCGTCACCAGGATCTCCTCCGGCTTGGCAGCCACCCCCCTCAGCGGCAGGATCGAGCGGGCGATCTCGGCCAGCAGCAGGGGGTCGTCGGCGGTGAAGCGGTCCTCGGTCCAGGCGTCGATCCAGCGCCGCCCCATCGCCTGGCGCACGCAGTCGCGCCACTCGGCGATCGGGAAGATGTCCTGATCGACCTGGCCGTAGACGAAGGGATAGCGATACTCGTGCCAATTGGCGGGCTTGGTCAGGTTGCGTTGTGCCCCGGGTCGTTTGGCGAGCCGCGGGGTCCAGTCGATCTTGCCGTCGTGATGCTGGCTCTCGGGCCGGGGCGCCATGCCGTCCGTCGCACTTGGGTCGACGTAGAACCCCGAGCGTTCGCGCGACGACAAGAACCCGTCCGAGACCAGCGCCTGGTAGGCCAGCGTCACCGTGTTGCGTGAGACACCCAGCCGACTGGCCATCGCCCTGGTCGAGGGCACGGGGTCGCCGGCACGCAACTGCCCCAGCCGGATCGCCTCGATCAGGATCTCACGGATCTGGGCTTGCAGGCTGGCGGGTCGGCCACGTTCTAGGTGATAGAGCGCATCGCGCATCTGGTCCCATTCCCCGTTCTCTGGCCCTAATCTGGAGCCAATCTACGGAGATGATGGTGCCAACGCAAGCTGCGGTCCCGACATGAGGCAGCGCCGGTCAGGCCGCCTGCGCGAAACTGTCCGACTGACCCGACCGGGCCGCGCACTAAGTCCGGCGTAGGAAGGACGGAGGCGCCCATGCTCACGCTCGCGCTGCTGACGACCGCGCTGCTCTTTGGCGGCATGGTGCTCTATGCGTTTGGCTTTGCAGCGTTCCTGTTCACGGCCCTGCCAGCCGAGACCGCGGGGCCGACGATCCGCCGCGCATTCCCGCACTTCTATCTGTTTGTGATCGGGGTGGCGGCGGTTGCGGCCGGTCTGATCTGGGCGCGGGATCCGCTCTCCGGGGTGCTGCTCCTCGGGATTGCCGCGTCCACGGTGCCGACGCGCCAGCTTCTGATGCCGGCAATCAACCGGGCGACAGACGCGGGCGAGAAGCGGCGCTTTGCCTTGCTGCACGGGCTCTCGGTCGTGATCACGCTGGCCCATATCGCCTTGGCCGCCTGGGTGCTGGCGCGGTTCCTGTAGCGCTCAGAACGGGCACGGCGCGGTGACGGTCAGCCAGTCACCCCCATCCGGGTGGCGAACGTCGAGCGTGTGGGCGTGGAGCTGCAGACGCGCCTCGGCACGATAGATCTCCTCCGGCGCATAGAACGGGTCACCGAGGATCGGATGACCTATCTCCTTCAGGTGCACCCGCAACTGGTGCGAGCGCCCTGTCTCCGGCGACAGCTCCAGTCGCGTCGTGTCCGCTTCTCGCGCCAGGACCCGCCAGCGGGTCAGCGACCGCTTACCTTCCTCGAAGCTGACTTTTTGCAGCGGTCGGCGGGGCCAGTCGGCGATCAGGGGCAGATCGATCTCGCCTTCCTCGCCCTCAACCTTCCCTGCCACGCGGGCAAGATACGTCTTTTGCACGATGCGCCGCTCGAACTGCTGATTGATCAGCTTCTGCGCCCTGGCCGTCAGCGCGAACACCATCACGCCGGAGGTCTCGAGGTCCAGGCGGTGGATCAGCAGGGCCCCGGCAAACGCCTGGCGCACCCGGTGCTCGACACAATCCCAGTGCTCCGCGGGCTTTCCCGGAACGGAAAGCAGCCCCGATGGTTTGTCCACGAAGACCAGCTGGGAGTCCGAGTGCAGAACGTCCAGTGGTCCCGCAGGCGGGCAATACTCTGTCATCAGGCGCGGTTGCATCTGCCCCGCCTAGGTGGGGTCGACGGCCGGGTCAACCGCATCGCGCACGCTGAGCAGATGGCCGACTACCCCGGATCAGACACCAAGAAACAGGGGCTCGGGTGCTGCGACCGATATCTGCGTACGCTGCCGAACCGCATTGCGTCTCGCGATCGCGACCCCGTTGGTCTGGCGCACCGTCAGCAACCGCTCTGCGGGCGGACCATAGGCGGCGACCCCGTGCTCCCGAAGCCCTGGCACACGGACAAAGACCTGCTCCGCCAGATCCGGTCCCAGGGTCTTCAGCGCCTGCGGCCCGGGGTAGAGGCTTTCGACTGCCGCGCCCTCGGCCATGATCACGGCATGGCGATCGAGGAGGACCGAGACATAGGTGATCCGGCGCCGTCCCCGCATCGCCCGCACGCCCGGCAGCGGGAGCAGCCCCTTGGCCGGGCCCAGCGCTGCTGAGGTTGCCGCCTGCCCCGCCCCGCGCAGCAGGACGCGGTGCTGGGGAGACAGGATCAGATCGCGCGCCGGGGCGCCGGGACCTAGACAGCCCGCCTGCAACAGGATCGGTCGTTGACGCGCATTGCCCGGTGTCAGATCGAGCGTGCGCCTGCCGATCCAGATGACCTCGCGCAGCGCACCCGACACCGTGCGAAGCTTGGCGCCGGGGCGCAGCGTCTCGACCGGCGCCACACCCAATGCCGTGCCGACCAGGGTGCCGCTTGCGAAACAGGGGAAATCCGCGAAGTCCAGGTTGCCGTCATCATCGCCGACACCCACTGTGGCTTCCTCGTCATCGATCGTATACCGGACTATGTCCGGCTCGCCGACCGGGGGGAGCCCACCGAGATCGATCAAAAAAGGCTGCTGTGTGATCAGCAGATGCTCGTCCCCGGCTGCCAGGCCCTGTTCTGCGTCGTCATTCACGCCGGTGCGGGTCATGACCACGTTGCCGTCCGCATCGAAGATGGTGACAAACTGGCCATTGCGAAACTCGGTCTGGCCGGAGTTCACCTGCTCAACCAGCACGGTGAAACGGTCGTCTGACGTGCCAAGCGCCTCCACACCGTTCACGGTCACCACGCGTTCATCGTTGTTGCCGTCGCCGGAGAAGCTGGTGTAGGTGCCGATCTGATCGCCGCGGAGTTCCAGGGTAACATCGACCATCGTCCTACCCTCCCGGTCAGGTTGCCCACCCCAGCGAGCTGTCTGGCCCTCGGATTCGAGGATAGGTTAACAGGCACTGACTTCAAAGGCGCGTGATCGGAAATTTGTGGTGCGCTGGGCAGACCGTGCGCCTGCGTGGCTGAAATGAACCATCGAAGCGCACCGCGTTCTCTTTGCGATCAGGCGCCAAACTGCGGTAGGTCTGGAAGGCGCCCCGCCCACAGCTCACTGATGCCAAGGACGTATGTTGAAATCCCTGTGTGCCCTGCTCGTTGCGATCATGCCGGCGCTGGCCATGGCCCTGCCGGCTGAGGATCACTGGGGCGCTGATCCCGACTCTCCCTTCGCCAAAGAGCTCGCCGAAGCAACGGCCCTGATCGAAGCCGAGCACTACAAGGAGGCGCTGCCCTTGCTGGAACAATTGGCCGAGCAGGCGCGCGGCAACGCCGATGTGTTCAACCTCCTGGGCTTTGCCTACCGCAAGACCGGCGACCTCGAGAACAGCGCCCCGGCCTACGAGCGGGCATTGTTTCTGGACCCCGATCACGTCGGCGCGCTCGAGTATCAGGGCGAGCTGTTCCTGACGCTGGACAACATCGAGGGGGCGGAAGCGAACCTCGAGAAGCTGATGCGGGCCTGCGCGTGGCCGTGTGAGGAGGCCGAGGAGCTCACCGCCGCGATCGCCGCGTGGCGGGCGGTGAACACCAGCTCCCCGCAGAACTGAACCAGGAGCGGGCGCGCAACGGGCTGCCCCTCAGGACGACGCAAGCCGATGCGTCAAGACGTTGGCTACGCGATGGTCACGCCGCGATCGGCGGTTCGAACGAAATCGAGTCCAGCGTCCGTGCGCCGCGGAACTTGGGGCGGCCAAACAGAAATCCCTGCATGAGCTCAATCCCCAGTCCGGAGAGAGCCTCCCTCTCGCCCTCGGTTTCGATCCCCTCGGCAACCACGACAATTCCAAGGCTGTTGGCCACTGACAGCATGCCCGAGAGGATTTTTTGGCGCACACTGTCCGTGTCGATGTGCCGGATGAGGCGCATGTCGAGCTTGATCAGGTCGGGCTGGAGGTCTGCCAACAGGCTGAGGCCCGAGTAGCCGGCCCCAAAATCGTCGATCGCCGTGCGAAAGCCCTGGTGCTTGTACTCGGTGACGATGCGCTTGAGGTGATCGAGATCCGTGATCTCCTCGCCTTCCGTGATCTCGAAGATGATCTGTTCGGGCGCAATGTCGTATTTGTCGGCAGCCCATAGCGTCGCCTGGATGCAGTTCCGAGGTTCATACACCGCGTTTGGCATGAAATTGATCGAGATCGCTTCTTTCAGACCCAGACCGGCCGCGGTCTCGATCGCCTTGATCCGGCATGCCTGGTCAAAGCGGTAGCGGTTCTTCTCGGTCACCTGGGCAAGGACGCTCGCCGCTCCTTCGCCCTCCGGCCCCCGGACCAGTGCTTCGTGTGCGAAGATCGCGCGAGATCGAAGGTCGACAATAGGCTGATAGGCCATCTCGATGTCCGCATCGAAGCGGTCTCTACCGCCCTTTGCGCATCTCTCACAACGGGTTGGAACGCTCCCCATAAACCCATCCCCCTCAATTACTTCGTTTTCACGCGAATTATCATCGAATCAAAAAGTAAACTGTTCGTATATCGGCGTCGGTGGCACCCCTATCCCCGAGTTCTGGATCTATCTTGGGGCCAACCGGCGTGCCTATGGTGATCGTAGGATAAAGGCGGGGTGCGCCCGCGCTGACCTCGGACACCGGGCCGGACCGGATACCTCGGGAGAGTGAGATGCACGATCTGAATATCGGCGACGCCGTACGCGCCAACAGCCTCGAAGAACACTGGATGCCGTTCTCGGGCAACCGGGATTTCAAGGAAAACCCCCGTCTCGTCGTCAAGGGCGAGGGGATGTACTACACCGACCACAAGGGCGGTGCGGTCATCGACGGCTCGTCGGCGCTGTTCTGCTCGCCCGCCGGCCATGCGCGCCCCGAGATCGCGGATGCCGTGCACAAGCAGCTCCTGCAGAATTCGTACACCCCGCACTTCCAGATGGGTCACCCGGGATCGTTCGAGCTTGCGCGCAAGGTCGCGATGCTGCTGCCCGGCGACATGAACCACGTGTTCTTCACGAACTCCGGCTCCGAGAGCATCGACACCGCGCTGAAGATGGTCATGGCCTACCACCGGGCGCGCGGCGAGAGCCAGCGCCTGCGGTTTGTCAGCCGCGAGCGCGCCTATCACGGCGTCAACATGGGCGGCGTCAGCCTCGCCGGCATGGTCAAGAACCGCGAGACGTTCCCCGTGACGCTGCCCAACATCGTCACCATCCGCCACACATTCACCGGCAAGGATCTGTTCCATGACGGGCTGCCCAAGCAGGACGGGGTGGAGCTTGCCAACGACCTCGAACGCCACTGCCAGACCTATGGCGGCACGACGATCGCCGCGGTCTTCGTGGAACCCGTCGCAGGCTCGACCGGCACGCTGGTCCCGCCCGAGGGCTACCTCAAGCGGCTGCGTGAGATCTGCGACGAGCACGGCATCCTGCTCGTGTTCGACGAGGTCATCACCGGGTTCGGCCGCCTCGGCCAGCCGTTCGCCAGCCAGCTCTTTGACGTGATGCCCGACATCTGCACCATGGCAAAAGCCCTCACCAACGGCTCGATCCCCATGGGCGCCGTGGGCTGCCGCGACGAGATCTACGAGACGGTGACCGATGCATCACCCGAAAAGGCGATCGAGTTCTTCCACGGCTACACCTACTCGGCTCACCCCGCGGCCTGTGCGGCGGGCAACGCGGCACTGGACATCTATGCCAACGAGGGCCTGATGGAGCGCGCCGCCGACATGGCGCCCTACTTCAAGGACGCGGTCTTGTCGCTCCGCGACCACGAACTGGTCAAGGACATCCGCACCATCGGCATGATGTCCGGCATCGAGGTCCACGCCATGGATGGCAAGCCCGGCTTCCGCGGCCAGGAGATGCAAAAGGCGCTTTTCTGGAACGGCTGCCACGTGAAGTTCACGGGCGACGTCGCCATCGTGGCCCCGGCCTTCGTGGCCGAGAACACGCATATCGACGAGATCGTGGACAAGATCCGCATCACGCTCGACCAGTTCGTCTGACCCGAGCGGCGTTGGCCGCGCAACCCACGTTCGAGACAGACCGTCTCCGCCTGCAACCCAGGCGGAGGCGGGATCTGGACGCCTGCTATGCCATGAACATGGAGCCGGGCACGGTCGACCAGATCGACTTTCCCCGTGCGGGCAACTGGTCCGACGAGACCGCGCACCGCGCGTTCCTCGAAGAGACCTTCGCCCACCGGTATCCGCCTGGGATGGGGTACTGGACAGTGACCCTGCTCGACGCGCCGGACCAGTTCCTCGGCTGGGTGCTGCTTGCGCCCGAGGATATGACCGGCCCGGCAGTCGAGACCGGCTGGCGCTTCACGACAGCATCCCGCGGCAACGGCTACGCGCCAGAGGCCGCGGCCCGGCTGATCTCCTATGGGTTTGCCGATCTTGGCCTGCACGAGATTGTCGCCGACATCCACGGGGACAACAAAGCCTCACGCCGGGTGGCCGAGAAGATCGGCATGCGCACCGATCCAGCCCGCCGCCCAACCGCGCCCGGCCGACTGCTCTACGTCGCTGCAATGCACTGCCAGGCCTAGGCGCTGCGGCGTGCGGTCATCAGGTATCGTAGAGCCCCTCTTGCCACGGGGGATAGAACGACAGCGTGTTGCCGGGCATGAACTCGACCCGCCAGTGGTCGGCGCGCGTGCTTGTGACGAACCTCGGGCGCAGCTCGAAGACTGTGTCATAGGCAGGAATCGCGAAGAGATCGATCCAGAGATCTGACATCTCGCCCCCGGCAAGCCCCTGATAGTGACGGCCGAAGACCTCACGGGACAGCGTGACGTCCCTTGCGGTCGTCCCGGTGGGTTCGGTCGCGTAGTGCTCGATGTCGTGATCAACAACCGTGCCCGCGGCATCGAACCAGATGGAACAGGCAAAGTAGCGATACCGTGTCGCATCGTGGTCCCCCTGCCCCGACACCCAAAGCCAGCGTTCCGGGCCAACCTTGCGGAAGCCTTCCAGGTGATACTCGTCTGAAACCAGCCTGATTTGATTTGGGGCCGTCGAAGCATCCATCGATCGAACTCCTTCTGCCCGGCCCTCAGCCCAAGGCCAGCGTGATCGCGGTCACCGCCACCACATCGTCCACCGTCGCCCCGCGCGAGAGGTCCGCGACCGGTTTGGCAAACCCCTGCAGGATCGGCCCGATCGCCTGCGCACCTGCCAGTTCCTGCACCAGCTTGTAGGCGATGTTGCCAGCATCGAGGTTCGGGAAGATCAGCACGTTTGCCTGCCCTGCCACCGGTCCCTCCGCGCCCTTCTTCGCGGCGATCGCCGCGTTCAGCGCGGTATCGGCCTGGAACTCGCCATCGAAGGCTAGCTCCCGCGCCCGCTCGCGTGCCAGGGACAGTGCCGTGCGGACCTTGTCGACCTCTGTGCCCGCGCCCGATCCCAGCGTCGAGAACGACAGGAATGCCGTACGCGCCTCGCCCAGCAGCGCCGCGCCCGAGCGCGCGGAGGCGACCGCAATGTCGGCCAGTTCCTCTGCCGTGGGGGAGACGTTGAACCCGCAATCGGCGAAGATCAGCGGACGGCTTGGGACCGCCATCAGGAAGAAGCTGGACGGAGTCGCGACACCCTCAGCCAACCCGACCGTCAGCGACGCCGCCTCGATCACGCGCTTGGTCGGCGTCACGGCACCCGCGACCATCGCATCCGCGTGGCCGGTCGCCACCAGCGCTCCGGCGACGTAGACCGGACGGGTCAGCATCCGGCGGGCGGCGCCCTCGCTCAGTTTAGGACGGCGTGCCCTCAGGCAATCGGCCAGTTCCGGCAGGCGGGGGTCATCGGCCGGGTCGATGGTCTCGCACCCCTGCGCCGCACCGCCGATGAGCATGGGGACCGCAAGGCCCTCAGCCGCCAGCCGCGCTGCTGCCGCACGGATCACCTCCGCCTCTCCCTCCGGGAAGATTACCCGCCGGGGCGCGGCGCGGGCGGCCCCGAAGGCCGCCTCCAGTGCATCAGGCGCGGCGTTCACGATCGGTCAACCCATCGACTGCGGTCCAGCGCGTTTGGCATACGTTTGTCATACGCAAATCATACGTTTGTCATACGCCCGGTCAGACAGCTCCACCCGCCAATCCGCGGTTCTCGAGCAAGGCCTCGACCCCCGGCAGACGGCCCCGGAAAGCGACGTAGGCGTCCTCGGGCTTCTCGCTGCCACCCGCGGCATAGACATGCGTCAGGAGCCTCTCTGCGGTCTCGGGATCGAAGGGATTTCCCTTTTCCTTGAAGGCCTTGAAAGCATCAGCGTCCATCACTTCGGACCACATGTAGCTGTAGTACCCGGCGGAATACCCGTCACCCGAGAAGACATGCTGGAAGTGCGGCGAGCGATGGCGCATGATGATCCCAGACGGCATTCCGATCTTCGCCAGCGTTTGCGCCTCGAAGGTCTGCGGGTCAAAATCGTCTGCATTTTCAAGGACATGCATCTCGAGATCGACCAGAGCCGAGCTTGTGTACTCCACCGTCTTGAAGCCCTGATTGAAGGTCTCGGCCGCCAGGATCTTGTCGATCAGGGCGGTCGGCATCGGCTCCCCTGTCTCGTGATGGCGCGCATGAGCCGCGAGGATCTCGGGCTCGGCCAGCCAGTGCTCGTAGAGCTGGCTGGGCAGTTCCACGAAGTCCCGCGCGACCGACGTGCCCGAGATGAACGGATAGGTGACATCCGACAAAAGCCCGTGCAACGCGTGACCGAACTCGTGGAAAAGCGTCATCGCATCGTCCCAGCCCAGCAGGCAGGGATCGCCCTTCGCGAAGTTGCAAGTGTTTGTAACGATTGGTCTTTGTGGCTCCCAGAGCTTCTGCTGGGAGCGCAGCCCGGACATCCACGCGCCCGAGCGTTTCGAGGGCCTGGCGAAGTAGTCGCCAATGAAGATCCCGATGTGCTCGGCGCCCCGCGACACCTCCCACGCCCGCGCATCGGGGTGCGGCGACGGAACGTCAACGGATTTGAACGATAGTCCAAACAGGCGGTTGGCCACGTCGAAGGCCGCCTCGATGACGTTCTCGAGCTTGAGGTACGGCTTGATCTCGGCTTCATCGAGATCGTGACGCGCCTTGCGCAGCTTCTCGGCGTAGTGCCGCCAGTCCCATGGCGCGATGTCGATGTTGGCGCCCTCTTGGGCCGCCAGCACCTGGAGGTCTGAGGCTTCCTCGTCCGCGCGTTCGGTAGCGGGGCCCCAGACGGCCATCAGAAGCTCGCGGACCCGCTCAGGTGTGTTGGCCATCTGGCCGTCCAGCTTCATCGCAGCAAAAGTCGGATAGCCAAGCAGCCGCGCGCGCTCGACCCGCAGGCGAACCGTCTCGGCGATACGTGGCCAGTTCTCGGCCTCGCCCCGGTCCGCCCAGGCCTGGAACGCCTTCTCGCGGAGGTCGCGGCGGGCCGAGAACGTCAGGAACGGCTCGACCGACGACCGGCTGAGAGTGACAACATAGCCGTCCAATCCCCGTCGCTCACCTTCGGCACGCAGCGTATCGACAAGGAAAGGCGGCAGCCCGTCCAGATCGTTGGCAGTGAGGGTCATGGACCAGTCCGCCTCGTCCTTCAGCACGGTCTGGGAGAATGCGGTCCCGAGCTCGGAAAGCCGCCCCATCACCTCCTGCATCCGGGCCTTGCCGACGTCGTCCAATCGGGCTCCTGCCTTGACATACATCTTGTGGGTGAGGTCCAGGACCCGCGCCTGCTCGTCTGACAGACCTGAAGCTCCCGCATCGACAACCGCTTGAATGCGCGAGAAAATTCGCGGATCGGTCAGCTGTGCCGAGAAGATCTTCGAGAGCCTTGGCGCCATCTCCCGCTCGATCTCCTGGATCATCGGATTGGTGTCGCCCCCCGCGCGATTCCAGAAAACGGCCGACACCCGGTTCAGGAGCTGGCCATGCCGCTCGAGCGCGTCGACCGTGTTCTCGAACGTCGGTGGCGCGGGATCCGTGGCAATCGCTTCGAACTCACGCTCCTGCTCGGCAATCGCCGCATCGAACGCCGGGCGGAAATGGTCGTCCGTGACGGCCCCGAAATCGGGCATGCCGAACGGGCCGTCCCAAGGTGCGAGCAAAGGATTGGTCATTACTTCATCTCGGTTGAGGGACGCTTCTTCATACGCTCGTACCACGCGGCGAGCGAGGGCATGTGCTCGGGGATCTTGCGCTTGATGATGCGCAGGAAATCGACCGCCACAAAGCCGGAGATGTCAGCAAGCGTAATGCGGTCGAGAGCAATCCATTCCTGGCCTCGAAGCTGTTTGTCCAGCTCTCCCAACCGCCGATCGATCCGCTGGAGATTGGCATTGCCCCAGTCGGCAACCTGCTCCTCATGGTCGGCCATAGCCGGGTTGAGGTGGCGAAACGCAGTCGCGATCGGCGCCATGATCCGGAGCTCCATCCGCCGCTGCCACATGTCGACGAGCGCGCGCTCCATCGGGTCTTCGCCCATCAGATTGGGTTCAGGATGCAGCGCCTCGAGGTAGCGGCAGATCGCCGGGACCTCGGTCAGCACCGTCCCATCGGCCAACTCCAGCGCCGGAACTTGCGGCACACCCGTTTTATCGAGGTACGGTTTCTTGCGGTGCTCGCCCTCCATGATCGAGACATTGGCCGTCGGGATCTTGATCCCTTTCTCGGCCATGAAGATCTGGGTCCGGCGCGGGTTGGGCGCACGCGGTGTGTGGTAATATCGGACAGCCTCGGGCAGCGACATGTTATTGCTCCTCCCATAGAGTGGGCGCACGCTAGTTGGGGTGGCGCCTTCTGCCAAGGCGAAAGAGAGGCCTTGTTGGCAGGGACCGATTTGCTGGGGTATCGTCGTTTGTGCGACAAGTGGGGCGTAGAACGGGAGTGTAGAATGTTGAGTAAAGTCGGAACGGTGTTGATGGCGGGTGCCATTGCGCTGGGCATCGTGGGCTGTGCACCCACGGCACAAAACACCGCGCAATCGTTGGCGCAGGAGCAACGCGCAGCCGAAGGGTTTGTCGCCGATCTCCAAAGCAAGGGACAACTGATCGAGGATCCCGGCCTCAACCGCTATGTCCGGGGCGTGGTAGCACGCATCTCAGATCAGCGGCCACCGGGCTCGGTCCCCTTGCAGGCCTACATCATCAAGGACGCCTCGGTGAACGCCTTCACGCCGGGCGGAGGTTATGTGTTCTTCCATGCGGGGCTTATCGCCGCGATGGAAAACGAGGCGCAATTCGCGACCGTCACGGCGCATGAGATCGCGCACATCGATCGCGGGCATATTCAGGCGGGCCGCGCGACACGACAGGGTGTGCAAATGGGGGCCGCAGCCGCGGCGATCGGCGGCGCGCTGTTGGGCATCAATCCCAGTGCGACTGAGGCGTTGGTCGGGCTTGGCGCGAACTACGCCGTGAACTCCTTCACCCGCACGCAGGAGACCGACGCGGACAACACTGGCATCCGCTATCTGGCCGCTTCGGGATACAACGCTGTCGAGGGTGCGCGGTCGTTCGAGGTGCTCCGCCGCCTCTACGGCGATCAGCGTGGCGCGGCGGCGGCGTTCTTCTCGTCGCACCCTGCCAGCTCCGAACGCCAGGCAAGTCTGACGGCACAGGCCCGGCAACTCGGCGCGACGCGCGGGCGGATCGGCAACCAGAGCTATGACCGTGCGACCCGCAAGCTGCGTAACGATATCCTGAAGTTCTACGACTCGAAGGGCATGAGCAATGAGGCCGCCCAGGTTCGGCGGGCGCTGCGATGACCGCCACCGTCGAGGCAACCTCGTTCCGCCGGATCTGCATGGATTTCGCGATCGCCAATATTGTGGCGATCGTCGGGGTCCTCGTGCTCGGATATGCGCTGCTGGCGTTGTTCGACTATGACTCCGGCTCGGGGCTGAGCCTTGTCCCGGTGCTCGTCGCGGCGCTTTACGCCGGGCAGAAGTATGCTGGCCGGACCAGGGCACGGCCTCCAAGCGGCTTTGCGTGGATGGCGTCCGTTTGGATGGCGCTGACGGGTCTTGTGATCAGTGTCATGGCCTTCGGAGCGTTGATAATGGCGCTGGGCGTCGATCTCAGCCTCGAGCTTAGCGCGTTGTTCGGGTCCCAGTCAGGTGGGACCTTCCTGACCGTGGTGGCGATCGCGGTCTTGATCCAGTTCCTCGTGATCCGCTTCTTTTTCGGCATGGGTGCGAAGCAGACCGTCAAGGCGCAGGAGAAGGAGACGCTGGACAAGTTCTGAGAGGCCATCCGCCCCTCGGGCTTGCCCACCGCGCCAGCCCGTCCTAGAACCTGCCCGACGCAAGGGGACGGGCATGTTCGCACACCGACATCTACTCGGGATCGAGGCGCTCTCGCCGGCGGACATCGTGACAATCCTGGATCTGGCCGAGGACTACGCCGCCCTGAACCAGCGGCGTGACAAGCACCTCGACGTGCTCACCGGCCTCACCCAGATCAACCTGTTCTTCGAGAACTCAACCCGCACCATGGCGTCGTTCGAGCTGGCCGGGAAGCGGCTGGGAGCGGACGTCATGAACATGGCCGTGCAGGCATCGTCCATGCAGAAGGGCGAGACGCTGATCGACACGGCGATGACCCTCAACGCCATGCGGCCCGATCTTCTGGTGGTGCGCCATCAGAACTCGGGCGCGGTGTCGCTCTTGTCCGAGAAGGTGAACTGCGCGGTGCTGAACGGCGGTGACGGGCGTCACGAACATCCAACGCAGGCTCTGCTCGACGCCCTCACCATCCGGCGCACGAAGGGACGTCTGCACCGGCTGACGATTGCGATCTGCGGAGACATTGCGAACTCGCGGGTCGCGCGGTCCAACATCCTCTGCCTCGGCAAGCTCGAGAACCGCGTCCGCGTGATTGCACCGCCGACGCTGCTGCCTTCCGGGATTGATCGCTTCGGCGTCGAAGTCTTCACGGACATGGAGGAAGGGCTCGCGGGCTGCGACGTCGTCATGATGCTTCGTATCCAGAACGAGCGGCTGACGGGTGCGGCAATCCCCAGCGTACGCGAGTACTACCACCACCTCTACGGGCTGACGGCAGAGAAGCTGGCGCTCGCCAAGGACGACGCAATCGTGATGCACCCAGGTCCGATGAACAGGGGCGTCGAGATCGACGCGGCCGTGGCAGATGACGTCGGTAGATCGGTCATCCGCGACCAGGTCGAGATGGGCGTGGCGGTCCGCATGGCGGCGATGGATCTGCTGGCGCGGAACATCCCCAAGGAGGCCGCGTGAGCACGGCGCAATCCTCGGGCTGGGCACCCTACCTTGACCCTGATGAGCGGCTCCTTTGGGAGGGAGCACCCCTGCCTGGCATTCGCTTTCGCGCGTCGGATATCCCGAAATCGCTGTTTGGCAGCTTCTTCGGGGGCTTCGCACTCTTCTGGATCTACATGGCCTCGACCATCGGCGGCAATGCAAGCGGCCACGGACCGACGGGTGTCATCGCGAACCTGTTCCCGCTGTTCGGGCTGCCGTTCCTGGCGGTTGGAGGCTACATGGCGTTCGAGCGGTTCTTCTGGGAGGCCTACGTCCGGACCAAGACCCGCTATGCGTTGACCGACAAGCGCGGTTTCGTTGCAAAGAGCGCTCTGGGCCGAAAGCTCGAATCCTGGCCGATTACTCCAGACACGCAGTTGGAGTACCAGCCGGGCGAGGCGGCAACGCTCTTCTTTGCGCAAGAAGAGAAACGCGGGAACAAGGGGCGGCGCTACACCGTAAAGCGCGGGTTCGAGTACATTGCCAATGGCGAGGAGATCTACCGGCTGATGCGGCAGGTCCAGCAAGGCACGCTGCCGGAGGCCGACACCTTGACCGCAGGACTCTCCACCTGGCGTGGCGGTACTGGTTCTGGCCACGGGACCTCTAGAACATGAGCGAGCCGCTCCACCTGACAAACGCCCGGCTGATCGACCCGGCCAGCGGTTATGACGGACCCGGGGCCCTGCGCATCGTTGACGGTGTCATAGACGATATCGCCAAAGGCGCCTCGCCACAGGCCGCAAGTGGACGGATGATCGATTGCCGCGGATTGCCGCTGGCCCCCGGCATCGTGGACATGCGGGTGTTCGTCGGCGAACCCGGCGCCAATCACCGCGAGACACTGCCCTCGGCCGGCGAGTCGGCGGCTGCCGGCGGGGTAACGACTATTGTCGCGCAGCCGGACACGACGCCGCCCCTGGATGACCCCGCGCTGGTGCAGTTCGTCCGATCCCGCGGCGCGGAGACATCCAAGGTTCGGGTAGAGGTCATGGGCGCACTGACCAGCGCGCTCGATGGCCGCGGCATGACCGAACAGCGGTTTCTGATGGACGCAGGCGCCGTCGCCCTGACCGATGGTGACAACGCCGTGCCGGACACCAAGGTGCTGCGGGCGATCATGGCCTATGCGCGCGGGACAGGCGCCCTGATCGTCCACCATGTTCAGGACCCGTCGCTGTCGAAGGGAGCCTGCGCCACCTCCGGCGAGTTCGCCTCGCGCCGTGGTCTTCCGGCCGTGCCCGCCATCGCCGAGCGCATCGCGCTGGAACGCGATCTCGCCCTTGTCCAGAGCACGGGTGCCCGCTTCCACGCGGATCAAGTTACAACCGAGGCGGCCCTCGCCCCCCTCCGCCGTGCCAGGGAGGCAGGGCTTCCCGTGACCGCCGGTACCTCGATCCATCACCTGACGCTCAACGAATTCGACATCGCCGACTACCGGACGTTCTTCAAGCTGACGCCTCCCCTGCGCGCCGAGACCGACCGGCTGGCCGTGGTCGACGCCGTGGCCGAGGGGTTGATCGACGTCATACATTCCTCGCATCTGCCGCAGGATGAGGAAACCAAACGCCTGCCCTTCGAGGAAGCCGCCCCGGGCGCCGTCGGACTGGAGACGTTTCTGCCGGCGACACTACGCCTCGTGCACGACGGGCCGCTTGATCTCTTGAACCTCTTCGCCCGCGCGGCGCTGAGACCCGCCGAGATACTGGGTCTGGAGCAAGGGCGCCTTGCAAAGGGCGCGCCCGCCGATCTCGTTTGGTTTGATCCCGACGCGCCGTTTGTCCTGGACCGCGAGACACTGCGCTCACGCTCGAAGAACACACCCTTTGACCGGACAACCATGCAAGGCCGCGTCCTTGGTACCTGGGTCGCGGGCGAGCGGGTGTTCGATGGCTGACATCCTGCACTTCCCGATGGGTTGGGAGAATGCGCTACCTTGGTGGGGCGTTGCCTTCGCGATCGGCTATCTGTGCGGCTCCATCGCGTTCGGCACGCTGATCGCCCGCACTTTCGGTCTTGGGGACTTGCGTCAGATCGGTTCGGGCAACATCGGTGCCACCAATGTGCTGCGCACCGGCAGCAAGGCCGCCGCCGCCCTGACCCTGGTGGCAGACATGGCGAAAGGGTTCCTGCCGGTCTGGTACTTCCTGGGTTGGGGCGATCTCTCCGGGCAGATCGCCGGTATCGGCGCCGTTATCGGCCATTGCCTGCCCGTCTGGCTCTGGTTCCGGGGTGGCAAAGGGGTTGCAACGTTCCTGGGTGTGATGCTGGGGCTCAGCTTGACTGCCGGGGCGCTGGTCTGCGCGACATGGTTGGCAGCGGCAGCGCTCTTTCGGATCTCGTCACTTTCCGCATTGATCGCGGCGGCCTCCGCGCCGGTGTGGCTATGGGCTCTCGACGGCCCGCGCGCGGTCTTGTGCGCAGCGTGTCTGGCTGTTTTCGTCTGTGCGCGCCACCATCAGAACATCGGGCGCTTGCTGCGAGGCAGCGAACCCCGCATCGGCGGCGACAAGCGCCTTTAACCGGCACTTAACCAGACTTGCCGTTTCTGGGGCGACCCAGAAGGAGCAAAGCCATGTCACTCGCCGAGCATCTGCCCACCGATATCAGGGAGCGTTCCCCGTTCTCCGCCCCTGCGACCGCAAGTGCCGTGCCTGAAACAGAGAGGCTGGCGCGGCTCCGGCTGATTCGCAGCGTGAACGTCGGACCGCGGACCTATGGTCATCTGATGCGCCGGTTTGGTACGGCTGCCTATGCGCTCAAAGCACTGCCCAATCTGGCTGAACGAGGCGGAAAGCCCGGCTATGTCGCCCATCCGTTGGAGGAAGCCGAGGCCGAGATCGAGCGTGGGCGGCGCATGGGCGCGCGCATGCTACAAATTGGCGATCCCGAGTTCCCGCCGCTGCTCGCGGCCATCGATCCCCCACCACCAGTCATCTGGGTACTGGGCGATGTCGAACTTCTGACACGATCCTGCGTCGCGATCGTCGGCGCGCGCAACGCGACAGCGCTCGGTCTCAGAACTGCGCGGCGGATCGCGCGGGAGCTTGGCTCGAACGGACACGTTGTCGTGTCTGGCCTTGCCCGCGGGATCGACACGGCGGCGCATGATGCAGGTATTGTCACAGGTACAATCGCTGTCGTGGCCGGGGGACTTGACTGCCCCTACCCGCCGGAGAACGAAGAGCTGTTCAAGCGGATCGCCGCCGATGGCGCGGTTGTGTCCGAGGTGCCGTTCGGGGTCGAACCAACGGCCAAGCACTTCCCGCGGCGCAACCGGTTGATCTCTGGCTTGTCCAGCGGCGTCATCCTGATCGAGGCGGCGGCACGATCCGGCAGCCTCATCACAGCACGATTCGCGGTGGAACAGGGCCGAGAGGCAATGGCATGCCCCGGTGCGCCGGAAGACCCGCGTTCCGCGGGATGTAATGCAATTATCCGTGAAGGAGCTGCCTTGATCAGACACGCAGGCGACGTCGAGGAGGCGCTGGCCGCGCCCAGAACACTTGGTCTCGCCGAAGGTGGCAGCGAGTTCGAGTTTGACGCTGAGGTCTTCGGCGACGGCACCCTGCGCGACGACTACGATGCGCTCGCCGACTTCGACGAAGAAGGCGGTATCGGGGACGAGGCCCTTGCGGAACAGATCCTAGACTTCCTGGGTCCACAAGCGGTCGAGATCGACGAGGTGGCACGTCAGACCGGCGCCTCGCCATCCGAACTCTCGCTCGCGATCCTGGAACTTGACCTCGCGGGGCATGTCGAATTGCGCCCCGGTGGGATGATCGCACGAAGCTACTCGGACGAATGATCGCGGTCCCGTTGACAGCGGGCAGCCGCTAACCCATTTTCGCGCCAATGCGTTGGGCGTGACCACCACCCCTGCGGCAATGGGCGCGCCAACCGCGCGCCCTCGTTGTTCTCAAGACCCCAGGGGGTGCCAGTATGGCAGTTGTCGTCGTTGAGTCGCCTGCGAAGGCAAAGACGATCAACGCCTATCTAGGAGGGGATTTCACCGTTCTGGCCTCCTATGGCCACGTTCGTGATTTGCCCGCAAAGGATGGATCCGTGAACCCTGACGACGGGTTCGCGATGACCTGGGAGGTCGATCCCAAGTCACAAAAGCACGTGCGGGCCATCGCCGAAGCGCTGCAGGACGATGACCGTCTGATCCTCGCAACTGACCCTGACCGCGAGGGCGAGGCCATTTCCTGGCACCTGCTGGAAGCCTTGCGCAAACGCCGGGCCATCAAGAAAACGACGGACATCAAACGTGTCGTCTTCAATGCGATCACCAAGACGGCCGTCACCAAGGCGATGGCCGAGCCGCGTGATATCGACATGGAACTGGTCGAGGCCTACCTGGCCCGGCGCGCGCTCGACTACCTGGTGGGGTTCACGCTCTCGCCGGTGCTCTGGCGTAAACTTCCGGGATCGCGCTCGGCCGGACGGGTCCAATCCGTGGCGCTGCGCCTGATTGTCGAGCGCGAGATGGAGATCGAGGCATTCAAGCCGCGCGAGTACTGGTCAGTCAAGGCGCTGCTCGCAACCCCGGCTGGCGCCACGTTCGAGGCACGGCTGGTCACGCTGGATGGCAAGAAGCTCGACCGGTTTGATCTGGCAGATGAGGCCGCAGCGACCACAGCAGTCAACGCAATCCAGGCGGCACCGCTGGCCGTCAAATCGGTTGAAGCCAAGCCGACCACCCGTAATCCTGCACCTCCGTTCATGACCTCGACTCTGCAACAGGAGGCCAGCCGAAAGCTCGGCATGGGACCGCGCGAGACGATGCGCACCGCCCAGCGCCTCTACGAGGCGGGCCATATCACCTACATGCGGACGGACGGCATCGACATGGCGCCCGAAGCCGTGATGTCCGCGCGCGATGCGATCAAGTCGCGCTATGGCGACAGCTACGTCCCCAATTCGCCACGCATGTACAAGAACAAGGCGAAGAACGCGCAGGAAGCGCACGAGTGCATCCGACCGACGCGGATGTCGGTGGCCCCGGACGACCTGAAGGTCGAGACGGAGCAACGCAAGCTCTACGACCTGATCTGGAAACGCGCGATCGCCAGCCAGATGGAGGCCGCGCGGTTCCGTCGCACCACCGTCGAGATCGCCGACCCGACTGGCAAGACCGGCCTGCGCGCGACGGGACAGGTCGTCACATTCGACGGCTTCCTCAAGATATACGACGAAGGCCGTGACGATCGTGACCAGTCGCTTGTGGACGACGACGACCGCATCCTGCCCGAGATCCCGGAGGGGGCGGCGCTCGACCAGCGCAAGGTCACACCAGAGCAGCACTTCACGCAGCCCCCGCCCCGCTACACCGAAGCGACGCTGGTCAAGAAGATGGAGGAGCTGGGGATCGGGCGCCCCTCGACCTATGCCTCGATCATCACGACGATCCAGGACCGCGAGTACGTCAAGAAGGACAAGAACCGCCTGGTACCCGAGGACAAGGGCCGGCTGGTGATCGCGTTCCTCGAGAACTATTTTGACCGTTATGTCGCCTATGACTTCACGGCGGGTCTGGAAGACCAACTCGACGAGGTATCGGGCGGCCGGCAGGACTGGCAGGATCTGCTGGTGCACTTCTGGAAGGACTTCAAGGCCGCCGTGGATGAAACCGCGGAACTGCGGATCACCGAGGTTCTGGAGAAGATCAACGAGATCCTGGCACCGCATCTCTTCCCTGACCCGGGCGACGGGTCGGACCCGCGGCTTTGCCCGAAATGCAGCCTCGGGCGACTGTCAATGCGCACAGCCAGATCGGGCGGGGCTTTTGTGGGTTGCTCGAACTACCCGGAGTGCCGCTACACCCGGCCGCTGGGGGGCAGCGACGA
>JBCCDA010000049.1:0-31463 GCA_039033215.1 Pseudomonadota bacterium | reverse complement strand
GCTCCTGACCGGGCTCGAAGCGCACGGCGGTTCCGGCAGCGATGTCCAACCGCATGCCACGCGCGGCGTCGCGGTCGAAGCTAAGCCCCGGATTTGTCTCGGCAAAATGGTAGTGGCTACCAACCTGCACAGGCCGGTCGCCTGTATTGGCGACCAACAGGGTCACGGCCTCACGGTCCGCATTCAGCTCGATCTCGCCCTCGGCGCAGATGATTTCCCCGGGGATCATGTGTCCTCCTTCGCGAGGTTTCGGGCCGCGTGCAGCGCCGACGCCGGCGCCAGAAGCAGCATGATTTTCCAGGCGTTGAAGCCGCGGTCAAAGGCCGATTGGGCCTCTTCCACCCCAGCCGCTCCGAAAAGTTGCGCCCCCGCCCAGACCGTTCCGGCCCCGAGCGCAAGAGTAGCAACCGAGGCAACCAGGACAGGCATGCTGCCCGGAAGGCGCGGGACCAGCCATTGCGGACCGAACCAGCCGATGAGCAACGTGATCACGATGAAGACTACCAGAACCATCGGTCAGCGGATCGGTTCATGGACAGTGACGAGCTTCGTCCCGTCGGGAAACGTGGCTTCGACCTGGACGTCGTGGATCATCTCGGGGATGCCCTCCATGCACTGGTCGCGGGTGATCACGTGGGCACCCGCCTCCATCAGCTCCGCGACCGAGCGGCCGTCGCGCGCGCCCTCGACGACGAAATCCGTAATCAACGCAATCGCTTCGGGATGGTTCAGCTTGACGCCACGGGACAATCGGTTGCGTGCCACCATCGCGGCCATGCTGACCAGCAGCTTGTCCTTTTCGCGGGGGGTGAGTTGCATGGTCAGATGCTCCAGGTCTTGGGGAGTGGTGCGCCGCGCAGATGCTCAAGCGTCGGCATGAGATGGCGGCGCAGCGTCATGCGGTCGGGCGCGACGAGACGGGCGGCAAGTATGCCAGGTCGCACGAGGCTCGCGGCGCCCACAGGGTGAACATGGCCCCGGACGGCACTGGTCTCGAGACCCGCATCCGGGGCCGCGTATAGAACGGTTGCGAAAGCCAACGCCCCGCCTAGCGTCGCCGCGCCTGACAGATGCGCCGACGGATCGCCGTCTAGGCGCAGCGCATCAGCAAAGACCAGCCGCCCGTTCCTTCGGATGCGCCATCGGTCCGAGAAGCGGAGGTCGCGCACGGTCTCGCCCATCGCGGTGCGCCCCAGAATGCCGGCCTCTACCGCAAGCAGACGCGCGTCTCCGTGCAGGTCCACATCGAGCTGCCGTGAGAGCGCCGCGCCATCGAAAAAGATCGTCTCCTGAGGCAGCCAATGCAGCAGTGCGCCATCTTCGGCGTGCAACCGATTGGTCACGGTTGCCATCTGTCCCCGCAGCGACCGATACGCACGCTCTGCCGTCTGGGTCGCCAGGGTGAGATGAGCGCCTGGCCCCGCGGTGGCCTCGGCAGAAAGGGTATCGCCGCCCGTCAGACCGCCGGCCGTGTTCAGCAAAACGGCCGTCAGGCCTGGGCCGTCGTGCCGAGGCAGCAGGCACTTCGCAGCGCCCCGCTGGTACAGATCCCGCAACCTCGTCGCGCCGCGCGCACGCTCCACTGACAGGCGCACCGCTCCCTGAGCCCGGGGCAGAGCCGTCGCGCACGATTGCCGAACTGCATGAACCTTGTCGGTCACAAAGACCCCTCCCCGTTTGGCACAGGAAGCACCGTCGACCGGGCAAACTGCAACAAGAAATCCAAGCGGCATCGCCGCATTTGGCAATTCTGCTCGGTTGCCAGTGTTCAAGAGCACTGATGCTTCGGCCGAACGCCACCTAACTGGCTCAACAGACGGGCCGAGACGATTCGCGATTCGGCTGCGGATGGTCGCAATCGCCCCCGACTATCTGACCACCGCTTAGGCACAAGCTGCATCTTTGCTCGCCATTTATCCAGATGCGGGTGGGCGGGCCACAACGAGGTGCAGAACGGCAGCATTCTGCTTGGCCTGACCATCCCCAAGCCTATCGTCGGCGGCGGCGCCTCCGGGCGTCGTCCCTGCCCGCTGCTTGCTTTCCGACAGGGACACGCTCCGAGGGCAGACGATCGATGGAGCGGTCGGGATGAGGATTGAGAAAGTTCGAGGACGTCGACGTGCTGTTGGCCCGACGTCGTGCGGACGAGATGAGAGGAATGACAATATGCTGAAAATGACGACGGCGCTGGTGGGCGCGTCTGTGATGGCGCTGACCATCAGCTCGCAGGCAAATGCTGCAGATTGCCCGATCAAGCTGGGGGTCCTGCACTCCCTTTCGGGCACCATGGCGATTTCCGAGACAACGCTGAAGGACACCATGCTCATGCTGGTCGACCTCCAGAACAAGAAGGGGGGTCTGCTTGGCTGCCAGATCGAGCCGGTTGTCGTGGATCCGGCGTCGGATTGGCCGCTCTTCGCCGAGAAGGCGCGTGAGCTGCTCACGGTGCACGAAGTCGACGTGATCTTCGGGAACTGGACCTCGGTGAGCCGCAAATCGGTGCTGCCGGTCATCGAGGAACTGAACGGTCTGCTGTTCTACCCTGTGCAGTACGAGGGTGAGGAGAGCTCGAAGAACGTGTTCTACACCGGTGCCGCGCCCAACCAGCAGGCAATCCCGGCCACGGACTATTTCCTGGACGAGCTTGGTGTGGAATCGTTCGCGCTCCTGGGCACGGACTATGTCTACCCACGCACGACCAACCGCATCCTCGAGGCCTATCTCAAGGACAAGGGCATTCCAGAGAGCGACATCTTCGTGAACTACACGCCCTTTGGTCATTCGGACTGGTCGTCGATCGTGGGCGACGTCATCGCGCTGGGTGCGGGCGGCAAAAAGGTGGGCGTGATCTCGACCATCAACGGCGACGCGAATGTTGGCTTCTACAAGGAGCTGGCAGCGCAGGGTGTGTCGGCAGACGACATTCCCGTGGTCGCGTTCTCGGTGGGTGAAGAAGAGCTTTCGGGCCTCGACACCTCCGATCTGGTCGGCCACCTCGCAGCCTGGAATTACTTCCAGTCAGCCGACACGGACGCGAACGCCGAGTGGGTTACGGCCTGGAAGGCAACCATGGGCGAAGAGCGCGTGACCAACGACCCGATGGAAGCCCACTACATCGGCTTCAACATGTGGGTGAACGCGGTCGAGGCAGCCGGCACGACAGACGTCGATGCGGTCCGCACGGCCATGTACGGCCAGGAGTTCCCGAATCTAACCGGCGGCACGGCGGTCATGCTCCCGAACCACCACCTCGCCAAGCCGGTTCTGATTGGCGAGATCACGGCGGAAGGCCAGTTCGACATCATCAGCCAGACCGAGGAAGTACCGGGCGACGCCTGGACCGACTTCCTGCCGGAGTCGGCTGTCTTGACGTCGGATTGGAAGGAACTCGGCTGCGGCATGTACAACACCGCGACCTCGACCTGCGTGCAGATCAAATCGAACTACTGACCACGAACGTCAACGCGATGTCGGGGGGCCCTTTGGCCCCTCGATCCATGAGGTGAGCATGCGCCGTATCCTGTCCCTGTTTGTTGGAATTTGCTTGGCAGTTTCCGCTTGGACAGCACAGGCGCAGACACCAAGCCCAATCCAGCAACTGCTGCAGGATCAGCGGGAACTGATTGCGAAGAGCTCTCGACGGACCATTGGCCCGGTCATTGACGCCATCGCGGCCTCGGGGCTTGGGGAAGCTCAGATTGTGCTGGAGCGCTGGCAGGCCCGCGAGATGTGGCTGGGCAAATCAGGTGAGCTCGATGGGCAGTTCTTCTTCGCCGAAGAGATCGACCGAAGAAACCTGCGCCTGTTAGACATCTCGACCGGCGCAATCGTTGCCGAGGTCGAGAAGAAGGACTTCAGGCAACTCAAGCCGAACGGCGGCGTCCGGGCGATGATCGGTGCGGCGCTGGTGCGGTTCCAACTACTCGACCCCAATCGAGAAAGCCGTGTGGCGGCGCTGGACGCGATCGAGCGCGACGCAGAGGCATCGCATCTTCCCGCGTTGCGGGGTGCTATTGACGAAGAGCCGGACGCGGATCTCAAGATGCGCAAAGAGCGGCTGGAGGGTCTGCTGACCATTCGTTTCGGGGAAACGGAAGGCGAGCGTATAGCCGCCATAACCCGCTTCGCCGGCGATCTGGGCGTGGATGTACGGGCCACCCTGAACCCGCTGGTGGCGACCGAGCTTGTCGCCGCGCAGGGGCCCGCGCCAGAAACGGCAGACGTAGCGAAGATCCTTTCCGTTGGCGAGGACCTTTCGGTGGACGAAGCTTTCGCAATCCTGGTCGAAAGTGAGTGGGTTCCGCCGACAGTCGACGCCGGAGAAATGCGCGCAGCCCTGATCGCGAACATCTCTGACGGTGCCGTAGGCGGTGTTCCGGTGGAAAGCCTAGACTCCGAAACAGAGAGATGGCGGGCATACCGCGAGCTGGAATCCGCCGGTCTGGTTCGAGAAGCCCTACCACCCGGTCAGATCAGCTCGGAGGTAGATCGCTACAGCTTCTATGAGCGCTACACCGGCGTGCCATCTGTCGCCATCGCCGCAGCAGCTGCGCTCGAGACCATCGACCGCAACGTCGCCTTCAACCAGATGCTGGACCTGACGCTGGACGCGCTCTCGCTCGCTTCGATCTATTTCCTCGCCGCAATCGGGCTGGCGATCACGTTCGGGGTCATGGGCGTCATCAACATGGCCCACGGCGAATTCATCATGATGGGCGCCTACACCGGCTACGTCGTGCAGTTGTTCATCCCGGACTACACGCTCTCGATTGCCGTTGCCCTGCCGCTCGCCTTCCTGGTGACGTTCGGCGCGGGCGTCGCAATGGAGCGCCTCGTGATCCGATGGCTCTACCACCGCCCGCTCGAGACGTTGCTGGCGACCTTTGGCATCTCGATTGCGCTCCAGCAGATCGCCAAGAACATCTTCGGCACCCAGGCGCGGCCGCTGACCTCTCCGGACTGGCTGTCGGGCGCGTGGGAGATCAATGACGTCGTCTCGATTGCCAACATCCGCATTGCGATCTTCGTGCTGGCGGTGGTGTTCCTGGTCCTGTTCCTGTTCATCATGAAGCGCACGCGGCTGGGACTGGATGTGCGTGCGGTAACGCAGAACCCGCGCATGGCAGCCTCGATGGGGATCAACCCGGATCGCATAAACATGCTGACGTTTGGGCTGGGCTCCGGGATTGCGGGGATCGCGGGGGTGGCCATCGGGCTCTACGCGAAAGTCACGTCGGAGATGGGGCAGGACTACATCGTGCAGAGCTTCATGACAGTGGTCGTCGGCGGCGTCGGCAACATCTGGGGCACCCTGCTGGGTGCGACGATGGTGGGCTTCCTGCAGAAGTTCATCGAGTGGTTCAACCCATCGAACACGCTGGCGGCGCAGACCTACATGATCCTGTTCATCATCCTCTTCATCCAGTTCCGGCCAAAGGGCATTATCGCGCTCAAGGGCCGTGCGGCGGAGGCATAGATGTCCATCACCGCCCTGCCCGCCCGCCGCCGCTTCCTGCTGGCCGACAACCCGTCGGTGCTGATCTTTCTGATCTGCCTCGCGGTCTTCACCCTTGGTGTCACGCTGATGTCCGAGGCGTTTGGCACCGGAATCATCTCAACGAGCTTCGTCAAGACGCTGGGCAAGACGCTGTGCCTTTGCCTGGTCGCCATCGCCATGGACCTGGTCTGGGGGTATTGCGGGATCCTCAGCCTTGGCCATTTCGCCTTCTTTGGCCTGGGCGGCTACGCCATCGGCATGTGGCTGATGTACGCGCGCACCGAGCTGATCGTGCTGGACAGCCTGGCCGCTGCCGAGATCCCGCCCACGCCCGCCGAGGTATCAGACGCCATCGCTGTGCAGATCTTCGGCGTCGTCGGTGCATCGGAACTGCCCCCGATCTGGATGTTCGCGCATTCCCTGCCGTTGCAATTGCTAGCCGTGGTCCTGGTGCCGGGGATCCTGGCAGGCGTCTTCGGTTGGCTCGC
This sequence comes from Pseudomonadota bacterium, assembly GCA_039033215.1. Taxonomy (GTDB): domain Bacteria; phylum Pseudomonadota; class Alphaproteobacteria; order Rhodobacterales; family Rhodobacteraceae; genus Thermohalobaculum. The sequence goes on along the minus strand of JBCCDA010000049.1, from coordinate 25,478 downwards.
CTTCCGCTCCCGCGTCACCGGGGTCTACCTCTCGATCCTCACGCAGGCGATGACGCTGGCGCTGTCGCTCTACCTCTTCCAGAACGATTCGGGCCTGCGCGGCAACAACGGCCTCTCGGGCCTTCAGAACCTGCCAGGCGTCACAGCACCCCAAGCGGTCGTGTCGATGTGGTTCCTCTGGGCATCCGCCTTCGCGCTGGGTGCGGGGTACGTCCTGTCGGCGTGGATGGTATCGGGCAAGTTCGGATCGGTCATCCGCGGCATTCGGGATGACGAGGCACGGGTGCGGTTCCTCGGCTACTCGGTCGAGCGCTTCAAACTCTTTGTCTTCACCGCAACCGCCGTGATCGCGGCCATCGCGGGGGCGCTCTACTACCCGCAGGCCGGAATCATCAACCCGGCCGAAATAGCCCCGATCGCGAGCATCTACCTCGCCGTATGGGTCGCGATCGGTGGGCGCGGCCGACTCTACGGCGCTGTCATCGGCGCAGCATTCGTCTCGCTGGTCTCCACCTACTTTACGGGCGGGCAGGCCCCGGACATCAACCTCGGCCTCTTCACCATCCAATGGGTCGACTGGTGGACCGTGTTGCTGGGCCTCTCCTTCGTGCTGGTCACCATCTTCGCGCCCAAGGGCATCGGGGGGATATTCGACCTGATCGCCGACCGGAAATCCCCCAAGCGCCACGGCGCCCCGCTTGGCCCCGACCAGGGCGCACTCCGTGAGAAGGAGGCCAACGAATGAGCGCGCTTCTGGAGGTCTCGGGCGTCTCGGTTTCCTTCGACGGCTTTAAGGCGATCAACAACCTCTCCTTCCAGATCGGCCAGGCGGAGCTGCGTGCCGTCATCGGCCCGAACGGCGCTGGCAAGACAACCTTCATGGACATTATCACCGGCAAGACCAAACCGGACGAAGGGCGGATCTTCTGGGGGCCAAAGTCCATCTCGCTCCTGAAGATGCGCGAGAGCGCCATTGCGCGCGCCGGGATCGGCCGAAAGTTCCAACGCCCGACAGTGTTCGAGGACCAGTCGGTCTTCGACAATCTCTTGATGGCGCTCAGGAACACCCGTGGGCCTTTATCCGTGCTTTTCTATCGGACCTCAGATGAGGACACGGAGCGGGTGCGTACACTGGCCGGTGAGATCGGATTGTCTGCGCAACTCGAGCGCAAGTCGGGCGAGCTTTCCCACGGCCAGAAGCAATGGCTCGAGATCGGTATGCTCCTCGCGCAGGACCCTCAGTTGCTGCTCGTCGACGAGCCAGCCGCCGGAATGACCCCGGCAGAGCGCGAACATACGACAGACCTTCTTCGCGAGGCCGCCAAGACCCGTGCTGTCGTTGTCGTCGAACACGACATGGAGTTTGTCCGACGCCTGGACTGCAGGGTCACCGTCCTGCACGAGGGCTCGGTCCTCGCCGAGGGATCGATCGATCACGTGACACAGAACCAGGAGGTGATCGATGTCTATCTCGGGCGCTAGGTCACCGCGTCGACGCCAAGACCCCGGCGAGGCCCCCTCGCCCTTCATCTGGCCAGAAATACCTGCTGAACACAGGTACCACACCTTCGACCGCATTGTTTTCGGAAGCAAGGCATCAGCATGCTAGCGTTGCGCGACCTTACCCTGCACTACGGCGGCAGCCGGATCCTCAACGGCATCGATCTGGATGCGGCGATGGGTGAGGTCACCTGCGTCATGGGCACAAATGGTGTGGGCAAGACCTCGCTCCTCAAGGCGATATCAGGGACGCACCCTCGGTCGGGTGGGACCTACAGGCTGGACGGCGAGGAGATCGGCCGCGCGCCGGCGCATCATCTGGCCCGCAAGGGGGTCGGCTATGTCCCGCAGGGCCGGGACATCTTCCCGCTGCTGACCGTCCGCGAAAACCTGGAGACAGGATACGCCTGCCTGCCGAAGGACCAGCATGGCATCCCCGCCGAGATCTTCGAGCTCTTCCCGATCCTCAAGGAGTTCCTCGGCCGCCGTGGCGGCGATCTCTCCGGCGGGCAGCAACAGCAGCTTGCCATCGCTCGGGCCATGATCGCACGGCCACGATTGCTTCTGCTGGACGAACCGACAGAAGGCATCCAACCGAACATCATCCAGCAGATAGGCCGCGTGATCGAGTACCTGCGTGACCGGGGCGACATGGCGATCGTGCTCGTCGAGCAGTACTTCAGTTTTGCCTACGATCTCGCCGACTGCTTTTGCGTGCTCGAGCGCGGTGCCGTGAAGATGGCCGGCCGCAAAGAAGCGCTCGACCGCGACGATCTGTTGTCCGCCGTCTCCGTCTGACCGATCGGCTGTTTACCCGAGCCCGATCCTGCGCCACACATCCATGGAACCTCTGACCAGAAAACACTCCTGAAGCAGCGAAGCGGCGGGGGTAACCAGAAAGGATCCCCCATGGCGGACATCAAACGCATCGAACCCGGCGCGCGCATGAGCCAATGCGTTGTCTACAACGGCATCGCGACGACGGCAGGCCAGGTCGCCCAGCGTGCACCGGGCGCCTCGGTTGCCGAGCAGACCAAGGACATCCTGGCGAAGATCGACGAACTGCTGGCGGAAGCGGGGACCTCCAAGTCCAACGCGATCTCGGCCTACATCTGGTTGGCCGACATCGGCGATTTTGCCGAGATGAACGAGGTCTGGGACGCCTGGGTTGCCGCCGGCTCGACGCCGGCCCGCGCCTGTGTCGAGGCCAAGCTCGCGTCTCCGAAGTTCACGGTCGAGATCCAGGTGATCGCAGCCGTCTAGGCGCCAGCATCGCGAACCTAGACAAGCCAACCTGGCCCACGTACACGATTTGGGCCCGGACGCCCGGGCCCTGACAACGGATGATGCGGATACCAGCGAGCCAGGCGGAACCTGGCCGACAAAGTGGGTTCGCGCAAAGCAACGGGGGAGCTGATGCTCGAGTTTATTCCACCCATACTGGGAGTTGGCGGCCTTGTGGTGGCCTACGTACTCTATGGAATGGTGATGAAGTACCCGGAGGGTGAGGCGTCGATCAAGAAGATCGGCGACCAGATCCATGAAGGCGCGATGGTCTTCATGAAGCGGGAGTACACGATCCTAATCCTGTTCCTGGCGGCGCAGGTGGTTCTGACCTTCGTCTTTCTGAACGCGGACGTCGGGGTCGCCGTCATCGTGGGGGCCCTGTCCTCTTCGATCGCGGGCTGGATCGGCATGTACTCTGCCACCAAGGCGAATGTCCGCACGGCAACGGCGGCACAGACCGACGGCGCGGCAAGCGCGCTCACCGTCGCGTTCTTCGGCGGCTCCATCATGGGGCTGTCGGTGGCAGCGCTCGGCCTCATCGGGCTCGGCGGGCTCTACGTCTACATCGGCGGTGATGCACACAGTCTGGAAGGCTTCGGCATGGGCGCGTCCACAGTGGCGCTCTTCAGCCGGGTCGGCGGCGGCATCTTCACCAAGGCGGCGGACGTGGGCGCGGACCTCGTGGGCAAGGTCGAGGCCGGTATCCCCGAGGATGACCCGCGCAACCCGGGCGTGATTGCAGACAACGTGGGCGACAACGTGGGCGACGTCGCCGGCATGGGCTCGGACATCTTCGAGAGCTATTGCGGCGCCATGATCGCGACAATCGCCATCGCATCCACGCTTGGGGCGGCCACCTACAATACGGTCTTCGGCACTTCGCTCGCAGATGCGGAGTTCGAAGCCGTGCAGTCCGCGCTGATGTCCCTGCCGCTCCTGCTGGCGTCGCTGGGTCTCGTCGCCTCGGTCATCATGATCTTCGTGGTCAGGAGCCAATCTTCCAAGGAACCTGCCGCGGCCCTGCGCACCGGTACGCTCGGCGCGCCCGTGCTGTTCCTGGCGGCTGCCTTCGTGCTGATCCAGGCGCTCGGGCTCGAGCTCAACATCTGGTTCGCAGTCATCGCTGGTGCTGTGGGTGGTGTCGCGATCGGCTTGATCACCGAGTATTACACGGCCGGTGCACCTGTCCGGAAGATCGCGCAGTCCGGTGAAACCGGGCCCGCGACGGTGATGATCACCGGGCTCGCCGTCGGCATGCAGTCGGTGGTGGTGCCTCTTCTCTGTCTTGCGGCGATCGTCTTCGTCTCGACCTCTCTTGCCGGTCTCTACGGGGTCGGCATCGCGGCGGTCGGGATGCTGGCAACCGTCGGCATCACCATGGCGATCGACGCCTACGGACCCGTCGCGGATAATGCGGGGGGCATTGCCGAAATGGGCGAGATGGGCGCGGAGGTGCGTGAGATCACCGACAGCCTCGACGAGCTTGGCAACACGACGGCCGCCATCGGGAAGGGCTTTGCAATCGGTGCGGCCGCTCTGGCGGCTCTCGCGATCATCGCGGCCTTCGTGCAGACGGTGGCGCTGAACGATGCCAACTTTGCGCTGGAGCTGGATGATCCGATCGTCCTTGTGGGCCTGTTCATCGGCGGCACGATCCCGTTCCTGGTTGCGTCGATCACCATGACAGCCGTGGGTGACGCGGCCTTCGACATGATCAACGAGATCCGGCGGCAGTTCCGCGAGATCCCGGGGCTCATGGAGGGCAATGCCGACCCAGACAGCGCAAAGTGCATCGAGATCGCCACGACAGCGGCACTCAAGCGCATGATCCTGCCGGGTGTCATCGCTGTCGGCGCGCCCCCGTTGATCGGGCTTGGCATCGGGCCGGAAGCGCTCGGTGGGATGCTTGCAGGTGCACTGCTCGGCTGTGTGCTGATGGCGCTCATGATGGCGAACGCGGGCGGTGCCTGGGACAATGCCAAGAAGTATGTCGAGAAGGGCAACCTCGGCGGCAAGGGCACGGACACCCACGCTGCCGTGGTGGTCGGCGATACCGTTGGCGATCCCTTCAAGGACACGTCGGGCCCGTCGATGAACATCCTCATCAACGTGATGGCAATCGTCAGCCTGGTGATCGCGCCGCTGCTCTGATCACGCAGACGGCTCTGCAAACAACCGAAGGCCCGGGCGCTGCGCCCGGGCCTTTTTCATGGAATCGTAACGCCAAGGAGGGAGTCAGCGACAGCTCGCATGCATCCGGTATCATGCAACCCCAGGATTTTTGTGCATTGCAACATCGGCGTCGCCGGAGTATGTGGCCCGCGAGACATCAATCCGAACCTTGAGGAGAGCTCCATGCGCATCGAAGCGATCTCGATCGGCGACAACCCGCCCGAGGAAGTCAACGTGATCATCGAGGTGCCCGTCGGGGGAGAGCCGATCAAGTACGAGCTCGACAAGGACGCCGGCACCCTTTTCGTGGACCGCTTTCTCTACACGCCCATGCGCTATCCCGGGAACTACGGCTTCGTGCCGCATACGCTTTCCGATGACGGCGACCCGATTGACGTGCTGATCGCCAACACCCGCCCGCTGGTGCCGGGCTGCGTGATCTCGGCCCGCCCCATCGGCGTGCTGGTAATGGAGGACGAAAAAGGTCAGGACGAGAAAATCGTCGCCGTGCCCTCAAGCTCGATCACCAAGCGCTACGAGACCGTGAAGACGTTCTCGGACCTGCCTCAGATCACCCGCGATCAGATCAACCACTTCTTCGAACACTACAAGGATCTCGAGCCCGGCAAGTGGGTCAAGGTCCAGAACTGGGCCGACGCAGAGCACGCCAAGCAGATGATCATCGACGCAATCGACCGCGCGAAGAGCCAAGCCTGAGCGACGGCCAAGCCCGGCGCGGGCGGCTTACCCCGTCAGCGCCTGGCCGACCAGTCCCAGTCCAAAGCCGAAGACCGCGCCCAGCGGCGGCGCCCAGGCGCGTCGCAGCGCCACCTTCGGGGCGATATCCTGGATGATCAGGTAGAGTATCCCGCCTGCTGCAAACAACATGATGCTGCCCAGCACGTCGGGCAGCGGTTGCAACAGCCAGTACCCGGCCGCGGCCGAGAGCGGCCCGAGCAGCGCGAGCGCCGTGAACCACGCCAGAATGCGGCTCCCCGTGAGATGGGTGCTCGTGCGCATCTCCCGGTATGCATTGAAGGCCTCGGGCAGATTCTGCAGCGCCATCAGGATCGCCAGCAGCAACCCCGTGCCCGGCGCGGTGGCGAGCATCGCGCCCAGCGCCAGCGCTTCGGGCACGAAGTCGAGCAGCATTGCCAGCAACTGCGAATACCCGCCACCCTGGCGCTGGATCGCGCGGTCCGCAAAGCAGAACATGACACCGCCGGCGACGAACATCAGAATGCCCGTGGTCTCGGAAAGCGTGACTAACGACGCCTGCCCCTCCGGCACAAGCACAAGCGCGATGGCGGCGATCAGGACGCCAGCGCCGAAGGCGATGACTGTATGCCGGACCTCGGTGCGCAACCATCGCGGCAACAGGGTGTCGATGCTCGCAAGCGCGCCGCCCGCGGGGATCGCCAGCCCGGCGAGCGCCGCATAGGTCAGCGCGAGCAGATACTCCGGCATGCCCCTCCTCCCGACCGCATGGTTTCAGCTTGCAACGGGCACGGGCTTGCCGCAACGCTTGGCCATGCGCTCTGCCTTCCTTGCTCTCGGCCTCTGCCTCCTTCTCGCGCCCCTCGGCGCGGCCGCGGATTGCCCGGCGACGGAGCAGACCGCGCGCGATGCCCGCACCGACCCCCTGTTCCGGCAACTGGCTGCCAGCACCAGCGAGGACACCGGCATGCGCCTCGCGTCCGAAATCTGGCAGATCTGGTCGACCGCGCCGGATACCGAGGCCCAGAAACTGCTCGACCTCGGCGTTGAGCGGATCGGTTGGGGGGAGTTCGGTGAAGCGGAGAAGGTACTCAGCCGTCTGATCACCTACTGCCCCGACTATCCGGAGGGCTGGAACCAGCGCGCCTTCGCCCGCTTCCTCGCCCGCGACTACGACGGGGCGCTGGCGGACCTCGACCAAACCCTCGCCTTGGAGCCCCGTCACTTCGGGGCGCTTGCGGGACGCGGGCTGACGCTCCTGAGCCAGGGACGTCAGTTGCCGGGCTACGCCGAGATACGCAAGGCAGCCGCACTCCATCCCTGGCTCAACGAACGCCATCTGTTGCCGCCGGAGGAGCGCTTGTGAAGCGCGTCGCGCTGGCCGCAGGACTAGCCCTGGCACTGGGGCTTGCCACCGGACACGCCCGGGCGCTCGAGTGCACGACCGAGACCTTCGAGGAGACGCGCTTCGATACCTGCGTGGTCGACTCGGGGTCCGATGAGCTCTCGCTCTGGTGGAAGGGCGCCGACGACACCCCGCTGCAATCGCTGGGCGCGCTCTCGGATGCCTTGGCCGCCGACGGCAAGACGCTGCTCTTTGCCATGAACGCGGGGATGTACCACCCGGACCGCAGCCCCGTCGGGCACCTCATCATCGACGGCGAAGAGCACCGCCGCGTGATCACCTCGGCCGGGCCCGGAAACTTCGGAATGCTACCGAACGGGGTGCTCTGCTGGGGCAATGGCCGCGCCCAGATCGTCGAGAGCCGCGCCTACGCGGAGGATCCGCCGGCCTGCCGCTTCGCCACCCAGTCGGGCCCCATGCTGGTGATCGGCGGCAAGCTGCATCCCCGCTTCCTGCCGGACAGCGACTCGCGCCGGATCCGCAACGGGGCCGGCGTCCTTGCCGACCAAAGTACCCTTGTCTTCGCCTTGTCCCGCACGCCGGTCACGTTCCACCACTTCGCACGTTTCATGCGCGACCACATGAATACGCGCGCTGCGCTCTACCTGGATGGGACGATCTCGCGAATGTACGCGCCCACGCTCGGGCGCCGGGACAGGGGCGGGCGTTTCGGCCCCATCCTCGGCGTGGTGGCCCCGGACTGAGGCAGGCGCCGGTTCGTCAGGCCAGTGCCCGCACCCGGCTCCAGCCAACCCGGCCCAGAACCTCCCAGTAGCTCGGCGCCGTCTCCATCCGATCGCCGAGCCCGCGCGCCAGCAACATGCGGTGGAGCCTGGGCAGGCGCCAGCACGGCACATGCATGACCAGGTGATGTTCCAGATGATAGTTCACCCAGTAGGGGGCGAGGAAGAATGCGGTCACCGGATCCGCGTAGGTCGTTCGCGCGTTCGAGAGCGGATCAGCCGGGTCGCGCAGCACCGCATGTTCGGCGATGTTCCGCACCCGAATGACGAACTGATACCAGGTCAGGAGCGGTAGCAGCCAGAAGACGAACCAGTACCACCAGTCGCCGATCGCCCACATGGCCGCGAAGATCACGGCGTTGCAGATCAGCGCCGGGCGCAGATCCGCCGACTGAAAGTTCTGCGCGAGCTTCGCACCCTTGATGGCATCCTCGTCGAAGCCCAGCTGCATCGCCTGGCGGATCTGTGCCAGCCGCAGCTTCCATCCGGTCTGCCCCGTCAGGTCGCGCGTGAACTTGCGCTGCAGGCTGTCGCGCGTCGTCGGGAACTTCGCCGACAGCGGGAGATCCGGGTCCTTGTCCGTTTGAGTGTGCCGGTGATGGGTCAGGTGATAGGCGCGATAGGACGTCACTTCCGCCATGATGGGGCGCGCGCACAGCCACTGCCCAGCCCATTCGTTCAGCCAGCCGGTGCGGAAGAGCGCCCGGTGCGCGGCCTCGTGCATCAGAATTGCGAAGCCCAACTGCCGCGAGCCGATTACCATCACCGCCAACGCCGCGGTCAGGACAGAAGGATACCAGGCGAACACAGCCACGGATGCAAAGATCACACCCCAGCAGTGCCCGACCAGGGCCCATCCCGCCAGATCCGACCGTGCCGCGAGCGCGCGAATCTCCTCCGCCGTCAGATATGCTTTGCCGTCTGCCATCGCTCAGCCTCCCTTGGCGCAGCATACCCCCATTTTGCCGCGCGCGAAAACCTGTTAGGGCCCGGCGACGATGAGGGGCAGCTCCATGATCTACAAGACCGCCGACGACTATCTTGCCGCGCCACGCAAGGCCCTGGCGCTTTTCGGCATGTCGGGCACCGGCAAGACGCGAATGGCTTCGATGCTGCGGGAGGGGGGCGAGTGGTTCCACTACTCGGTCGACTACCGCATCGGCACCCACTACATGGGCGAGCTGATTTCGGACAATTTCAAGCGCGCAGCCATGCAGGTGCCGTTCCTGCGCGAGCTGCTCCTGAGCGACAGCGTCTACATCGCGTCGAACCTGACGTTCGAGAACCTCACCCCTCTCAGCACCTATCTGGGCAAGCCGGGGGATCCTGCCAAGGGCGGCATTCCCTTCGCCGAATACCTCAAGCGCCAGCGAGAGCATCGTGCGGCCGAGATCGCAGCAACACGGGATGCCATCAGATTCATCGACCGGGCCCGGGACATCTACGGCTATCCCCACTTCCTGTGCGACACATCGGGTTCACTATGTGAGGTCGTCGATCCGGCGGATCCAACGGACCCCGTGCTGTCCGCATTGGCCGACCGGGTACTGATCGTGCAACTCCGCGGAACCGAGGCGGATGCCGAGCAACTGGCCGCCCGCTTCGACAGGGCGCCCAAGCCAATGTACTACCCAGAGCCCTTTCTGATCGAGACCTGGGACGCCTATCTCCAAGCGCACGGCGTCGCAGAGGACCGCGTCGACCCCGATGACTTCATCCGCTGGGGCTTTCGCAAGCTTCTGACCCACCGGCTGCCCCGCTACGACGCCATCGCGCAGCACTGGGGGGTCACCGTGAGCGCCGCCGACATCGCTGCCGTCACGACACCTGCCGAGTTCGATCAGGTGATGGCAAAGGCCCTCGAGCAGCGCACGGTCGCGTGAGCCGCTCCGCAACAACCTTCACAGGCGGCGTATTCCCACCTACCTACCCCGCCTAGGACGAGACCCGAGACACAACATGCCGATCAAGATCCCCTCAGACCTCCCCGCCCACGACGTGCTCACGCGCGAAGGGGTGATGGTGATGTCCGAGGCATCGGCCGAACGCCAGGACATTCGCCCGCTGCAGATCGGGCTGGTGAACCTGATGCCCAAGAAGGTCCAGACCGAGACACAACTCGCCCGGCTGATCGGTGCCACGCCGCTCCAGATCGAGCTCACGCTGATCCGCATGACGGACCACCGCTCGAAGAACACCGACGCCCAGCACCTCGAGGCGTTCTACCGCCCCTTCGCCGACGCCCGGCAGGACCGCTTCGACGGCATCATCATCACCGGCGCCCCGATCGAGCATTTACCCTTTGAGGACGTCACTTACTGGGATGAGCTTACCGAGATCTTCGACTGGACGCAGACCAACGTCCACCAGACCTTTGCGATCTGCTGGGGCGGACAGGCCATGCTTCACCACTTCCACAAGGTGCCCAAGCATATGCTGACCGAGAAGGCTTTTGGGGTCTTTCGCCACCGCAATCTCGCGCCCGCCTCGCCCTACCTGCGCGGCTTTTCGGACGACTTCGCCGTGCCCGTCAGCCGCTGGACCGAGAACCGGGTGGAGGACCTGCCAGCGGGGCGCGGCCTCGAGGTGCTCATGCAGTCGGACGACGTCGGCCCCTGCCTCATCCACGACCCCCGGCACCGCGCGCTCTACATGTTCAATCACCTCGAATACGACAGCGATACCCTGAAGCAGGAGTACGACCGCGACGCCGCAGCGGGCGAGCCGATCGAGGTGCCGCGCAACTACTACCCTGGAGATGATCCGACCCGCCCGCCGGAGAACCGCTGGCGCAGCCACGCGCATCTTCTGTTCGGGAACTGGATCAACCAGATCTACCAGACGACGCCCTACGACATGCGCACGATCGGCCGCTGAAGCGCGTTGACAGGGAAGAGCCGCATTGGCACCTTTCCCCGTAACAGAATTTTCAGGATAGGTATTACGTTGCGTTACTTGACAGTCGTATTCTTTGGCATGGTCGTTTTTGGTTGTGGGCCTCTTGTTGACCAATCCCCAGACCAGCAAGCTGCTGCCGACAAGGTGCATGCTGAGATAATGAAATCCAACGACCGATACGTCTCTGACAGCGGCGTCAAGGTAATGGCTGGTTGCCTGGCGTGGACCGACGACGCTGCGGTCCATGTGTCCGGGCTGAATTGGTACTACTATCCGACTGGAACCGCAGCTCGAACCCGACCAGTACACGTGCTGGCGAGGTCAGCACTTGGTGTTTGCTCGAACCTGGCAAACACAGGCTCGCCCGACTGCACTTGCCAAGTGATAGACCAGAACAATCGGAACGCGATCGCAGTGCCGGACGGTTTTGGGTCCCGACCTGTAGACGTGGTATTCGTCTCGAACAGGCGGCGCATCGAGCCAACGGTAAAGGACACGCCGCCGACTGAGGTTGATTCCCTGGAGCAGAAGTCCGGACCGAACAACAGTCGACCCTAGTTTCGGTCGCGCGAACCGCTGATTGCCGGAGTAGCTCCTCAGATCTACCAGACGACGCCCTACGACATGCGCACGATCGGCGGTTGAAGCGCGTTGACAGCGTCCAGGACCGGCGGTGCTTGCATTGTCGCCCGGCGTCGACTTTTCTCTCCCCAACGAACAAGAACCGACGGGGAGAGAACAATGACCGATGCGCTACACGGCATCATCGCGCCCTTCACCACGCCATTCACCGAGAACGGGGACATCGATCTCTCGCTGGTGAAACCGCAGGTGGACTGGCTGATCGCCAACGGCGTGCATGGGCTGGCCGCGGGCGGCAGCACGGGCGAGGGCCACGCGCTTGGTCGCGAGGAGTACCGCGACCTGATGGCAGAGACCGCGCGCGCCATCGATGCCCGAGTGCCGCTGGTGGCCGGGATCATCGCCAATTCGACCGACGAGGTCGCGACCCGCGGCCATCTCGTCAAGGACCTCGGCGTTGCCGCCCTGCAGGTGACGCCGCCGTCCTATCTCTTCCGTCCCGACGACGACGCCATGGTGCGCCACTTCGCCGAGATCCACGCCGCCTGCGACGTGCCGATCCTGATCTACAACGTCGTGCCCTGGTGCTACCTGTCCCCTGATCTGCTTCTGCGCATCATGGACGAGGTGCCGGGTGTGCTCGGCGTCAAACAAAGCGCGGGCGACATGAAGCTCTTCGCCGACCTCATCCGGCGCGCAAAGCCGCAGAACATCATCTTCAGCGCTGTCGATGCGCTGCTCTACCCCTCTTACCAGCTGGGGGCACCCGGGGCGATCGCGGCCATCCTGACCGCAGCGCCAGGTCCCTCCGTCCGGCTCTGGGACGCCGTCCAGGCGCAAGACTGGGCAACCGCACTGGACCTGCACGAGCGGCTCATGCCGCTCTGGGACGCGATCGGGCAGGACAACATGCCATCGCTCTGCAAACACGCCCAGCAGCTTCAGGGCGTCGACGCTGGCCTCGCGCGACGCCCGACGTCACCTGCCACCGACGCGCAGAAGGCCGCCGTGCGGGATGCCTTACGCGGGCTCCAGCTGATCGACTGACGGATCACAACCACCAATCACGGGACCCCTCATGAAAGCCGCCCTTGCCCTCGTCGCCCTCCTGATGACCGCCATGCCCGCCATGGCCAGCGATGTTCTATCGCGTCTCGGCGAGCCTGGCGTTCATGCCGTAATGCGCCACGCGCTCGCGCCTGGTAGTCATGACCCGGACAACTTCGACATCTCGAAGTGCGAGACCCAGCGCAACCTCAGTGACGACGGGCGGCGTCAGGCGCGGCGGGCGGGCGACCTGATCCGCGCTGCAGGCGTCACGATCGATGTCGTCTGGTCCAGCCGCTGGTGTCGCGTCCACGAAACCGCCGATCTGATGGCGTTGGGCGAGGTCGAGAACAAGGGTTTTTTGCGTTCCTTCTCGGGCGCCGCCTACAAGGGAACCGGCAGAACGCGGGAGCTGCGCGAGGCACTGATGGCGCTTCCCGCCGGGCAGACCGCGCTGGTGGTGACGCACAACGTCAATGTCCAGGCGCTGACCGGTGTGCGGCCCCTGTCAGGGGAAATCCAGGTGGTGCAGATCTCGCCGTCGGGTGAGGTCACGCTCCTGGGGCAGGTCGAGGTGCCGATATTCTAGGCCAACGAAGTCGACTTCCGTCGGCGCACTTGGCATACGTTTGGCATACGCAAGTCATACGTTTGTCATACACGTGGAATCCCGGCGCTAGTCGCTCGCGGGCTCGATCCGGTAGCGGAAATCGCAATGGCTGGCGCCCGACATGATGGTCTGCGTGCGCTCCAGCTTGATGTCGGGATTGAAACCCGTGCAGAAGGTGCCGTCGCGGTTGCAGCTGAGCAAGTGGCCGATGTGGCCAACCCCCATCTCACGATACATTTCGGAGTATTTGCAACGTGTTACGTTGAAGTGCACACGCTCGTCCGTCTCCTCGAGCATCTCCATTTCAAGCGCGCCCGAGGCTTTCCACTGGGCCATCGTGTCCCGGAACGACTTGAGGCCCTTGTCCTCCAGTCCCTCGCTATAGGCGGCACCCTGCTCGATCGAGTTCTTGATGATCGCAGCGCCCAGAATTTCCTGAGCCTTTTCAAGGCCTAAGCGGGCTTCCATCTCCTCGTAGACAGGTTTCAGGATGTTCGCTTCGATGCGCCGCTGCTCCAGCATCGGCAGGTCTGTCTTGGCCATTCGGGGCTCCTCGCGGTCTCGTTCCCTTACCATCGCGGTACGGGCACGCACGTTCAATGAATTTTAGGCAAATGCCGTGACAATCACCGCTTATCGCGCCACGGTTTTCCCGAACGGAAAGGGAGAACACGATGCGCAGGTTTGTCGTTGCCGCCCTCGCGGTCCTTCTGTCCAGCCCGGCGCTGCCGCAGACGCAGGCCGACCCGGAGGCCGCAACGGGGTTTACGCCGAAGCCGGTTGCCACCGGACAGCGGCACATGATCGTGACCGCCAATCCGCTCGCGACTGACGCGGGGCTAGAGGTGCTGCGCGACGGCGGATCGGCCGCGGATGCGACCATCGCGGCCCTTCTGGTCCTCAACGTCGTCGAACCTCAAAGCTCCGGCATCGGTGGTGGTGCCTTCGCGCTGGTTCATGGACCGAACGGACTAACCTCCTGGGATGCAAGGGAAACTGCCCCAACAGGCGCCAACCCCGACATGTTCCTGGAGGATGGCGAACCCCTGCCCTTCCTCGAGGCCGTGCGATCCGGCCGGTCCATCGGCGTCCCGGGTCTCGTCGCGCTGATGGCCGAGCTGCACGATCGGCATGGTGTCCTTGACTGGCCCCGGCTGTTCCGTCCCGCGATCACATTGGCGGACCAGGGTTTTCCGGTAAGCCCGCGCCTCGCCGGCTTGTTGGAGCGCTTTGGCGACCGACTTGCGGGCACCGACGCGGCCGCGGTCTTCCTGCCCGGCGGCGAACCGTTGGTCGAGGGACAGATCCTGCGCCAGACCGAGCTCGCGCGAACCTTGCGGAAGATCGCCACTCAGGGGAAGGAAGCGTTCTATCTCATGGGCTTAGCGCGCGATATTGCGGCAGCGGCGCAACGTACCCCGCGGCCGGGCACGCTCTCATCAGCGGATCTCGCGGGCTATCAGGTGGTCGAGCGCGCGCCGGTCTGCCACCCCTTCCGCGGCTACCGGGTCTGCGGGATGGGACCGCCTTCCTCGGGTGCGACGACCGTGGGTCAGATCCTGATGATCCTCGACCGCTTCAAGCCCGACGAGCTGGAACTGGAGGAGCCCCGGCTCTGGCATCTGTTCGCCGAGGCGTCCCGGCTGGCCTATGCCGATCGCGCCCGCTACCTCGCCGACGAGGACTTCGTGAAAGTTCCGGTCAAGGGCTTGCTTGACCCGAGCTACATCGCGGAAAGGTCTATTCTTTTGAGCGGGTTCGAGGCAAGCGTCGAGAAGGCGCAGGCGGGCGAGCCGCCTTGGCGGGAGGGGCGGCTCTACGCCCCCGCCCTGCCTCAGGACAGCCCCGGCACCACGCATCTGTCGGTGATCGATGAGACAGGCCTCGCGATCAGCCTCACGGCCTCGATCGAGACGGCCTTCGGGTCGGGACGCATGGCGGGCGGGTTCCTCCTGAACAACCAGCTCACAGACTTCTCATTCCGCCCGGTGGATGGCCCAGGTCTACCCATCGCGAACGCAGTGGCGTCCGGCAAGCGGCCACGGTCCTCGATGGCGCCGACCATCGCCTATCTGGGCGATACGCCCGTCGTGCTCACGGGCTCTCCCGGTGGCTCGCGCATCCCGGAGTACGTGGCCGGTAGCCTGATCGCGATCCTGGGGTTCGAGAGAGATCCCGCCGAGGCCGCAGCGCTCTTCCACGTCTCGCAGCGCAACCGCGGGGAAGTCGTGGTCGAGCCCGGCACGCCGCCCGCTGTCACCGACGGGCTCCGCGAGCGGGGCCATGCGGTGACGGAACGCGACATGACCTCGGGCCTTGGCATCATCACGATACGGCCAGATGGCACGTTGCTGGGCGGTGCCGATCCGCGGCGTGAGGGGGTTGCGGCAGGCGACTGACCTCACGCCAGACAGGCGGCAATGAACGCGCGGACGTTCGCCCGCGCCGCCTGCGCAATCGCCAATTCGTCAAACATGTCATAGCCGTGGACGCCGCCCGGCGCGACGGAGAGATGCGTCTCGTTACCCGCTGCCCGCCAGCGCCCCGCCATGAAGAGCGTGTCATCCAGCAGCGGATCGGCGGTACCCACCTGAAAGAGTGCCGGTGGCAGCCCCCGCAGATCCGCCAGCAGGGGCGAGAGATCCGGGCCATGGCGCGCCTGCCCGGTCGGATCCACAAGGTCGTAGAACCACTGCATGATCGGCGTCGACAGCACCAGCACCTCGTCCCCCCATGCAAGTGCCGAGGGTGTGCCGCGCACATCGAAGACCCCGTAGTTGAGGACCAAGCCCTTGATCCGGCTCCCCAAACCTGCGTCCCGCAGTTGAACCGCAGTGACGGCGGTCAGATGCGCCCCCGCGGACTCCCCGCCGATGATCACTGGCAGATCATGGCTCTCCAGCGCCCATCTCGCGGCGGCGAGCGTGTCCTCCCGCTGCGCCGGCCAGGGATGCTCCGGCGCCAGCCGGTACGCCGCCGACACCACGCGCAGTCCCGTATCGCGCGCAAGGGCCTGGCAGGTCTTGTCGTATTCCTGAGCGGCGCCGATCGTCCATCCGCCACCGTGGATGTGGAGATAGACGCCCGTCGGCGCGCCCTCGGGTTCGGAGATCCGGACCCGGCCCGGACCACCGGGCGCGCCCGGTATCTCATGCCAGTCCGACCCCTCGAGCGGGCCACCCAGCGGCAGCGCGCCCTTCCCCTCAGCCCGCGCCTGACGGACGACCTCGGGCGGAAAGGTGTTCATGGGCGGACGCTCGGCCAGCTCGGCGCGAAGCTTCGCGTTGAACGCAAGGGTTTCCTCGGACGCCGTCTCGGGCGCGATCAGATGGGCGAGATCGGTGGTCATGGCATTCTCCCTTTGCCGGGAAGAATGCACGTGCGGGAGAGCGCCTCAAGCCTGGTCGCCCCATATCACCGATGTGAACTGTCAGTTGCCGCGCAACAGACGCGCGCGGGTCTCGGGTACCTGCGAGATCTCGACCCCAGTGAAGACGTGGAGCGTGTTCAGCTCGTTGTCGATGACGGCATGGTCCGACACCCAGCCCCCCATCACGAGATAGGTGCGCAGCAAGGGCGGCATCCGGCGGAGCGCGAGCTTCATGTTGGGCCGCCGCAGCTTCAGGCGAGAGGCGAAGCGGAAGACCTTCGGCGCCTTGACGCGGGGCAACCAGCGCTTCGGCGCGATGTGGCGTTCCTTGAGCAGGGCGAAGGCATCCATGTAATCGTCCGCATCGACGCCGTAGAAGCTCGAGCAGCCAAAGAGCAGTTCGACCTTCTCGTCGTCGACGAACTTGGTCATCGCGCTCCACGCGGTACGGATGACCGCCGGGTCCTTACAGTCAGGATGCACGCAAAAACGTCCCATCTCGACCATTTTGCCGGGATAATCGGCCAAGGCGGCGAGATTGTAGTACTGGGCGGAATAGCTCCGCGAGATCTCAGACCCATTGTTCAACGGCATCATCCGAAAGCAACAGACCAGATCGCCGGATCTGCTGTCCTCGACCATCATGTGGCGGCAGTGTGCGTCGAACTCGTCCACATCGAGACATTGCGATGCGCCACGATCGACACCTCTGGCCGTGTAAAATGTATGGTAGCGCAGGCGCTGGCAGGCCGCTACGTCCTGGCCGGTCTCCGCTATTCGCGCCCTGAGGCGTCCCCCGGTTAGAAGCATGCTACCGCTCCCCTTTTGCGGATCCTGAGTGCAGACCCGTGCGAACCGAATTCCGCGGCCTATATAGTCACGTGACGTCACGTATGTGACGACTGCGCCAAAGAATAGCGTCAATTTTCTGGGATTCGAGAGGATAATCAGATGGATACGACCACCGCGAAAATCGTGAAGACGGATGCGGAGTGGAAGGAACAGCTTTCGCCCGAGGCGTATCGGGTGACGCGCAAGCATGCAACAGAGCGGCCGTTCTCGCATGATGATTTTCCCAAGGCCGCCGGGTCGTTCACCTGCGTATGCTGCGGGGCGGAGCTCTTCGAGCAGGCGACCAAGTTCGACAGCGGCACCGGGTGGCCAAGCTTCTACCAGGCGATCGACTCGGGCGCCGTTGGCGAGAAGGAGGACCGCAGCTGGCTGATGCGACGCACGGAGGTCCATTGTGCCCGCTGCGAGGCTCATCTGGGCCATGTATTCCCGGACGGCCCCGCGCCGACCGGTCTGCGCTACTGCATCAACGGCGTCGCGCTGGACTTCAAGCCCGAGGACGGCTGAGGGGGCGATCCAGGGTGGCTCGGGGACGCCATCAGATCGAGACCTGGGTCTTCGATCTGGACAACACGCTCTATTGCCCGTCAGTCGCGCTCTTCGCGCAGATCAACGTGCGGATGACGGCGTTCATCCGCCGGGAGCTTGGTGTCGACGAGGCGCGCGCGGATGATCTCAGAGGGGCCTATTGGCGACGATATGGAACAACGCTGGCGGGACTGGTCACCGAGCACGACATTGCACCGGAGAAGTTCCTGGAGGAGTGTCACGACATCGACCTCTCTGGCCTGGTGCCGGACCCGGCTCTGCGAGGCGCCATCGAAGACCTGCCTGGCCGCAAGATCGTCCACACCAATGGGCCGCGCATTCACGCCGAGGGGGTGCTTGCGGCCCGCGGCCTGACCGGGCTCTTCGATGCGGTGATCGCGATCGAGGACACGGGGCTCGTCCCAAAGCCCACCGCGGCCGCCTATGACGAGGCCGAGGCCCTGACCGGCATCAACCCCTCCCGGGCTCTGATGATCGAGGATCACGTCGAAAATCTGGTCGAGCCCAAGCGTAGGGGCACCGTTACCGTCTGGCTCCACCACGGCGACGATGGCCGACATGGGCATGTGGACCACAGGATCGACGACGTCGTGGGCTTCCTCCAGTCGGCCTCCGAAGGCCTGCCCGACTAGAACAGGCTCTCGATCAGCGGCCGGGTGTTCTCCGGCGTCATGGCGACCGGA
Source organism: Pseudomonadota bacterium (assembly GCA_039033215.1). GTDB lineage: Bacteria > Pseudomonadota > Alphaproteobacteria > Rhodobacterales > Rhodobacteraceae > Thermohalobaculum. The sequence goes on along the minus strand of JBCCDA010000049.1, from coordinate 7,063 downwards.
TTGCTGCCACTGGTCGGATCCTTCAACGTCCCTTCCAGCAGAACATCGATGTCGGCGCCAACGACACCCAGGGCCGTCACGCTCTCAGGAATCTGCAACCGCCGGTTCAAATCACCGACGAACTCGTAAAAGCCGTCGAATCCGCCGTCGATCCCCAGGTACGATGCGGCCTGCGCAAGCCGGTCTTCGATCGCGGGGCGGTTGAAGGCCAGCACCGCCTGCATGACGACCGCATTCGTTGTCCCGTGGTGCGTGTGGAAGTGAGCGCCGATGGGGTGGCTGATGGCATGGATCGCACCGAGCCCCTTCTGGAACGCCGTTGCCCCCATCATCGCGGCCGACATCATGTGGGCACGGGCATCGAGATCACCGGGAACCTCATAGGCGCGGGTGAGGTTCTCCTTGACCAGCCGCATCCCCTCCAGTGCGATGCCCTGAGACATGGGGTGGTAACTGGGCGAGCAGTACGCCTCCAGGCAGTGGGCAAAGGCGTCCATGCCCGTCCCCGCCGTGATCGCGGGCGGCATGCCGACGGTCAGCTCCGGGTCTGCGATGACCACGGAGGGCAGGACCTTGGGATGGAAGATGATCTTCTTCTCGCGCGTCGTCGTGTTGGTGAGAACCGAAGCGCGCCCGACCTCAGACCCGGTTCCCGCCGTCGTGGGCACCGCGATGTTGGGATAGATCACATCGGGGTCCGCGCGGGTCCACCAGTCGCCGATATCCTCGAAGTCCCAGACGGGCCGGGTCTGGTGGGCCATGAACGCCACCATCTTGGCGAGATCCAGGCCAGATCCCCCGCCGAACGAGATGATGCCATCATGGTTGCCGGTCTTGAACGCATCGATCCCGGCGGCAAGGTTGTCCTCCGTCGGGTTCGGGTCGACGTCGGCGAAGATCGCGCGGCCGAGCCCCGCTTTCTCAACCAGATCCAACGTCGCCGAGGTAATCGGCAGGCTGCCGAGCCCCCTGTCCGTCACGAGAAGGGGGCGCGAGATACCGGCGGCGGCACACGCCTCGCCGATTTCCTTGATACGTCCCGCACCGAAACGAATGGCGGTTGGGTAGGACCAGTTGGCAGTGAGGGTCATTGGCAAGCCTTTGTGGTTGGCAGCAGGCCGGGCCAAAGCCCGACCCACCTAGGGATCAGCCGTAGCGGTAGGGCCGCCCGGCCTTCTGCATGTCGGCATTGTAGCGGCGGAAGATCTCGACCACCTTCGCCTTGGTCTCGGATTCGGCCGCGATCTCGTCCCAGAACGCGATGGCGGCTTGCTCCACCTGTGCCCATTCCTCATCCGGGATGGTGGTCAGCTGCAGCTTTTCTCCGTGAACCCGCAGAGACGCCTCACCTCCCCAGTACCACCACTGACGATAGTAATGGGATTGGTCGCAGCAGACCTTGAAGAGCGTCTTCATGTCTTCCGGCAGAGCCTCCCACCGCTCCATGTTCGCGAAGAAGGACCCGGCCCAGGCGCCGGAGATGTTGTTTGTCAGGAAGTAGTTCGTCACGTCCGCCCAGCCAACGGTGTAGTCCTCGGTGATCCCGGACCAGGCGATGCCGTCAAGCTCACCTGTCTGGACGGCCACCTCGATGTCCTCCCACGGCAAGGTGACAGGGACCACGCCGAACTGGGCGAGGAAACGGCCTGCTGTCGGGAAGGTGAAGACACGCTTGCCCTTCAGATCCTCGAGGCTGCGGATCGGGTCCTTGGTGGCGAAGTGGCAGGGGTCCCAGGCGCCTGCCGAGATATGCTTGACCCCGACGGCCGAGTACTCGGCATCCCAGATCTCGTTCAGACCGTACTGGTTGAATAGCACGGGTACATCCAGCGAATAGCGCGACGCAAACGGGAAGTAGCCGCCGAAGACAGTCACTTCGGTCGGTGAGGCCATCGAGTCGTCATCGGATTGCACCGCGTCGATCGTACCGCGCTGCATCGCGCGGAAGAGCTCGCCCGTGGGCACGAGCTGATCGGCAAAGAAGAGCTCGATCTGCATCTTGTCGCCGGCGATCGTATTGAACATGTCGATGGCCGGCTTGATCACGTGCTCGGCCAGAGCGGGTCCCGCGTACGTCTGCATCCTCCACTGGATCGTCGACTGCGCAATTGCGGGCGTCGCGAGCGGAGCGGCTGTGGCACCCACTGCGGCTGTACCGAGAAACTTGCGTCTGGTTGTCATCAGAACCTCCCTGTCGATGAATGGGGCTTGCCCCAGTGCCCCGGTTCTCGGGGTCATGGAGGAGCCTACTTGCCATAGACATATTCCGGCAACCAAAGCGCGATGTCAGGGAACGCCATGATGACTGAGAGCGCAATGATCATGACACCCACGAAAGGAATGATTGAGCGATAGATATCGCCGAGCGAGATGTCGGGCGGCGCCATTGCGCGCATCAGGAACAGGTTGTAGCCGAACGGCGGCGTCATGTAGGCGATCTGCGTCGTGATCGTGTAGAGCACGCCGTACCAGACGAGATCGAAACCGAGGGCAGCGACCAGCGGGACGTAAAGCGGCGCCACGATGACCAGCATGGCCGTGTCGTCCAGGAACGTCCCCATCAGGATGAAGCTCAGCTGCATCAGGATCAGGATGATCCAGGGCGAGAGGCCCAACTGCTGGGTGAAGAGATCCTCGATGGCTTTGACCGCGCCGAGCCCGTCGAAGACCGCACCGAACCCGAGTGCTGCCAGAATGATCCACATGAACATGCACGAGATGCCAAGCGTCTGCTTGGTGCAGCTCTCGAAGATCTTCCAGGTCATCCGCCGCTTGGCGAGCGAGGCGAGCAGGGCCGCGAGCGCCCCGATGGCGGAGCTCTCGACCAGGGAGGTCCAGCCGTTCACGAACGGCACCATCATCGCCGCGAAGATCGCCAGCGGCAGGATCCCGGCGCCCAGAAGGCGCAGCTTCTCGGCCCTGGGCACGTCGCCCGCGTCCTTCATGGCGGGCCCGAGATGGGGTTGCCAGCGGCAGCGCAGCCAGATGTAGAGGATGAACATCGCCGCCATCATCAGGCCGGGGACCACACCCGCGAGCCACAGCTGGCCAACCGGCTGGCGGGCGATCATGGCGTAGAGTACCAGCACGACGGACGGCGGCACGAGGATCCCAAGCGAGGATCCCGCCTGGACGACCCCTGTCACCATCGTCTTGTCGTAGCCCCGCCGCAGAAGCTCGGGCAGCGCGATGGTCGCGCCGATGGCCATGCCCGCAACCGACAGACCGTTCATCGCGGACACCAGCACCATGAGCCCGATGGTCCCGATCGCGAGCCCCCCGTTGACCCCTCCGAACCACACATGGAACATGCGGTAGAGGTCATCGGCCAAGCGCGATTCCGACAGCACGTAGCCCATGAAGATGAACATCGGCAGCGTCAGGAGCGGATACCATTTCATCAACTTCATCGCGGCGGCGAACGGCAGGTCAACGCCGCCAGTGCCGTAGAGCGCCAGCGCCGCGACGGCAGCCACGGCCCCGATCGCCCCGAAGACCCGCTGTCCGGTGAAGAGCATCAGCATCATCGAGGCGAACATGAAGATCGCGATGTGTTCCTGGCTCATCGCGCTACGCCGATCTCATGGCCCTTCAGAAGAGCGATGTCCTTGAAAAGCTCCGAGATCGCCTGGAGGAGCATCAGGAAGAATGCCGCCACCATGGTCACCTTGATCGGCCAGATGTAGGGGCGCCAGGCGGTCGATGATCGCTCGAGCCGACCGATCTCCTCCGCGCCCGTGAGCAACCCGGTGAAGAACGCAACGGGCTCGGCGCCCCAATAGCCGAGCGAGTAGGCCGTGGACCCGAGCCCGCCGTAGAACAGCACCCCCAGGTAGAAGATCAGGAACAGCACGGTGACAGCATCGAACCACGCCTTTCGGCGAACGGACCACGAGTGGTAGAAGAGATCCATTCGTACGTTCGAGCCCATCTGGATCGCGTATGGGCCACCCAGCAAGTAGTAGGTCACCATCGCAAACTGCGCCATCTCGAGCGTCCAGAACGACGGCAGAAAGAACGTCTTGGAGATCGAGGACCAGAGCAGGATCCCCATCATCACAAAGAGGCCCCACATCATAACGCGCCCGATCCGGTAGTTCGCCGCGTCAACGACACGGCAATAGGCCGTCATCGCGGCGATCACGCGGGTCTTCTCCGGATCCGTCGGGTCTGAACCCGGTGTCGTAACGGCATCTCGGTCAGCAGGTCTTCTCCCCCAAGTCCGGGCAGCCTAAGCGAGAAACTGCGGACAACGCCACAGGCTTCATGTTGCCCCCGGGAATGCCATCTCGGGGCGGTAGCTGCCGAAGCTCGACAAGGTTTGCGCATCGCACTCAGCCTGCCAGGTTGAGCCGGGAATAACCGCTGAGATCGCAGGGAAGCGGTCCCTCAGCGCCGAGGCCCGGACCGTGTTCTCAATGGCAATCGCAGCCATCCCGGCGACCACGCCGTTCTGCCGGGTGACCAGATCGATGGCGCCCTCCATCGTGCCACCGGTCTCGACCCATTGGTCCACCAGCAGGATACGCGTGCCCGGCGCGAAGGCGGGCAGGCGCATCTCCATCTCCTGAGTGCGGCCCGAGTAGTTTGTGAAGCTCACCCGGTCCGTGTCCACGCAGAGCTTCCCGGCCTTCCGGATCGGCAGAAACCCTACGCCAAGTCGCGTCGCAAGGGCGGAGCCCAGAACAAACCCCATGGCGTCCAGCCCCCCCACGACGTCAATTCCGATCCCCTCCAGATCGGCTTGCAAATCGTCCAGCAGATCGTGAAACGCTGTGCCGTGCATGTAGATCGAGGTCGGATCGAGCCAGGCGAACTTGTCGCCCTTCGTGTTGGGCGCCATTAGCCGCAGGTACCAGCGGTCGTCCCTGGGGCCCTTGTCTCGCGGTTCAGCCATCCTTCCTCCCTTGTCCGAGACGCCTGGTCACCGCCATCAGGGCGGCGAGGCGTTCGGGGTCGATATCGTAGAAGTTCCCGGGATGATTGATACCGGTCGCAACCAGAAAGGCGTCCACATCCGAATAGGTCCGGGCGTTGTCAGGCGTCACACCCGAGGCCAACGCCAGGGGTGCGTCCCCGATCCCGCGCCGGAAGTCGCGGATCTTGGTGAGGTCAGCTTCCTGGCCCGTCGCGACACCGGAGGTCGTGATCACGTCCATGAAGGGAACGGCGTTTCGCGCCGCGGCCTCGTAGTTCTCTGGCGCCACGGGGCGCTGTTTCTTGAAGGCCGTGCCGCCGAAGTACATGCCTGACCAGCCGGACTTGGTTCTAGTTTCTCCGATCGTGTCCGCTTCCCACTGATCGTCTTCGATTTCCTCGATCCGGGCGTCGTCCGCCCAATATGCATCGATTGGGCACCCGTCGGCCTCCAACTCTCCGAGCAAGGGAAAAGCACGCTCCCCCGTCACACCGAGGAAGTTCACCCCTAGCCAGAGCCCCGTCATGGCCCGGCGCACATCGCGGACGATGGGCAGAAACGCGTCCACCCCGAAGTCATGGTTGATCAGGAAACACCCCGCGGCACCCTGCTCCACCACATGCGCGATGTTCGCAAGCGTCCGTTCGGAATCGATCACGTGGATCACCGGCAGCACAACAGGCCCCGGCGCTTTGAAGGTCTTGTGAAACGCGTCTCTGTCCATCTCATGAGCATAGGCGTGCCCTGTTGCACGGCCAAGCGGCAGGTACGTCCCATCCGGCAGAAAGTGCTTGTGACGGCCCCGAAACAGGGCTTCTGTGCGCTAAACAAGACGAGACAGGAGAACGTTCATGATCCGACGCCCCTTGCCGAGCCGCCGTACAGTTCTGAAAGCCGGCGCTGCGACGGCCCTCACTGCTCCGTTCGTGGGCCGCGCCTGGGCCTCAACGGTCGAGCTCAACATGCTGGGATGGTACGGCACGGCCGAACCGGACATGGTGGGTGCGTTCGAGGAAGCGAACAACGTGAAGTTCGTCCCGAAGTACTACGCCGGTGGTGACAACATGCTGGCAGCACTGGCACAGAACCCGCCGGGGACGTTCGATATCATCCACACGGACGCGGAGTACGCCAAGCTCCTGGTCGCGAACGGGCTCGTAGAGGAACTCGACGCGAACGACTACCCTATGGACGATCTGCTGCACGATGACTTCAAAGCCTTCAGCGGGCACTGGGGACCGGACGGTAAGCTCTACTCGCTGATCACGCGCTTTGGACATCTGGGTGTCAGCTACAACAAGGACGCGCTGACGGCGGAAGAGGCATCGACCTATGATGTCTACTGGTCGCCAAAGCTCACGGGCAAGGTTGGTCACTTCGACTGGCACCTGCCCTCTCTCGGCCAGATGAGCCTTCTCGTCGGCAACGAGAGCCCGTTCGACATCGACGCTGACGCCTGGGACGCCGTGCAGGGCAAGACCATGTCGCTGAAGCCACAGGTGGGTGGCTACTTCGATTTCGGCGGAACTTTCGCAGGACTCAAGAATGCCGAAATGCTGGCAATGGTCGGGATCGGCGATTGGGTGACCGGCATTCTCGAACGCGACGGCGCGCCTGTGGCTTCGGTCGTCCCGAAGGAAGGCGGCATCCAATGGACCGAGAGTTACTCGATCGTGGCGACGTCCGAGAAGAAGGAAATGGCACTCAAGTACCTCGCCTACACGATGTCGCCTGAAGGTCAGGTCAAGTCGGCACAGATGCTGGGCTACCCCGGCCACTGCGTGACGAAAGCCGGCCGCGCGATGCTGCAGGAGGTCGACGCTGGAGAAGCCAAGCGTTCGGGCCAGATGGACGGAGCGCCGAACGAGCCGATTGCGCTGATCAACGAAGGCCGGATCAGCTACCGAGACATCCCGCAGCAGCAGAGTCTCGAGGACTGGAACGACTTCTGGTCCGAGTACAAGAACGCGTGAGGACGACGCCTTGCCGACCTCAACGTTCCATTCTAGGACCGTCGAAATCGGCAGGGCGCTGACGCGCCCGACCTCTTCCGACCCGGCCCGGGCCCCCCCCCCCCCCCCCCCCCCCAGGGAGCGGGGGGGGGTGGGGGGGGGGGGGGGGGGGGGGGGGGGGGGGGGGGGGGGG
>JBCCDA010000048.1:0-31476 GCA_039033215.1 Pseudomonadota bacterium | reverse complement strand
GTCTCGAGCCAATCGCTGCGGGACAGCAACGTGTCGCGGAAGTCCAGCAGGATGCCGTCTGGCGAGCGAATGGTGCGGGCCAGGGAACTCTGCAGAAGCTCCCTCGAGAGCTGTGGTGGTGAGGCTTGGGATACCGCAGTGCAGATGGCTTCGGTGGACGCACCGGGCGCCCCGATGAGTGCGACGATCGGGGGTTTCGACGTGCCCGGCAACGCGCCCCGTAGCTGATCGTACTGCTTTGCCGCGCCGACAGCCCCGGCCCGGAATTCCTGGCGGATGCTGCTTGGTTGTTCTTCAGGAGGCGGCGGATCCACGTAGCTTCGGATCGTCAGCCGGTAGATGAGGAAACTCGCCACGATGAGCAAGACGGTCAGGCCGATTGCGACTAGGAGCAGGTTGTCAAGGATGGCACCGAGCATCAGCGTCACCCGGCCAGTGCGCTGGCACTCGTGCCGGCGAACCGATGTCCGAACGACGAGCTTTGAACGGGGAGTTGCTCGTCCATCTGCAGTATCTCGTCAGCGATGCGCCGCGGTTCGCGGTACTCGACAAGCCAGGCGATGTGGCTGGCGACGAGATAGGCGACAACGATGCCGCCGATGATCCGCAGGTAGAGCCTTCGCTTGTCCACCGTCGGGCGGTTGGGGGCCCGCATCGGGTCGTCCAGCACCTGTCCGAACGCCGGCTTCCAGTCGATGCTCCGTGGTGCCACCTCGCCCACCGCGACGTCATAGAGGGCGTGGCGTAGGCGTTCGATCTGGCCGGAGTCCTCTTGGCCCCGATAGCGCCCGCGGAAGCCGCAGGAGAGTGCGAGGAAGATCGTCATCGCGACGTCTCGGCGCGTCACGTCCCGGTGGGCGACGATCTCGTTGCCGATCTCGAACAGCCGGTCGCCCGCGATCTGCGTGCCGAACAGGTGGCGCTCGAGCAGAAGGTCCAGCCAGACGCCCTCGGCTCCCCACTTCTTGCCGTGCATCATCGCTTCGTCGGCAAAGCTTGCAAGGACGTAGTGGCGTTCGGCGTAGCCGTCGCCGCTGCCCGGGTGCGCACCCATCCGGCGCAAAAGCTCGTTGAGCTTGTTGAACGCTTCACGGGCCTCTGCCGCGGCATCCGGGAGCGGGGCGTCGTCATCGGGTTCCGCTGGGCCGATCGCCCATCGCTGGGACTTCAGCTCGCTAATCAGGCCATGGATGTCCTGGAACTCGGCCAGCGCGTCCCGCGCGACCCGGGGAACTGCGCCTGCCTCAAACACGTGCCCCGACCCTTGGCTTTAGGAGCTGGATCCGGACCGGTTCGCCAGCTTGGCCGCTGCCGTTCGGGTGAACGATCTGCAAGCTTGCGTCGCGCTCTCGGAAGCTTGGGTCGCCCGCGATCTCGACCAGCAGCATGTTGGTTGGCGGATCAAAGGCGAGCCCGCGGACGGTCTTGACCTCGGCGCGGGCCGCACCCCTGATCCTGTTCACACGCGCCGCTGCAAGTTGGCGCCCAGACACGACAATCGACTGCTGCAGCCATTCGCGAGCCGCAGAGAGGGCCGCCCCGCTTTGCAGGACCAGCAGGACGTAGCAGTGCTCACCGAGCAGTGCCCCTTCGAGCAGATGCGTGAAGACGCCGTCGTCGCTGTAGTCGAAGGACGACAGATCATAGTCGCGGTCGAGATAGCTCAACCGGCTTTCCACGATCTGCCGGATCGTACGGAACTGCGGATAGGCGTTCTTGTGGTCGTAGGCTCCCAGCTTTGGCAGGGCATGTTCCAGATCCAGCGTACTCACGGATGACACGACATCGCAGAGCAGGAGGTAGAGATCGTATGGCGCGATGACGCCCTGCTCCAGCTCGACCTCCAGCCGCATCAGGTGTGCCGTGACCGCGCGCAGCGTATGCCGGGCCTCCGCGCCTTCGATTGCATCGCCTCCTTCCGCGGCCTTGAGCCTGGAGATCAGCTTGTCCGCAGCGTCGCGCAGGGTTCCGCGCACCGCGCGTGCTTCTTCATGGATGGGCCAGCCGCGTGCGACGTTCAGCAGAGGTGGCTGGAACGCTCGCGCCGACACGCCCTGATCGCCCTCGCCGCCGCGCGCGTCGATGACTTCCAGGCGCCCTTCGTTGAGATGGACACAGGCGATCGGGACCGAGACATGCGTCGCATCGATGCCGACGTCCAGAAGCTCGGTGACGATGAGCGAGGGGGCAGGGCGCAGACGCGGCACCGAGATCGGATTGTCGCCCAGGTTCTGATCCTTGACCAGATCGCCGTTTATCGAGGCATAGCGCCGCCTGACGTGACCGGCGTGGGCCGCGTCCTCGGACTGGCGCGCAACCTTGATATGGACGTAGACCGGGTGCTCGTCGAGGCTGTAGCTCGAGTCGAGCAGGTCGAGGGCGAGCATGTCTGCTGTCGGCGGCTCCCCGCTTTCCGATATGCTGGAGAAGACCAGCCCGTCGGGGAAGACTGCCTCGAGCCGGTTGACTTGGAAGCGCCCGGTCGACGCCAGCAATTCGTGATCGATCTCGAGCTTTCGGACGCCCCAGGGAAACGCGGACGTCGTGTGCATCGCATGTGCGATCAGGGCATCCGTGTGTGCCGCTTGCTGCTGGAAGTGCTGGGGCGCCAGCATCATGCCCTCGTACCACTGGACCGCGTCTGGCCATGTTGTGGGATCAAGAGCGTCTGAGCGGCGAGAGTTCATTGTGTGACTTCGAATTTGTCGGGGCCGAGTTCGATCACCACGTCGTCAAAGCCCGCGAGTTTGGCGCGGTGTGACCCCGGAGCGCTGTAGCTGGCGAAGACGAACACGGCATCCGTGCCACAGGGTGCAGAGAAATCGTTGGGCCCGATGCTCTGCGACGGTGTGACTTCCCAGCTGGTGACCGTGAGGTCGACCGGATTGTCGGCGATCAGCTGTGGTCTCGCGGCGAAATAGTCGACCGCGTCGAGTGCGACGAGTTGGTTTGCAAGCTGCTCGGTGGTCACGACCACGAGGTCGACCGCCGTGGCCGATGATCCGTTTGCGTCCGGTGCGGCAACGACGGTGACGTCACCGCTTCTGCCGAAGCCGCAAACCGCGCCACAGGCCGAAAGCGTCGGCAAGAGCAGCAGTAGCAGCAAGCGGCGCAAGACCTGTCTGACAATAGGTGCCGTCATGAGCCGACCTCGGTCACGGGCCGGACGATCGGTTGAATCCCGAAAGCCCGGGCAAGCGTGCGGGCAACCTCGGCCGCAGTGTCCGCGCGCCGGTAGGGCCCCAGGGTCACAATTGACCAAGACTTGTCCCTGATCTCCACAACGGTCGTGACTGCTTCCAGCTCCAGTTCAGCCAGTTGCCCGACGAACTTCTTGGCATTGGCGGGATCCAGAAACGCTGCCGCCTGAACCTGATACTGGTTCGGATCCAGAGTCAGGTCGCTTTCCACCGCGATCGCCTGCTCGACCTCGGCTTCGCCGCCTGCCGTTGCTGCTGCGGGGGCTCCGTTTTCAGGCGCCGGTTGCTCTTGGGTCGTCTGCATCGACGGCCCGTCGTTGCCCCCAGCAGACACGACCTCCGCCGGTGGCGACTCGCCCGCTGCAACCGCGGGAGCTGCTTGCGGAGGACCGCCGCTGCCCGCGGCGGCCGTCTCCGCGGCGGCACCATCTGATCCGGCGGCGGTCTCTGATGCCGCTGATGGCGCGGCGGCACCCGTCGCTGGCTGGGGCTGTTGAGCAACGTCTTGAGGTGTCGATGCGGCGGGCTCGGATCCGTCGGCGCCTGCGCCCGATCCCGATGTTGTCGGTCCGGCTGAGCTGGCCGCCGTTTCAGGTCCGGCAGGAGATGGCGTCGGTGCGGGTTCGGCCAAAAGGCTTTCGGACTGACCCGTCGCCAAAGACCGATCGTAGAGTTCCTTGAGGACTGCTCCAAGCAGCAGGGCCGTCGCCACGATCAACACGAGGCCCATCGCAACAAGAATGCGAAGCCACGATTGAGTCATGACAAAACTCGGCATGCTGCCTTCCCTCCGAACCGCCGCCGAACATCATGCCACGGCCGCGCGGCCCACCCATAAGCCACCAGATTGAACCGTCAATACAGTCAGAAGAACAAATTCTTCAACGATTACCGTGTGACAGCGGACTTTCTTAACATTATGATTGACATATTCTTCTGCCAGTTGCAAGCGCGCCTTGCGTCACAACTCTCCAGTCAATCACGCCACAGTTACCGTCGTTGCACCAGCGCTGGTGATCGAAATCGACCCGCCGTACGAGCACATAAGCGTACATCCGTCGTGCAGTGCCGGCATGCTTCCAACCGTTGTCGTGGACGCGCCCGGCGTCCAGGGTGCGCTCGTCGCCGGAACGCAGGGCATGGGCGTCAACACACCCAGAGCGGCCGAGGTTGCCGACGCCACAGTCGGGTTTGAAAGGCTCGAACAGACACCAAACGGCGGGATGTTCGAGATCGGCGCAAAGTCCATGATGTTTCCGGCTGGCATCTTGTCGGTTGTCACGGCTGCGCTGCCGGTCGCGACGAAACTGGAGGGCGCTGCGCCGAAAGAGCACGTCATCATGGCGCCCGTTACAACCTGGGTAGGCATAGACACCTCCTCGCCAGAACACAGGGATCTTCTGATCGTACGCCTGCGCGGTGTTTATAATAGCTTAACGAAATTACACGCTTGGTGTACATGTGTCATGCGATAGATTGACTGGCGACACATGCTTGAACATGTCTAGATCAGCAAGTCCTGGCTCCGGGCGTCTGAAGCCCGCCGCGATGACGTTGAACCAACGTCAAGGCGATGGCTATGATCTGATGAACCAAGACCGGCGGGGGCTGGGGCCCGCCAATGGAACCTACAACTTCGTCAGAATTCAGGGAGATCGACCGGGTGCCGCCGAGACGCTCGTGTCGCCGAACATGTCTCACGCCCAACTCTCACAGGACCGGCCGGTCCTCTATGCGGGGACAGCCCAGTTCGATCAGGGCGAGATGAGATGGTGGAGCAACTATTCAGGCACGTACCAGCCGATTGCGGCGTTCCGCGATCGCGCGGCATTGCCGGGCGAGAAGTTTGTTCCCTGGCAGAGGCTGCAGATGGGCGGCCATGCTCAGACCAGAAACGTCTTTCGCGAACAGCGGTCGGCGCGCGCGCCGGAAGCGCCGGCTGCCGACAACGCCGCTGTGGCAAGTGCCGATGAGACGGCGTCCGCTGGCAGCGTGAAGACCGTCGGGGTTGCTGCCGATGCAGGACGCGAGCAGGGCGCTCGACCGTCTGCTTCGGTCCAAGCATCCATGAAACAGGGAGGGCTGAAGATGTCTGGCAGTGGTGGCAGGTCTTCTGTGGCACCAGGGCATGCTCCTCCAGCTGTGCGGTGGGGCGCCGCGGCTGCGGTTCAACCCAAGACCAGCGCGCATCGCAAGCCGCCGGGCCCACCGGCGCCGGCGTCGCAGCGCGGGCCCGCGTTCAACCCGCCCCCGGTAGCGCAGACGAAGGCGGCGAGCACGTCTTGGAAGCTGACCCTCGGCCAGTACAAGCATCAGGGACGAGCGGCGGTTGGGCTGCACCCGGACGTCGCCAGTCACAGCTTCGTCGAACTTCAGGGACCGGGCGGACAGCGCAAGTCATGGGGTTTCGTGCCGGAGAGTCAGAACGGCTCGCATCATAGGGTCGATGCGTTGAGGGCCGGGGTGTCGGGGCGCGTTCAACCGGAAGCCGGGAAAGCTGGTCGGGCGGGAGCAAACCTTGAGACGATCGATCTGACACCCGCTCAGGCGCGCGCCGCGCAAGCCGAGGTCGACCGTTATGCGCGCGGTCTGCACAAGTTCCGGCTCGGCGTCGACGACTGCCATGGGTTCGCGCGGGCTGTCGCGCGTGCCGCCAAACCGCAGACCAAGACTTAGATGCCTCGATCGGTGGGCACAGCGGGTCTTCTGGGAGCAGCACAGGGCCATGTCGACACCAGCCGCCGCACTTGCCCAGGGACAGATGTCTTTTGGCTCTGCCGCTACAACTGTTTGTTGGAAGCATTTTGGGGTGGTCCCAAACGCCGCGTGGAGGCGTGAACACCCACCAGCCGAACTTCGGCACGAGATAGATGGGAACATACATGGCCGGTCTTGTCGTACAGGGGTGCTTCGCTAGCGGCCAGGGGCCGGCCCTCGGCCGTATGCCATTCGCTCCGACGCCGCCCAGACAACCGTTTTCCGCGCCAGAGCGCAGCTCGGTCGGACCGCCGGCGGCACCTGGCCACCCTCATGCAAAAGCCGTCGCACAGCGACAGGTGTTTGGTGCGAGGCAACGCCCGGGGCCGCCCGTCGCAGCAGGACGGCCGTCGCAAGTCGGGGGCCATGCGCTCCAGCCAAAAACTGATCTCTCAGTTCAGCGCACCGGTTCTGGCGAGGCGTTTCATCTGCCGCGTCACGTGGGGGGCTTCTCAACGCACGGTGGCAAGCCGCTTCCCGGCCCGGTCCGCGAGAAGATGGAGACCATGTTCGGCGCCAGCTTCGAGGATGTGCGCGTGCACGTGGGTCTGCAGGCAGCATCGATCGGCGCCTTGGCGTTCACGATGGGCTCGAACCTCTACTTTGCCCCGGGGCAGTACGAACCCGACACGCCGCGCGGTCAGCAACTGCTCGGCCACGAACTGACGCATGTGCTGCAGCAGCGCGCGGGGCGGGTGCGCAACCCGTTCGGGTCGGGCATTGCCGTGGTGCAGGATGCGGCCCTCGAGGCCGAGGCGGACCGCGGGGGCCGGCAGGTTGCGATGCATCGTGATCCGGCGCCTCGCAGTGCCCCCGTTCAGCGCAAGGCGGTCGGCGCCGGATCTGTCCTGCCGATGCACGCACCCCAGCAGCTGCACGCCACCCGGCTTGTGGCGGCGCGACCGCCACTGACAGGATCGGACCGGCACCAGCATCTGCGGACGGTTCTGCAACGTATGCAGTCCTCCGAAGAGGGGCCCCTGAAGACGTCCCCCGAAATGCCGCTCGGCAACATCACCGTTCATGCGACCACGCGTTCGGACGGGAGCATCATCAAACGCAAACCGCGGTCCTATGCAGGGCAGCGCGTGAAGCAGGCGCTGCGCTGGATCTCGACACTCTTGTTGCAGCGCTTCGGCGATGGGATCGAAATTCAGGCCTACTTCGAGCCCAAGAAGGGCGTGATCATCATCTCGTCGAACAAGAACAAGACGAATGCGGACATTGAAAAGTACCTCGCTCAACACCGTGAGATCGGCACCTTCGGCATGCTGGCAGGGCTGATCGTTGATTCCGAGGACGCAGAGGAAAGCACGGACCGGCAGGCGCGTCATCGCGGGCATCTGGACAGTCTCGACTACTATTCTGACCTCGAGGCGATCTACGAGGCGATCCGCGCGAACAGGTTTGTCGTGCCGCCAGCGGTCGGCAAGAAGCTCTCGGGGCTCCATGCAGAGCGGAGGATCGCGCGGTTTCTCGAAGCGCAAGGTTTGGCCTTCAGCCAGACGCAGCTCGGTGGGGTCAAGCGGCCCTGCATGGTCTGCCAGAAGGCGCTGAGCATGTCGGGCTTTGCGCGCGGCGGCTTCTTCTACGGGGGAGATGCCTGGAAGGACACGCTGAGGTTGTTTAGCAGAGACGAGGTCGCCGAGGTGGTAGCGGAACTCGCGGCGGAAAAGGAGCTCGGTACGAGCCCGGCCTACAGACATAAGGGCGACGGGAAGTGGCGTCTGAAGACGAAGAAGAAAGTCGTGAAGTTTTCTGGGGTCTCCCGCGATCAACTGGTGTCTGTTCTGGGACCTCAAGGGATCGACTATGAGGAGATCGGCCGACGTTTGCTGCTGCACCATGCGCAAGCCAACTATGTGAAGGGATGCGAAGGGCTGATTTCCCACCAATCTGTCTCCGGCTCCGGGCACGGTTATGTCGGCGGCGAGGACACGGACAGCGAAGGCGAGGACGAATTCGACTTGTGATTGGCCCGGAGACTGCCGCTACAACTGGTTCAGTCGAACGGGCAGACCGTTCTTTGGGGTCATCGAAGACCTGCCCGCTTTCGATATGCAGAGAGAGATGGCAGAAAAAGTCCTGGGCCAATCAATGTCGCGCCCGAAGAACGGGGATACACGAGTGAGCTACAAGCGCCGCGGGCACCCTCTTTGGTATGCCTACATTCTGCACCGGCTCTCGGGCCTCGGACTGGTCCTGTTCCTGCCGTTCCACTTCTATGTCCTAGGGCTGGCGCTCAACACCGAGGCGATGAACGCGGCGCTGGCGTGGACCGAGAACCCGCTGGCCAAGGCCGCGGAGTTCGGGCTGGTCTTCCTGCTGGCGGTCCATGCCTTTGGCGGCATGCGCCTTCTGGTGCTTGAGTTCCTGCCCTGGTCGACGCACCACAAGACGCTGGTGGCGGGCGCCGTTGCGCTCTCCTTCCTGGTTTCCGGCACGTTCCTGTTGAGGGCCATCTGATGCACATGGATCGCCACGACACCGACATCCTTATCCTCGGTACCGGGGGGGCGGGGCTCTTCGGCGCGCTTCACGCGCAGCAGGCGGCCCCGGACGCGAAGATCACGATCGCCGTGAAGGGCCTGATCGGCAAGTCCGGCTGCACGCGGATGGTGCAGGGCGGATACAACGTCTCGACCGGGCCCGGCGACACGGTCGAGCGTCACTTCATGGACACGATCATCGGTGGCAAGTGGCTGCCCGATCAGGACATGGCCTGGCGGCTCTGCGAGTTGGCGGTCGAGCGTATCCACGAGCTCGAGAACGAGATCGGCTGCTTCTTCGACCGCAACGCCGATGGCTCGCTCCACCACAAGGCCTTCGCGGGCCAGACGGCCGACCGCACCGTCCACAAGGGCGACCTCACGGGGATCGAGATCATCAACCGGCTGATGGAGCAGGTGCTGTCGCGTCCGGTCGAGAAGCTGCAGGAACACCGCGCGATCGGGCTTATCCCCACGTCGGATGGCACGGCCCTGGCGGGTGTCCTGATGATCGACATGCGCACGGGCGGCCTGCGGCTGGTCCGCGCCAAGGCGGTCCTGATGGCGACGGGGGGCGGGCCGACGATGTATCGCTACCATACGCCCTCGGGCGACAAGACCATGGACGGGCTGGCCATGGCGCTGCGGGCCGGAGTGCCGGTGCGCGATATGGAGATGGTGCAGTTCCACCCGACCGGGTTGTTGGCCGGGCCGCATTCCAAGATGACCGGCACCGTGCTGGAAGAAGGGCTCCGCGGCGCGGGCGGCCATCTGGTCAACGCCCAGGGTCACCGCTTCATGTTCGATTACGCCGAGAAGGGTGAGCGCGCCACCCGTGATGTGGTCAGCCGCGCGATCTATGCCGAGATGCGCAAGAACAACGATCCCGACCAGATCGGCATGTACATCTCGATGGGGCATCTGGGTCCCGAGAACGTGGCCAAAAAATTCAAGGGCATGGTCAAGCGCTGCGCCGATTGCGGGTTCGATCTGGCCGGCGGGCAGGTCGAGGTCGTGCCCACAGCCCATTACATGATGGGCGGCGTGGTCGTGGACGCAGACACGCGCACGGCGATGGAGGGGCTCTATGTGGCGGGAGAGGACGCGGGCGGCGCCCACGGCTCCAACCGCCTCGGCGGGAACGGCGTTGCGAACTCCACCGTGTACGGCGGCGTGGCCGGAGAGGTCATGGGCCGCGATCTTGCCCGCCTGAGCTTGCGCGATCCGTGCCCCGATGTGCTTGACGCCGAAGTTGCGCGTGCATTGGCTCCGTTGTCGCGGGATCCCGCACCGCTCCAGCCGCTACGCCGCAAATTGCAGGACGCGATGTGGGAGGATGTCGGGGTCATGCGCAATGCGACCGGTCTGGCCTCGGGTCTGACCCGCGTGGCCGGGATTGGCGAGGAACTGGCGGGCATCGGCGTCGACGATGGCAACCTCGCCTTCAACCTGACCTGGCACGACTGGCTGAACCTGTCGTCGCTTGTGGAAGTCTCCGAGGTTGTCACCCAGGCGGCGATCGCCCGCGAGAACTCACGCGGCGCCCACTACCGCGAGGATTTCCCGGAGGAGGGAGACCTCTCCGAGAGCTACTACACCATCAGTCATGCCGGCGCCGCGGGGGTTCAGACCAGCCGGGCACCGGTGCAATTCACGATCGTGAAGCCGGGCGAGACGATCCTGCCGGACGACGAACCCGAAAGCCTGGTGGCGGCGGAGTAGATCGGATCGTCACCATGTTCTGGTTCTTTGTGTCTTCCGCCTCGGTCTCCGCCTTCGCTGCCGTAAAGTGCGCCGCCCGATTTGCACGGTTTAGCCTGGATCAGGTGAAGTACCCCCGTCGCTGTCTTGCCGCACGCTGGACAGTCGCACGATCAATCTCGGCAATGTTTGTAGTGCAAGCGGTTTAGCGGCAGAGCCGCCCCCGACGCTGGGAGCGCTGCCGCGAAAGACGGTCAGCGTGCGAACTCCAAAGCTTCGACGCCGCGCGCGCCCTCTTCATCTGGCCATAAATACCTCGGGAGCGCGAGGGCAGCGCCCTCGGCTCGGGCCCGAAGGGCACCAATGAGAGACCGCGGTCAACCAATCAACATCGACTCTCCACCGCCTCGTTTGGCATACTTTTGGCATACGAAAAGCATACGCTTGTCATACGCCTGGAACCGCGGCGCCAAGGGGGTTAACGCGAGCCGGATCTCGCTCGTCCCCCAAGGTGGAGGCGGGCCGGCATCGAAGCATCGCAAGACGACTGGGGCCGGCTCCTGTAGCCGACCCGTGTCGGGGTAGGGACCTCTTGTCTCTCGTGACGCAAGCGAAGGTGGCGAGGGCCTGAGGAGTGGCTACTGCTGCGCCATCGACTCCAGCATGTTGGCGCAGTCCGAGGAGAGGTCGCCGCCCAGATCCCGGAGACACTGGAACTTGGCGCCGCCCCCGGCAGGGACGCCCGTGCAGTGGTCCTGGAGGTCGGTGGCACAGGCCTCGCTGACCTCGGCGACCCGGTCGAAAAAGCCCTCCATCAGGCGGGCCATCCCGTCAGTCGCGGCGTGGCATTCGTCCGTGATCACGGCCGAATGGGCATAGAGGCAGGACATTACGCGCCCATCCCCGGGTTCAACGTCGGCGCACAAAGTCTCGATATCGGTGGAGCAGTGCGTCAGCAACCCTTCGGCCGTAGCCTGGGCAGCGAAAAGCGACAGCGCGGCGGCGCCGACAAAAGCAATGAGCCGTGGCATGGCGGTCTCCTCAGGGGGTCACGATGACGTAGACGGTCGCGCCATTGTCGACGACCTCGTTGTAATAGACGCTTCCGCACCGCCAGTAGAGCCCAGCGCGCGCGCAGCCGCCCGGTAGCGCCCGATAGTAGTCATGGCGCCTGTTGACTCGGCGGGATGTGCGCCGTGCAGTCCGGCGCGCGACGCGGCGGTTGGAATTTGCCGTGGCTTCAGCCGCCGACAGCGACCTCGCGATGCTCGTGCTGTCGCTCGATTGGTTTGGCGCGCTCAGCGGGGGCAGCCCGAAGGCCAACAGGCCCGCGACTGCCGCAATGATCAGGCGTCTCATGTAGTGTCATCTCCCCATCTGCAGCCGCGCCCCCTTGCGCGGCCCCCTCGCGTTCCTGTCGGAGGCAGAAACGGTTGTCTACCGTAGCATGGATTCCCACGCTAGGATGCGTCAAACAAGCACGTCAACAGATCTTCACGGAAGGTTCTACATGATCTCCAATTCCCTGATCCAGTCCACCGCGGAGACCCTGATGGACAAGGCCGCCATCGAAATCCCGCAGGACTATCTGGACGGGCTCCGCGAGGCGGCGCGTGTCGAGGATGGGGATCTGTCATCGTTCGTACTTCAGGCGATGCTTGAGAACTACGAGGCTGCCAAGGAGGACCGCAGGGCCATGTGCGGCGACACGGGCTGCCCCCGGTGGTTCGTGAAGCTGTCAAACCACGCACAGATCGAAGGCGGGCCCGTGGCGCTTGAGGCGGCGCTGCGCCGAGCGACGGCTTCGGCCACGAATGGTGTGCCCTTGCGGCCCAATCGGGTGCACCCCTTGTGGCGGACGGACCACGACAACAACGTCGGGATCAACGCGCCGGAGATCGAGTATGGGTTCGAACCAACGCCGGAGGGTCAGTGGATCGACCTGACGACCGTGCACAAGGGCGGACTGTTCGGGACCGACTACCGGATGCTGTTCCCCAGTGACGGGATCGAGGGGATCAAGCGGTTCTACCTCGACAGCCTTGTGGCGTTTGGCAAGCGGGGCCTTGCCTGCCAACCGGCGATCATCGGGATCGGATTGGGCGGCTCGAAGGATTGGTCCATGATGCTGGGCAAGCGGGCCGCGTGTCTGCGCACGGTAGGCGACCGCAATCCCGACCCCCGGATCGCGGAACTGGAGATGGAGTTCAAGGAACTGGGCAATTCGATCGGTATGGGTGCCATGGGCTTCGTCGGCAAATCCATGGTGATCGATTGCCATATCGAGGTCGGCTACACTCACACCGGCGGCATGCCCATGAGCGTGCACGCCTTCTGCCTGTCGTCGCGCCGGGCCGTTGCGCGCATCTGGGCAGACGGCCGGGTCGAGCACCGGACCGACCCCGATTGGTTCACCCCCTACCAGCGCCGCGAGACCGTGGAATGGGAGGAGATGCAGGTCGCGGCGGAGTAGCTGGAAGCGCAACAGATGAAACGCCTCTTGCCACATGAAACAGACCAGCGGTTTCTCGTCTTTGCTGCTACCGGCACGGATCTGATCTTTGGCCGGGGCGTCGAGGTGCCCGGGTTTGCGACCTTCGCGCTTGTCGAGGATCCGAAGGTGCAACCGGTCATCGTCGATCAGATGCGCGATCTTGTGAACGTCGCTGCCGACAGCGGGATGGGGTGCATCATCGACACGCTGACCTGGATGGCGAACCGGGACCGTGCAGCGCCCCTGGGGTATGACGCGGAGCGTCTGGCGGCGCTGAACCGCACGGCTGTTGCCCTGATGTGCGATCTGCGGGAGGAGGCTGCCCGCGATGACGTGCTGGTGGCGCTCTGCATCGGTCCGTCCCGCGACCCTTATGCAAGATTGGAGCCCATGACCGTTGCGGCCGCGCGCGCCTACCATGCCATACAGATCGCCTCGGTGGCAGATGCGGGGGTCGATCTGGTCCATGCCTATACGTTCAACCAGGTCGAAGAGGCGGCTGGGGCGGTGCTCGCGGCGACGGATCATGGTCTGCCGATAGCTGTCGCGTTCGTCGTTGAGACCGATGGGTGTCTGGACAATGGCACCGGGCTGGAAGAAGCGATCGACCGGGTTGATGCACTCACCAGCGGGGCTGCGGCCTACTTCATGGTCAATTGTGCGCACCCCGATCATTTCAGTGATGTGCTGACAGGGCACCCTCGGCTGAAGGGCATCGCCGTGAATGCGTCGCGTTGCAGCCATGCCGAGTTGGACGATGCGACCGAGCTTGATGACGGAGATCCAGAGGAGTTGGCTGCTGAGGTCGCCCGCTTGGTGTGCCAGTATCCCAGCCTCTCGATTGTCGGGGGCTGCTGCGGGTCCGACATGCGGCATATGAAACAGATGGCAGAGAGGATTTCGCGTTGAGCTCGCTCAAGTTCCGAGCCTGCTCCGCACCCCAGTCAATCGCCGAGTCTCATGGAGGCGAGATGAAGATGGCGGCGTGCTAGGCATGGAAGATCTAGACGATCG
Organism: Pseudomonadota bacterium; assembly: GCA_039033215.1. Classification (GTDB taxonomy): domain Bacteria; phylum Pseudomonadota; class Alphaproteobacteria; order Rhodobacterales; family Rhodobacteraceae; genus Thermohalobaculum. Next base: position 17,821 of record JBCCDA010000048.1, on the reverse strand, counting down.
GTACGTGTTCTACTGGAGCGGACCGTTCAGCCAGTGGCAACGCGCCCACTTCGAGTTGGATGGGATTGCGTTCAACACTGCTGAACAGGCAATGATGTACTTCAAGGCCAAGTTGTTCGGAGATGCCGAGGTCGCGCAGGAAGTTCTGGCGACCGACGATGCCCGCAAACAGAAGGCGCTGGGCCGCAAGGTCAGGGGCTTCGACGGCTCGATCTGGGACCAGCACAAGCAGGGTATCGTTCTGCGTGTGAACCGCGCCAAGTTTGGACAAAACAAGGGCTTACGCCGGAAGCTCTTCCAGACTGGTGAGAAGATGCTGGTCGAGGCGTCGCCACTGGACACGATCTGGGGGATTGGTTTGGATGCGGAGAATGCTCGTCTCACACCGCCGGATCTTTGGCCCGGGCAGAATCTGCTGGGGAAGATCCTGACACGGGTGCGGGAAGAGTTGCGGGCTGAGTTTCCGGATGAGGTCGCCAAGCGGGAGCGGACGTGATGGCCAAACGCACCTTCGAGAAGAAGCCACTCTACCGCCGCGTGAACCGCACGGCGAATGGCGAGAGATGCAGGTGGCGACGGAGTAGCCGTGCTTGATCAGACGACGGCCTACGATCAGAGAGAGTTCCGGATTGCTGTCAACTCTGCAGCAGTTCTTGGGTGGTGTTATGCAGCGACGCCAATTGTTCTTGACGGCAAACCTGAACTACTCGTTTTCGCAGCGCCTGTCGGTCTGCCCTTGGCCTTTATTGCCTGCTGGCTCATCGCGGCACCTATCTTGCGGCGGATCATGAAGCGGCCGATTTCATGGGTGCGAGCTGGACTGTGGGGTGGCGTCATTGCTGCAGCCATCGAATTGTTTGGTGTTGCCATAAGCCGATACCGAGGTTGGCGACATTCGCTTGATGACAGCTTCAACTATCAGATGGGCGGCGGAGACTCTGTTCGGAACATCGACGGCATCCTGACGCCTTATGGTTGGTGGGTTCAGGTTCAGACGTCCGCGGGTTGGATCCTCGCTGGCATCGCAATTGCGTTACTTTTGCGTGCAGTCATCGGTCCAGGTAGGAACGTGCGGGAAGTACAGGAGACGTTTTCGTGAGCGCATGCCAAGTCGAAGTCGTGGCCACCGAATTCGCCGCCTCGAGAGTGGGGAGTTGATCCGCGGATGGCCAAACGCACCTTCGAGAAGAAGCCACTCTACCGCCGCGTGAACCGCACGGCGCATGGTGCACCGCAGGGCCATGGTGGAGAGGCCCGGGACGATCGCCATTCAAAGGCCTCCAAGCGCTCCGAGGCCAAGGCCACGGGGATGGGGCCGAAGCACCGCCATGGGTTGGACTACACGCCGCTCTACAAGTTCTTGCTGTCGAGGGTTGGCCAGGACTGGGATGCGGTACATGCCGAGGCAGTCTCGCGCCTGGACGAAGAGGATCCGATCTGGCACCTCGTCGCGAGGTCTGCGGATGACGCGCGCCCTGTCGTGCGGGTCGGAGAGTCCAGTTACTTCAGTGGTTTGTGCGTCGATCAGGACGATCGTCTTGCCTTGGTCGCCCCCGAGATTGGGCCCGAGGACATCTACCCCCTCTGCCCGTGCTGCACCCATACGCTAAATGGTCAGCCGGTGCCTCGGCGCTATGACCCAGAGATCAGAACCCTTCTGGTGGACATCGATTTATGACCCAACCTCGCAAGATCCGACTTTCGACCACCCCGACGCCCGAGGCTCTGGCCGAGCTGCGGCTGGGCGACATCGTCTATCTGGACGGCCTCATGTATACAGCGCGCGAGGGCGTCTACATTCGCGCAATCGAGGAGAAGGCCAACATCCCGATGGAGTTGCCGCGCGACAGCATGGCGAACTTTCACTGTTCCCCGGCGGCCTCGATCAACAAGGACGGCAGTTTCACGATGGGGGCGGTGACGGCCACAGCGTCTTTCCGCTTCGCCAAGTGGATCGGCGAGTGGTTCGCAAAGTCAGGTGCCAAGCTGGTCGTCGGCAAGGGCGGCATGTCGCCCGAGACCTACAGGGAGCACTTCGTCCCCAACGGGGCGATTTACCTGACGACCGTCGGCTACGGCACGGGGGCATTGCTGGGTCGGGGCGTGGAAAACGTCGAGGCAGTGCACTGGAACGAAGAGCTGGGCATGGCGCAGGCGATGTGGGTCCTGAAGTGCAACAACATGGGGCCGTTCATCGTCGCATCGGACCTGGACGGCAACTGCCTCTTCGAGCGGGAGAACGCCAAGATCGCTCCTGGCCTGGAGGCGGTTTACGAAGGCACACGTCCGGCAACTCTCAAGCGCTATGGCGAAACGGACGATCGTTCGGACGAAGTCATCTCGTGAGCTTCGCCTACAGCTGGGAGTTCATCGCTGTCCTGCTGGCCGGGGCAGCCTCGGGTGGGTTCATCAATGGGCTTGCGGGCTTCGGCACAGCGCTATTTGCGCTGGGCTGGTGGTTGCAGATCATGCCCCCGCTGCAAGCGGTGGCGGTCGTTCTGGCGATGTCGGTGGCAAGTGGCCTGCAGGGCGCCTGGGTTGTGCGGCGCGAGATCCGGGCATGGCGGTTGGGCCTGTTCCTCGTGCCGGGACTTGTGGGGATTCCCGTCGGCCTGCACTTGCTGGCGTTGGTAGACGCCACCGACCTGAAGTTGATGATCGGAGGCTTCATGTTGGCATATGGGGCATTCTTCCTGGTTCGCCGGGGACTGCCGAACCTCGCACCGATGCCGGCAATCGACAGCCTGGTAGGGCTGGCAGGAGGTGTCCTCGGTGCCATGGCGGGCCTGTCTGGGGCGTTGCCGACGATGTGGCTGGCCATGCGCGACTGGACCAAGGAGCAGACACGCGCCGTCCTGCAGCCATACAACCTGAACATCCTTGGCACGTCCGCAATCATGCTCGCCTGGGAGGGAGTTTACGACTGGGACACGCTGATGATCATGGCGGTGGCACTGCCAGTCACCATGCTATCGGCGCAGGCGGGGATCTGGACGTTCAAGCGGCTTGGAAATCAACAGTTTCGCTGGCTCTTGATCGGCATGACTTTCGCGGCGGGTGCAATCATATTGCTGCGTGAGGCTGTCTGAGCGGGACGGTTCGGCATTGCCCAGTTAATTGTTCCGCAAATGTTCTTATCAGGAATATACCTAAAACTGCTAAAACTGCGCCATAATTAGAACGAAGTGAGAACGCATCCTTCTGGGGCATCCGCGCGTACTTTGAATGTTCCACTCTGTCGGCAAAACAATGCTCAAACCATGAGTTCGGTGGCCTGTTCTTGCCGGCTCGTTCCCCTCCGTACGGCTGACCGTAGCACGCGTTTGAGCCGTCTGCCGGGAAGCGGACACTGCTGAAGTCTGCATGAGCATCGGGCGCAGGCCTCCAACCGATCGCCGCCACCGGGGGGCTTCAGTCCCCCCGTTACCGGAACTCCCCAAATCGCCTGTTGGTACGAGTAGGTGCCGTGCTTGTTCATGAGCCTCCGCAAACGGCGTTCGAAACGTCGCAGTAGATCGTGCATTGCTTCATCTTGGCGAGCGCATCCGTCGCCGAGGGTACGGCCGAGTATACCCGGAAAACGCCGCCATTGCTCGAGGTGCAGAGGTCAGGCGGGCAATCGTAAGGGTAACTTGGTGATACGTTTGCCTGTCAGGTAGGCAACGGGTTCAGGCCCCATGAGCCGCTCGAACACCGGGGAAGTTGCGTCGAGACCGCCGGTGTATGTCCCGAACGCGGGAAGGATCAACCGGCTGTTGCCGACTATGAAACAGGGCCTCGCAATATACTGGCCCCGCAATCGACTCCTGAATTTGGGGTGGTAGTGGGCCGAGATTTCGCCGCTCCCGGCGGTTCGGTCTGCGATGTGGCGGAAGCTGAGCGAGCCCAGGCTTAGCTCGGCGAGGCAGGTGCCCGGGAGGTCCACAGGACCAGGGTCATGGTTCCCCGCTACCCAGATGAAGCGACGTCCGGCGGCGAGACGACAGATCATCTCGTGCACGTCATCATCCAGGGCGCGTGCTGCACCAAGATCGTCGAATGCGTCGCCAAGCGAGACAACGATTGCGGGGTTAGTGGCGCGGACAACCATCTCAAGCCGAACCAGGGTGTCGCGGGTTTCGTAGGGTGGCAGCATGCCCCCACCGCGGCGTGCGATGCGTTCCGCCTTGCCGAGGTGCAGATCGCCGACTGCCAGGAGCCGCTCATCTGGCCACCAGAGCGCACCGCTGGGCATCAGCGTAAGATGCGTCGCATCAAAGGAGATAACGGCTGCGTTCATGGTCTGTTCATACACGTCATACCACTGCGCCGCAAAGGAACTCTGCGTTTCGCCGCAGGTGCGCAATCGCGGACCTGGCTCCCTGGCGGAGGCCAAGGCACAGCATCCAACTCACCGCAGACACCGAGCAGTCAGAACGGGCTTGCACCTCCAAGCTCTGGGAAGCTGGTGGCGATACCGCAAAGAACACCACGACGCAGAACCGGTCCGCCAAGAGCGAGCGGGGTAGGTTTCCTGTCCAGAGGCCCGAACATGCTCGACAACAGGGTATGGCATGCCATTGGCAACGAAAAAGGGCGGCCGCCGTGACCGCCCCCGTTCTCATCTGGTTCAGCGTATGTGGTTCAAACGCAAGCGGCGACAGCTCGCTTGGTCATCACATGTACAAGGTGGGCCCGGTACTCCGGTGTGCCGTGGATGTCACCTATCATGCCATCGGCCGAGGGTGCGGCCGGCACGGCATCCGGGCTGAAGTTGGCGCTGAGAGCTTCTTCAGCCGCCGTCCAACGAAAGACGCCGCTTTCTGAAGCACCCGTGACGGCCACGCGGACGCTGTCCGAGAACTTGGCCACGTAGACCCCGGTCAGCGCGAAGCGGGACGCGGGCTGTACGAACTTCTGGTAGTTACCGGCGTGGACCGCCGCTGTGGTCGAGTGGCTCGATGGGAACTCGACCCCCGTGATGATCTCGCCTTCTTCCAGCGCGGTGTCGAACATGCCTTGGAAGTAGTCGTCTGCCGCAATCTCGCGCTTGTTGGTCTTGATCGTGGCGCCCAATGCGAGAGCGGCAGCCGGGTAGCACGCAGCCGGGTCGTTGTTGGCAAGGCTGCCGCCAATCGTGCCCTTGTTGCGCACCTGCGGATCACCGATGTGTGCTGCAAGGTCTGCGAGCCCAGGCACACCACCTGCTTCTTTGGCCACCACTGCGTGGACTGTAGCGCCACCGATGTGCACCGTGCCGCCACGGTCGGTCATAACGCCGGCAGGCACGGCGGCGGTCAGATCCACCAGCGCGGAAGGCATGGCAAGGCGCGCCTTCAGCGTGGGTATCAGTGTCTGTCCACCCGAGATCGGCATGGCGTCCTCGTCGGCAAGGGCCGCCACGGCCTCGTCGACAGAGCCCGGTTTCACGTAGTCGAAGTTGTACATGGTCTTCTCCCAGTTGGGGTAGGATACGTTGTTCTATGCACCCGACGCGTCAGCCGTTCATCGCAGACCAGACGCGTTGTGGCGTCAGCGGCATGTCGATATGAGTCACACCTTTGTCGGCCAGCGCGTCCACGACGGCGTTGACCAGCGCGGGGGGCGAGCCGATGGCCCCTGCCTCGCCGCAACCCTTTACGCCCAGCGGATTGTGCGTGCACGGCGTATTGCAGCTGTGGTCGACCTCGAACATCGGGAAGTCGGCCGCGCGCGGCATGGCGTAGTCCATGAAGGATCCGGACGCGATCTGGCCGTCCTTGTCGTAGACTGCGTGCTCCATCAGCGCCTGGCCCAGCCCCTGGGCCAATCCACCGTGGACCTGGCCTTCGACGATCATCGGGTTGACGACGTTGCCGAAGTCATCGGCGGCCACGAAGTTCTGCACCTCGACGACACCGGTGTCGGGGTCGACCTCGACCTCGCAGATGTAGGCGCCCGCCGGGTAGGTGAAGTTGGCGGGGTCGTAGAAGGATGTCTCTTCCAGCCCTGGCTCCAGCTGATCGTGCGGGAAGTTGTGCGGCACGTAGGCCGTCAGGCAGACATCGCCCCAGGCGACGGACTTGTCCGTGCCCTTCACGGTGAACTGCCCGTCCGCGAAGACCACGTCATCGGCCGAAGCTTCCATCAGGTGCGCCGCGATCTTGGACGCTTTCGCGATGATCTTCTCGACCGACTTGACGATGGCCGAGCCGCCGACCGCGAGGCTGCGCGACCCGTAGGTGCCCATCCCGAAGGCGATCTTCGAGGTGTCGCCGTGCACGATGTCGATGGCGCTCTCGTCGCAGCCGACCATGTCGGCGACCACCTGGGCAAACGTCGTCTCGTGACCCTGGCCGTGGCTGTGCGAGCCCGTGAAGACCGAGATATTGCCGGTCGGGTTCACCCGCACGGTCGCGCATTCGAATAGGCCGGCCCGGGCGCCGAGGGCACCGACCAGCGAGGAGGGCGCGATCCCGCACGCCTCGATGTAGCTGGAGATACCCAGCCCCCGCAGTTTGCCATCCGCAGCCGACGCGGCCTTCCGCGCCGGGAAGCCCGCAACATCTGCCATGTCCGCGGCCTTGGTCATCGTGGCGTCGTAGTTGCCGGTGTCATACTCGACCGCGACAGGGGTGGCATAGGGGTACTGATCCGGCTGGATGAAGTTGCGGCGACGAAGTTCGATCGGGTCGATCCCCATCTCGCGGGCCGCCTTGTCGATGGTCCGCTCCAGCTGGTACGTCGCCTCGGGCCGACCGGCGCCGCGATAGGCATCGACCGGCACGGTGTTCGTGAAGACGGCCTTGACGTTCGTAAAGATCAGCGGCGTCTTATAGTTCCCCGCTAGCAGCGTCCCATGCAGCCAGGTCGGCACGCAGGGCGCGAAGGTGCTGAGGTACGCCCCCATGTTCGCCAAGGTGGAACACCGCAGCGCGAGGAAGTGCCCCTCAGCGTCCATGGCCAGTTCCACCTTCGTCACGTGATCGCGACCCTGGGCGGCGGAGATGAAATCCTCCGACCGGTCGGCAACCCATTTGATGGGACGGTTGATCTGGGCCGCGGCCCAGGTGACGAACGCCTCCTCGGCGTAGTGATAGATCTTCGACCCGAAACCGCCGCCGACGTCCGGTGCCACCACGCGAAGCTTGTGCTCGGGGATGTTGAGGACAAATGCGCCCATCAGCAGGCGGATGACGTGGGGGTTCTGGGATGTCGTGAAGAGCGTGTGCTCGCCGGTGCCGCGGTCATAGTCACCGATTGCAGCACGAGGCTCCATCGGATTTGCGACAAGGCGGTTGTTCACCAGCTCCAGCGTGGTGACGTGGTGCGCCCCAGCAATGGCGGCGTCCACGGCATCCTTGTTCTCGGCCACGAACTCCCAATCGAAGCACATGTTGTCTGGCACATCGTCATGGACCGCCGTACCGCCGTTCAGGGCGTCTGCCATGTTCATCACGGCGGGGAGTTCGGTGATGTCGAGGTCAATCTTCTCGGCGGCATCGCGCGCCTGCTCCAGCGTCTCGGCCACGACCACGGCGACCGGGTCGCCCACATGGCGGACCTTTCCCGAGGCCAAGATCGGGTGCGCGGGTTCCTTCATCGGCTCGCCGTTCTTGTCGGTCACCTGCCAGCCGCACGGAACACCGCCAAGGCCCTCCATGTCGGCTGAGGTGAAGACGCGTACGACGCCGGGCATCGCGCTCGCCTCGGTCGTGTCGATGGAATTGATCACCCCGTGCGCCACTTGGCTCCGCAGGATGTAGGCATAAGTCTGGCCATGGCGGTTGATGTCGTCGGTGTACTGACCTTGGCCGGTCAGGAACCGGATGTCCTCGCGGCGCTTTGAGCTTGCGCCGATACCTGCGTCCTTAGGCATGTGGTTCTCCCTATGTCGTCGTGCGTTGCCGGGCTGGTGCCCGCTATCATTTATTGGGCGTCCGTCAGGCGGACGCCGGCACTGCCCCCAGAAGGGCAAAGCCGAGGGCAAGCTGGCAGATCACACCCACTGCGAAGATCAGCGTGCGGATCACCGGGATGCCCAGCGTGTAGATGACGTAGTGCGCGATCCGCACCCAGAAGTAGACCATGGCGGCCAGTGCGGTCGTTTCGGTCCCGGCGCCAGCCACGTGAACGCCGATTGCCAGGGGTGCGAAGATCACGAGGTTCTCGATGGCGTTCAAATGCGCGCGCTGGGCGCGCTGGCACCAGCCAAGCTCGCCCACGTCGTCACCCACCCGCGCGGTCAGCGCAGGCACCAGTCCCTGGGTCGTGATGAACCCCAGGATGTACGGCACCCACATCAGCGCTGTAGCCACCGCGGTGGCCGCCATCCAGTAAAGCTCGGGGCTCAATCACTGCTCCTTCCAAGTCGGACTTTCGCGAAGTTAAAGGTCAACGCGAACGCAACGACGCCGGCTAACAGGATCATCCCACCTTTCATGCTAGCATCAATGTCCAGGTGATGGACCACCAATTGACCCACCGCGCCGTACACTACGACCCCGACAACAAGGGCAGCAAAAAAGGGTATTACGAATGATCTCATGCTGGGTTCATTCAGCTGCTGTCGCTTGACCCGACATCGTCGCCGCCGCGGCCTGGATGGACTTCACGATGTTATGGTAGCCGGTGCAGCGACAGAGGTTACCCTCGAGCCACTCGCGGATCTCCATCTCGGACGGGTTCGCGTTCTTCTGCAGAAGGTCGGCCGCCGACATCACCATGCCGGGCGTGCAGAAGCCGCACTGCAGGCCGTGGTTGTCCTGAAACGCCTGCTGCAGCACCCCGAGCGAGCCGTCCGGGTTCGCCATGCCCTCGATGGTGGTCACCTCGGCGCCCTCGCAGGCCTGCGCGAAGATGGTGCAGGCCTTCACGCTTTCGCCGTTCACATGCACGACGCAGGCGCCGCACTGTGACGTGTCACAACCCACGTGCGTGCCGGTCAGGCTGAGGTCCTCGCGCAGGAACTGCACCAGCAACGTGCGGCCCTCTGCCTCTCCCGAGACCGCTTTGCCGTTCACGGTCATGGATACTGTCGCCATTTTAGTCTCCCTAGTCGTCGATTAGCCCGGCTCAGCCGCCGGTTATGCGTTTCCAAAGGCTCTTCTTCTCTTCGGCCGGGACCTCGCCGTCGGCCGTGGGCGCATCGGGCTCGGCCTCCTCGGGCGGGCCTTCGACCACCTCCTGGAAGCGGGTGAAGAACTGATCCGCCATCTTCTTGGCAAAGCCGTCGATCAGGCGCGCGCCCAGTTGCGCGATCTTGCCTGTGACCTTTGCCTCGGCGTCGTAGGAGAGCTTGGTGCCCTCGGGCACGTCTTCCAGCCGCACCGCCGCGCCGCCGGAGGCGCCGCCTGCGGCTCCCCCCTTGCCCGAGCCCTGGATGCGGTAGCTCTCGCCCTCCACGATATCGGTCAGCTCGATCTGGCCGGTGAACTTCGCCTTCACCGGGCCAACCTTCTGCGTGACCTTCGCGGTAAGCTCGGTGTCCGAGATCTTCTCGACCTCCTCGCATCCTGGGATGCAGGCCTGAAGGACCTTAGGATCGTTCAACGCCGCCCAGACAGTCGCCCGGGGCGCCGCGATCACACGCTCACCCGACATTTCCATCAGTGCCTCCCCGGTCTTCTTCGCCCGGACACTAACCCTCCGGTTGGGCGTGCGGCAACACCTCAGTTAGGTCCGTCACACAGCGGTGCAATAGGAAGCGAGGGCTTGCCCTGTTGGGAACTTGACGCTGCGAAGCGTGGGGGCAAGAGTGCCGCAACCAATCGGAGACGAGCGATGCTGAAGATCTGGGGACGGGCGACCTCGTCGAACGTACAGACGGCGATGTGGGCGGCGGCAGAAGTGGGTCAGCCGGTCGAGCGCGTTGACTGGGGCGGGAGTTTCGGTGGCACCGATACGCCCGAGTACCGCGCCAAGAACCCGAACGGCTTGATCCCGGTTCTGGAGGACGGCGATGTGGTGCTCTGGGAAAGTCCGGTGATCGTGCGCTATCTGGGGGCGCGGTACGGGTCCGAGACCTTCTGGCCGTCCGATCCCGCGGTCCGGGCCCGTCTGGACATGTGGGGCGAGTGGACGAAGACCTCGGTGTCGCCGGAGCTCATCTACAAGATCTTCTGGCACCTCGTGCGCACACCCGAGCCACGTCGGGACATGACGGTGGTCGCGGCGGGAGCGGAAGCGTTGGCGAAACTGATGCCGCGGCTGGATGCGCGGTTGGCGGAGGGACAGTTCCTCGGCGGCGAGGATGTTTGCTTCGCCGATGTCGTGGCCGGCCATGTGCTCTACCGCTACATGACACTGGAGTTCCCGAAGGCAGAGACGCCGAACCTGGATGCCTACTACAAACGACTGACCGACCGGCCCGCCTACCGCGAGCACGTCATGGTAAGTTACGAGAGCCTGCGCAGCACCGCTTGACTGGTTGTCGCGTCGCTGTGGTCAGGTGCGCATGGTTTCTCATCGCACGAGCGACACCTCAACAAACGCTGGGCGCGCGGTGATCGGGGATAGTGTCACTCGTCTTCCAATGGATCCCGGGTCACCTGTTGACCGGGCGCCGACGTCTTGATGACCAGAACGACTGCAAGGACGGTTGCCGCCAACACCAGCAGGATGAAGGTGTTGAAGTCAATCACGTGGAACCGCTCGGTTCCCGCCACCCAGCCGAGCCCGGCCAGCACGGCGATGAGCATCCAGTGGATGAATGGTCCTAGAAAGATCCCCTTCATCGGCTTGTTCCTGCAGCAAGTGCCCGAGCGTCCAAGATCCGCGGCACGATGATCAGCGCGCCCAACCCGGCGCCGATCACTGACGCGAACCAGCCGTTGATCGCCAGGAGTTCAATGTTCGGCGGCCACAGCAGGAGCACGGCGGAGGCGAGCAGCAGCATTCGCTGGGCGCCGTTGAGCGCATCACGGTACCATCCCTCGAGCGCCATGGAGAGAACCCAGAGGCCCGCAAGCGCAAGCACGGACGAGATGGCTGTCATCCACAGTGGACCAACAAAAAGCAGCGACGGATTATAGACGAAGATCAGCGGGGCCAGGTACTTGGCGACCCCGACCCGTGTTGCCTCGACCGCTGTGGCCATCGGTGGCGTCTTGGCAATCGCGGCCCCTGCGAATGCCGCGAGCGCCACAGGCGGTGTGATCGAGGAGACGACCCCGAAGTAGAAGGCAAACATGTGCGCGGCGATTGGCTCCACCCCGATACGGACCAGCGCCGGGACGATCAGCGCAGCGACGGTGATGTAGACTGCCGTCGTGGTGATCCCCATGCCGAGGATTATCGAAGCAACTCCGGTTAGCGCGAGCAGGATCAGGAGGCTGCCATCGGCGATCTCGATCACCGATTGCGTGAACTTCAGCCCCAGCCCCGAGACGAAGACAGACCCTATGATCAGGCCAGCGCACGCGCAGGCGATCGAGACCGGAACCGTGGCCCGGACCCCAGCCTCGAGCGCGGCCAGGATGTCGACCGGGCTCATGCGCGTCGACTTGTTCACGAAGCTCAGCACGATCAGCGCCGTCAGTCCGAAGAAGGCCGACTTCATCGGCGTATAGCCGTAGAGCAGGAACGCGATCAGGATCAGGAGCGCGATCAGCAGGTGCCACCCGCGGCGCAGCACATCCCAGGTCTGGGGCAACTCCTCCTTCGGGATGGCGCCGATGCCATGCTTCTCCGCCTCGAGATGCACCATGAAGTAGACGGTCGCGAAGTAGAGGATAGCCGGGATCACGGCGGCGATGATGATTGTTGTGTAGGGAACGGCCAGGAACTCGGCCATGATGAACGCAGCCGCGCCCATGATCGGCGGCGTGATCTGCCCGCCCGAAGAGGCGCAGGCTTCGACGGCTGCGGCAAACTTCGGCCGGTAGCCGACGCGTTTCATGAGCGGAATGGTGAATGACCCGGTGGTGACGACGTTCGCCACGGCCGATCCCGACACTGTGCCCATGAAACCCGATGCCACCGCTGATGCCTTGGCCGGGCCGCCGATCTTGTGCCCCGTCAGGGACACTGCGAGGTCGATGAAGAACTTGCCCGCACCTGAACGGATCAGCACAGCCCCGAAGATGATGAACAAGATGATGTACGTCGCACAGACATGAAGGGGGATGCCGAAGATCCCATCCGACGACATGAAGAGCGTATCGACGAACTTTCCCCATCGCACGGGTGGGCCGTAGAAGAACCCGAAGAAGTGGTGCGCGTTGAGCGCGTGGAACATGAAGAACCCGGTGATGATCACCATCGCCCAGCCAACCGCGCGGCGTGTCGCCTCGAACACCAGGAAGATCATGATGCCACCGACAATCAGGTCGGGCAGGGCCTTCTCGCCGAAGCGCATGTGGAAGGCGTTGATGTCCCAGATCGTCCACAGTTGTACAAAGAGGACCAATCCCACGAGCACCAGATCAATCACCAGGCCGGTAATCCGAACTGCGTTGCGCGGATCGCCGGCGATGATTACCGGGTCGCGCATGGTCTTGCGAAACAGTGGGTACATCAGCACGGCAAGGGTCAGCATGACCGTGAGATGGACCGAGCGGAAGGATCTCCCTTCCGGGGTGCCGAACACGGACACGAAGATGTGGAACATCGCCAGCCCGATGGAGATCGTCGCGCAGAAGAACAGCAGGGTGTTGAGCGCTGTCACGCGCCGATCGAGAAGTAACCGCTCGAGGAAGCCGAGTTCCTGCTTCTCGTGATAGTCGAGAACGCCCTTGGGCTCGGAGATGGTGGTATCGGTCATGCACGGCCCCCTTTGCCCTCCCCCGCAAGGGGGGAGGGTCCGCGTGGCTCAGGAGAGTGGCTTAGCCGGTGACGCCAAGCTCGTCGTAGCAGCGTTGCGCACCCGGGTGGACGGGGATGGCAACGCCATCCAGTGCCTTGGCTTGCTCGACCCGGTTCCAGACCGATTTGACCTCGGCAAATGTGCCGTGGTTTGCCCAGAAGACCTTGCACATGTTGTAGACCAGCTCTTCCGGGAGGTCCTTGTGCACGACCATGTTGACGACGATGCCGAGCGAGTTGATGTCCTCGGTCACGGACTCGTAGACGCCGGCGGGCATCGTGCCTTCGATGAAGCCGGGGTTGGCGGCTATGATCGCTTGCTGGTCTTCCATGGGCAGGCCGATAAAGCGGATACCGGGAGATTGCTGCAACTCCAGGAAGCTCGCTTGGGGCATGTTGGTCGCTGCCATGAAGACGTCGATGTGGCCGTCTTTCATGAGCGCCACGGATTCGGTGTAGTTCACGTGGTGAACCGTGCCGCCGTTCGCCTTTATACTGTCAAAGGTGATGCCGTAGTGGCTCAGAATGGATTCGGCGAAGGCCGTGCCCGTCCACTTGGCCTTGCCGGGGCTGATGTTGGCGCCGGCCATGTCCTCGAAGGTCTGGATGTCGCTGTCCTCGCGCACGGCGACCTGGAACATCGACCCATAGAGCGTTGCGAAGTGGCGAACGTCCGGTTGGGCCTTCGAGAACTTGCCCTTGCCGTTGAACCCGTTCGCGGTCGTATGGGCGTACGAGAACCCAACCTCGGCGTCGCCGCCGTTTACGGAGAGCACGTTCGAGATGCCGCCGCCAGATGTGTTCGACGTTGCAATGCCGTCAATATTCTCTTCCAGTACCTGCATGATCTTGGCACCCAATGGATACCAGGACCCCCCCGATGGGCCCGAGACCATTCGAACGAAGGTGTCCGCACTGACAGGAGCTGCAACAAGGGCCGCAACCGTAGCGGGTAGCAAAAAGCGGGTGAGTTTGTTCATGTTCGATCCTCCCTTTGGCCGGTTTTGTATGCCGGACCTTAACACCCGCAAATGCGCTGTCCATCTTGCGGCGCAACAAGCAGGAATCGTCCTTCGTCACGGGCCCACTCTGGATCATTGACCGTACCCTGAGTGAGCCTCAGCCCTGCACACCGTCAATCTGCCGATGCGGACGGTTCCGCTGCAGAACCAGACGTGGGAAGTCGTGGTCCGTTGAGTGGTCGGAAGGCCGTTGGCAGAACCGCAGACTTCCGTAGACGATCGACAGGTGGTCAGTCCTGGTGAGTGCGACGGTCGCATAGGGACAAACAGCAATCCGATGTATACGCTCTCGGAACATCCTGAACAGGCGCGGATGACACGTGGTGATCCTCGGTCCCACACCGTCCATCTGCCGTGCGAGGGAGCCTCGATTCGATCCTGTCCGCTGACAACTGGATTCGGGACGGCCGAGGGGAACAGTCCATCCGATCCTGCAGGAGCAATCTGGCAATGAACTATCTGGACTGGAGCCGGCTGCGCGTAGAATGGATGGGAAATGTCAGGGCAGACTTGATCGCCGGCCTCGTGGTTGCGCTGGCGCTGATCCCAGAGGCTATCGCGTTCTCGATCATCGCGGGGGTCGATCCGAAAGTCGGACTCTACGCCTCATTTTCGATTGCAGTGATCACAGCGATCGTCGGTGGACGCCCGGGCATGATTTCGGCAGCGACAGCGGCAACGGCAGTCCTGATGGTCACTCTCGTCAAGGAGCACGGCCTGCAGTACCTGCTGGCGGCCAGCGTCTTGGCCGGTGTCCTCCAAGTCTTCGCGGGTGTTCTGAAGCTTGGCCGTTTCATGCGGTTTGTCTCGCGGTCGGTCATGACGGGCTTTGTCAACGCACTCGCTATCCTGATCTTCATGGCTCAGATCCCCGAGCTGATTGGCGTTCCTCTGCTCACCTATCCGCTGGTCATCGCCGGGCTCGCGATTCTTTATCTGCTGCCGCTTGTCACCAAGGCCGTACCCGCGCCGCTGGTATGCATTCTTGTGCTCACGGGTGCGGCGGTCTTGTTCGACTGGGACCTGCGCACCGTCGGCGACATGGGCGCGTTGCCGGATACCCTACCTGTCTTTCTTCTGCCGGATATTCCCCTGACGTTCGAGACGTTGATGATCATCCTGCCCTACTCTGTGGCTGTTGCGGTGGTCGGGCTTTTGGAATCGCTGATGACGGCATCGATCGTCGACGAGCTGACGGACACGGAGTCGGACAAGAACCGCGAATGCGTCGGGCAGGGCGTAGCGAACGTCGCCACCGGCTTCATCGGCGGCATGGCGGGATGCGCAATGATCGGACAATCGATCATCAACGTGCAGTCGGGCGGCCGGGGGCGGCTCTCTTGCTTCTGCGCAGGCATTTTCCTGCTGATCTTGGTGGTGTTCCTGGGTGACCTGGTGGGGATCATTCCAATGGCGGCACTGGTAGCGATCATGATCATGGTGTCGATCGGCACGTTTTCCTGGTCGTCGCTGCAGAAGCTGCGCGAGCATCCGACCAGCTCGAACACGGTAATGGTTGCCACGGTCGTGGGCGTGGTTGCGACCCACAACCTGGCCATCGGTGTGCTGATCGGTGTGCTGTTGTCTGGCCTGTTCTTTGCGGGGAAGATTGCCCAGATTTTCCGCGTCCACTCGGAGCTATCTGCCAACGGACGAACGCGGCGATACGTGATCGAGGGGCAGCTCTTCTTCGCCTCCAGCGAGGATTTCACGAGTGCGTTCGATTTCCGGGAAGCGCTGGAACACGTGATCATCGACCTGAGCAACGCGCACATCTGGGACATCTCCAGCGTTGCCGCGTTGGACAATGCGGTCTTGAAGTTTCGGCGGGAGGGTGCTGACGTCGAGATCATCGGTCTGAACAAGGCTAGCGAGACCATCGTCGATAAGCTTGCGGTGCACGACAAGCCGGGCGCGTTCGACAACCTCATGAGCCATTAAGGGGGAAGAGGATGTCCAAGATTCTGGCATGCGTGGACGGTTCGGTCTACGTCGACAGCGTGATCGACCATGCAGCGTGGCTCTCCGGGCGCACAGGTCTGGGTGTCGAGCTCCTGCAGGTTCTTGGCCGCCGTGAGGCCACAGCGTCCGACCGGTCCGGCCGAATCGTCGCTGGAGCGCGGCGCAAGCTGCTGGAGGAACTGGCCGAACTGGACGCCGAGCGTGCGAAGCTCCTGCACCAGGAGGCATGGCTGGTCCTCGACGAGGCAAAGAGCCGCCTCGAGAGCGCCGGTGTGTCGGATGTCACGCAGGCGCTCCGGCATGGTGATCTTGTTCCTACACTGCATGAACGCGAGGACGGTGCTGCCTACGTGGTCGTCGGCAAACGAGGCGAGGCCGCTGATTTTGCCAAGCTGCACCTCGGGTCGAACCTGGAGCGCATCGTGCGATCGTCTCAGCGTCCGATTCTGATCGCGTCGCGCGCATTTCGGTCGATCCAGCGCGCGCTGGTCGCCTTTGATGGTAGCAAGAGTTCGCTCAAGGCGATCGACGAGATCTCGCGCTCGCCTTTGTACCAGGGTGTGGAGATCCTGATCCTGACGGCGGGCGACCGAACCGACTCCGCGTCCACGTCACTGGATCGCGCGAAGTCGCAACTGGACGCCGCGGGGCTTGCGGCTATGACGCGGCTGGAACCGGGGCCACCCGATACAGTCATCGCAAACGCAGTTGCGACCGAAAACGTGGATTTGCTGGTGATGGGCGCCTATGGGCACTCACGGCTGCGGACATTGGTCATCGGAAGCACGACGTCTGAACTGATACGTGCCTGTCAGGTGCCTATCGCCGTCTACCGCTGATGCTTGGCATCGACTGTCGCAGACTTTGGAGAACAGGATCCTCAGCTTACATACAGCCATCTTGGCTTGGTCTGGGTGAATCACAGCGTCTCCGCCAGAGTTGCCCCGCTTCGCTGAAAATTTCTCAGTCTCAGGACCGCACGGTCCAAAGCATAGAAGACGGACCTATGGTGCGCTTCACAGCCGTCTCTCGATGCCCGGTCAATCGTCGACAATGCGTTACATCGAAGTCGCCAGCGGCCGGTTCCGTCGAGGGTGGCTGAACGCCTCATGGGCGACACTCGTGCCCGTATCCAGAACTCTGAGCAGATATTCCTAGTGCGGCAAAACTCAGACCATCCCGAAACGTTCGACGATGAATGGAACGAGTTCGGAGCAGGGTTCCATCAGCTCAGACGCCAAACCCACGCGGCAACTGTGTCCAGGCCGAAGCAAGTCGACGGCAACCTCCAACCTGGTAGCTCTGGAGAGTGCCGCCCGAAACCTCTCCCGCCTTCCGCAGCTATCGAAGGTCACGTTGCCTTGAGCGTCTATGCTGTGAGGTTGGACCACGCTGTTGGTCAGATTGAACCCGCAAACGCTCAAAACATCTCATCGTTCAAGGTGCTGCGGCATTCTCAATGCGTTGCCCCTGTAAGACGCCGCAGCCATCAACTGAAGTGGGTGGAGCGGGCGGCGGGAATCGACCCCGCGTCATCAGCTTGGACGCTGTGGATTGAATGCTTAAAAGTCATTTTAAATCAACGCCTTATGAAAACCATAGTGAACTCATAGTAGGTGATTGGTCGGCGAAAGAATTCTGGAGCGGGCGGCGGGAATCGAACCCGCGTCATCAGCTTGGAAGGCTGAGGTCTTACCACTACACAACGCCCGCACACGAAATTCCTATTGTTATCAACACGATACGGCAGTAATTCCTCAATGCGCTGGTGGGTAACATCACTCTGCACGAAACGCAATCACCAAGGAATGCTGAGACATGATCACAGAGCGTAAGCAACCTGTTCCAGCGCAAAAACAGAATGCCGCCTCTGAGTCGACGTAACTCTGGGGCAGCCAGATGTCCACATCAAGAGCCGTAGACTCGAAGGTAGACTAGGACGATCGCAGTCGCACCCTGTCCGTCGTCAGAGTTTTTGGGACCAATTGCGGCCTGAACTAAGAGAGAGTTTGGCTCATCTTGTTGGTTTGACTATGCGGCGTGCTGGCCGTGATGCAAGCGTCGCGCTTCGAGTG
>JBCCDA010000047.1:0-31503 GCA_039033215.1 Pseudomonadota bacterium | reverse complement strand
TTGCCACGAACGTCGTCGACAACGATGTACGGGCGCATGTGCTGGATTCCTCCGCTGAGTCCGGTGGATCCATGAGCGTCATCGCCACGTCCGAGAAGGCCATCACGGCCACCGGCGTGAGCGCATCCGTCAGCATCACGGCTGGCAGTGGCACGTTCTCGCTGTCAGGCGCGGTGGGTGTCACCCAGGCGACCAACTCGATCGGCGGCGCGCTGCAAGCCGTCATCGAGGATGCCGATGCCGCCGACGGACAATCCGTCTTGACGGGCGGTCCCCTGACCATGCTGGCCGACAACGACAGCACGATCTCCGCGACACTTGTCGCTGTGGCCGCGTCCGTCAGCGCCGGGTCGGGCACCGTGAGCATCTCGCTTGCTGGTGCCGCATCGCTGACGACCAACACGATCACCAGCGCGGTGCGCGCGGGGATCGACAACTCGGTGGTCGACGTCAATGGCTTCATCATGGTCGATGCAATTGCCGACAGCACGATCACCGCGGCGACAGTCGCTGTGGGCGTCGCAGTCTCGGCCAGCAGCGGCACAGTGGCGTTTGCCGGTGCGCTGGGTCTTGCCTCTGCAACGAACTCGATCGGCGGCTCTACCCAGGCCGTGATCGAGAACGGCGCCCAAACCACCTCACGCGGGGTCGTCTTGGATCTGGACGACAACGCGGCGATCACAGCGACCGTTGTCGCAGCAACCGTCACAGTGTCGGCTGCCAGCAGCATCTCCGGCGCGTTGTCGGTCGCGGTGACGTTGTCAGAGAACGAGATCAGCGGTCAGAGCCGAGCAGGTATCTTCGATTCAAGCGTCACCACCGCCGGTGGTGCCGGAACAGTTCTAGTCGATACCCGCGCCGAGAACTCAATTGTTTCCACGGCAGTGGCCGCGTCGTTCTCCCTTTCGGCAAGCGCAGGTGCCCTGGCCCTTGGTGGTGCCGGGTCGGGCGCCGATGCCCGAAATGTGACTACTAACCAAGTCGCCGCAGACATTCTCAATTCGACCGTTGATGCCGCAGGCCAGGTGATTGCCCGGGTGGTCGATCAATCAACCATCAGGTCAGACACGGCATCGGCCGCGGCCTCGATCGGTGTGTCCAGCAACGCGGGGCTGTCCGGTGTCGTCGCGGTAACGCTCGCGGAGAACGAGATCGGCGGGGACTATGGGGCCCGCATCCAAGGCTCAGCGATCAACGCCCAGGGCGATGTCACGGCTGAGGTGACGTCAGACAACGAGATCGATGCGCTAGGTCTTGCCATTGGCTTCAGCTTGTCGGGTGGTGGAAACTTCGCGGCGTCCGTGGCCGTGGCGGGGGTCATTGCCTCGAACACAATGACCAACGTCCTCGAGGCGCGGATCGAGGGATCAACCGTTGCAGCCGGCGGTCAGGTGACGGTGTCCACGGACGATACCTCGCAAATCAACTCGGACATCGCGTCTGTATCGGCTTCGCTGAGCTTCTCCGGCTCGGCGGCAGTCAGCCTGTCGGTGAGCTTCACGGTTGCCGAGAACACGATCTCGACGGTCAGCCGGGCTACAATCGAGAACTCCACGGTGACGGCGGGCGACGGCGCCGTCCTGGTGACTGCGGTCACGGACACTGAAATCGACGCATTGGCCGTGACTGTCGCGCTGACAGTCAGTGGCAGTGGCGGTCTGACCGTCGGCGGGGCCGGCACCGGTGTCCGGGCCATCAACACGACGACGAACGTGACCGAGGCGTCGATCACCGCAGGCTCCGACGTGACCGCGGCGAGCAATGTGACAGTCAGTGCTACGGATCTGTCGACGATCATCGCGGACATCGCCACCGTGTCAGCGTCGGTCGGGTTCTCGGGCACGGCGTCTGTCGATATCACGATCGCGGTGACGCTGGCTGAGAACAGCATTGGTGGTCAAACGTCGGCGATCGTCGACAGTTCGAGCGTCACAGCTTCGAGCGTTGATGTCCTCGCTCTGAACAACTCGACCATAGACGCCCTCGGCGCTACCATCGCGTTCTCGCTGGGCGCGAGCGGTGGCATGACGATTGGCGGCGCCGGCGCCGGCGTCAGTGCACGGAACGTCACCTCGAACGTGACCCAAGCCCTGATCCGGAACGCGTCGACGGTGGACTCTTCCGGTGCTGTCACGCTCCGAGCCACGGACACATCAAGCATTACGGCGGATCTGGTATCCGCATCGGCGAGCATCGGGATCAGCAGTTCGGTCTCCGTCACGATCTCGGTCTCTGCCACGCTGGCCGAGAACGTCATCGGAAGCCAGACGATTGCCGGTATTGGAAATGCAGCGGGGCAAGGCCCGGACGGCACTGTGGTCACGGCGGGCAGTGTCGATGTCGACGCGATTGGCAGCGCCCAGATTGATGCGCTCGGCATCGCGGTTGCCTTGTCTATTGGCGCGTCCGCAGGCGTGACCGTCGGGCTTGACGGGTCCGCAGTGATCGCTCGCAATACGATCAGTAGTACGACCGAGGCGCGCATCCGCAACAGCTCGGTCACTGCTGAAGAAGGCCTGGTCACAGTTGATGCGTTCAACACGGCGCAGATCGACACGACCCTTGTATCGGCATCGGTTTCGGTGGGTGTCAGCCAAGCTGCCTCGGTGAACATTGCCTTCGCGCTCACGCTAGCGACGAATGTCGTCGGCGGGAGTACGCTGGCAACGATTGACGGGTCAACCGTTGATGCAAACGCCGTACGCGTGAACGCAACGACGACACGGCCGGTTGGGCAAGGCGACATCAGCTCTTCAATCAGCAGCACAGCGGTCGCTGCCGCTTTGTCACTTTCAGCGTCGGGCGGTCTGACCATTGGCGGCGCCGGCACAGGCGCAGTCTCTCGCAACACCATGACGAACGAGATCGAAGCCTCGATCATCAACGACTCCGCTGTGACCACATCGGGCGTACTGCCGAGCGGCCAGGGCGTCCTCGTGTCGGCCACCGATGTGTCTGACATTGACGTCCAGGTCGTCTCCGTTGCTGCAAGCCTGAGCTTCAGCGGCGGAGGAGCGGCGGCCATCGCGATTGCGGTGTCGATTGCCGAGGTGACTTTCGATACCGACACGCGGGCTGTCATCGGCGACTCAGAGGTGACCGCAGGGTCCGGCAATGTCGAACTCCGCGCGTTAACGGATGCCGAGATCGATGCGCGCGCAGACGCGGCGTCGATCAGCCTCGCCGGTTCGGGCGGCTTCTCTCTCGCCGGTGCGGGCACAGGTACGGTCGCACGGGTCAACGCCGATGGCATGACGATGGCCTCGATCATGTCTGGGTCAGCCGTGATCGCGGAGAGCGGTTCGGTGATCGTCGACGCGGACGACATGACGGACGTAGACGCCGATGCGCTGGGCATTGGGGTCAGTGTCGCAATCGGCGGGACGTTCGCAGCTGCGGGCTCGGTCGTCATCAGCGAAGTCGACATCGACTATGGCAGCCGGGTGATCGCGCGCATCAATGCAAGCGGGGTCCAGGCTGACGGCAACGTGACTGTGACGGCAGACTCGACCGCCAACACGAACGCCGAGGCAAACGGCATTTCCATCGGGCTTTCGGTCGGAGGCACGGGCGTTGGCTTCAGCCTGTCGGTCGCAGCAGGTGTCGTGAACAACGAGATCAGCCAGACCGTCGATGCATCGATCATCAACTCGGATGACGCCGAAAACGTTGTCGCAGGTGGCAGCGTCGCGGTCGAAGCCGAGGACCACACCACGATGGTCGGGGTCTCGCGCGCGATCTCGGTGTCAGTGGCTGCTGGATTTGCCGCAGGTGCCATTGGTGTTTCAGCCGCCGTCTCGAACCTGCGTCTGTCTGGCTCGACAGCTGCCCGCATCGGGAACAGCGATGTGACGGCACAGGGTGGGTCGGTGATCGTCGATGCACGGACAACCAGCGATCTGACCAACACACCGGTTGCCTTTGCAATCTCCGCATCGATCTCCCTGGCAGGCTTCTCGGCATCCGGGGCAGGTGCATCGGGGCAAACAAACGTAGATCGCACGGCGCGGGCCCGGATCTACAACGACTCAGACGTTCTCGCGGTGTCAGGTGTGGATGTCACGGCCACCGATGACGTCCGCTCGCTGGTCGAAGTCGGCGCGGTCGCGATCACAGCAGGCCTGACGGGCGCTGCAATCGGCGTTGCCCTGGGGTCGAACATCGTCTCGACCAATGCCATGGCCTCGATCGAGGACAGCGACGTCACCACAGAGCAAGGTGAAATCAACATCCTTGCTCAATCGAACCATCTTCCGGGCCAGGACCGCGACGATATCCAGACCACGGTTCGGGTCGTCGCCGTCACCGTGACACTTGCCGGAGTTGCCGGGGCTGGCGGTAACGCGATCACGAACATCGCCTCTGTTGTGGAAGCGTATGCCAGCGATGCCAACCTTACCGCCACTGGCGCTGTTACGGTGGACGCAGTCAGCGATCACCATGCCAATCCCGATATCATCGGCGTCGCCGTTTCGCCGACGCTGTCGGTTGCGGCGATCGTCGCGAACGGCATGGTGACTGGTGCCACCCGCGCCTATATCGATGGCGAGTCGACCGTGTCGTCGGCAGGGTCGCTTGACATCAATGCCACCAGCGGGGCTTTCGCGACACCCACGGGCACAAACGTATCTGTCGGCGGCATTGCCGGGGTTGCCGTAGCGCGCTTCGACGCTGAGATCACGCGTGAGACCGCAGCCTACGTCGCCACCCGAGCGGGTCAGGCCCCGACCGAGACGACAGAGATCAACCTGGGCAACCAGGTTCTGAACCTGAACGCGACAGCAACGCTGAACGCGACAGCAGACAACTTCTCCGGTGGCTTTGCGCTCGGTGCTGGCGTCGGCGGTTCAATATCCAACGCAACAGTGGCGGGCCTCACGCTCGCTTATGTTGGCGAAGGCGGCACGGTCAACGCAGGCGGACTGAACATCGCTGCGGCCTCCACCGATACCGCCATCGCACGAAATGAGGTGATTGGTGCGGGACTGACAGCAGGTGTCTCGACGGGTCAGGCTAACGCCACCGTGTCCAGCCGGACCGAGGCCTTCGCTGGGGCAGAGAACGGACGCGTTGCGTCGAACGTTCCAACGGCGATCAACATCGGCAACGCAGTGTTGGATGTGGATGCCGATGCGACCATGACCGCAACAGCTAGTACACGCGGCGGCGGGTTCGGAGGACTGTACAGCCTCACAGACTTCACACCGCGAGCGACTGTGGACGGAGCGACGCGCGCATATGTGCGCGACGGCGTAGACGTGAACGCTGGTTCACTGGACGTTACCGCGGGTACTGCGGGTGACCGAGTGGTCTACACCGCCTCGGCGACGTCCTTTGCCATCGATATCTCGTTTGGCGGCACCGCGCAGGCTCTGCAGGCGTTCGCAACTGTGAGTGGCGTAACCGAGGCCTATCTTGGGGCATCGCTCAACACGACAGGCGGTGGAGATCCTGATGCCAACATCACGCTCTCCAACTCGCAGACGCCAGCAAACGTAACCGCATACTCGGACATCGACTCCACTGCAGGCGTGTCCAGCGGAGGCGGGTCTATCATCGTGAGTATCACTGACCTGTCCCCAGTGGCGATTGCCGGTGGTGCAACGCGTGCATTCGGCAACGATGGTCTGAACCTTGTTGGACCCAGCCTGCGCCTCTTTGCGGATGGCGACGCCGATGCCAACGGCTCGCTGTTCAGCATCGCCATCAGCGGCGGCGTGAACGTCTCGAACCTTGCACCGGTTGCCATCACCAACAACGTGGTCGAAGCGTACCTGGGTCGCAACGACGCTACGACAAGCACGGATCAGGCGGAGATCACCGTGCTGACTGCAGGCGGTGGGCGTCAGAGCGTTGACATCGATGCCATCGGCCGCAGCACTGCGACTGCCACAGTCGAAGGCGGCGGCGGCGGCATCTTGGCCAGCATCGGCAACTTCCGGGCCGACGCGTTCCTCTCAGGGTCAACACGCGCCTACATCGGCGACCGGGTCACGCTGACAGCGGGGGCTGTGAACCTCTTTGCCAATGAGGCGGCGGCTCAGGCTCTGGCCGTTGTATCCGGGGGTTCGGGTGCACTCGGCGTTTCAGTCACGCTGGTCGAAGCCAATGCGCTTGCGAGCCGTACGACCGACGCCTTCGTTGGTGCCCGCTCCAACATCGATCTTGGTGGAGCAAGCCTGACCGCCCTCGCTCAGACGAATGGCGGCAATCAGGGGGATCCTGCAATCCTGTCGGATACCTCTGTAAACGTAGGGAGCGGTGGCGGCATCGCCAATGTCTCCGTCCTGCGGTCAACATCGACAGTAGGTGTCGAAAACGGCCAACGCTCGGCAACACGGTCTTTCGTCGGCAACGATACATCGATCACGGCGGGCAACGTCTCGCTGACCGCCTACTCGAATGTCGAGGTTGAGTCCGATATCAGCACGGGCGGTGGCGCCGGAATCGCGAATGTCAGCACGACCGACATCGTTGCGAACAACGCGCACAGCAACCTGGCCCGCGTGGGCAACCGGGTCGTGCTCGACCTGAGTGGTGATCTGACCCTGACCGCGAACGCCCTGAACACGGCTTCGCCGACGAGCCGCAACTTTGGTGGCGCGGGTGTGGTCAACTTCGGTGCAACCGACGTAGAGACGCTGATCTCGTCGCCAACTCAAACATTCATTGGCGATGGGTCCACGATCACCGCCCGGTCGGTGACGATGGATGCCAACGCCGTCCACAATGCGGCGGCGCAGCTGAGCGCCGGCGGTGGATCGCTTATCGTCTCGATCGCAAGCCTTGACGGGATTGTCCAGGACACGGGCAGCGTCACCACCCGGATCGGCGCAGCCAGCGGTGGCAGCGGTACGACGATTACCACGACCGGCGCAGGCGGCGTTGATATCGACGCGAGCCTCGAGACCGACGTCAGTTCGGAATCCTCCGGTGCCTCGTTCTCCCTGGTTGGGATCGCCAATACCAACAACCGGGCTTTGAACGACACAGACGCGACCGGCCGGATCGGCAACAATGTGCAGATCGAAACGCAGTCCGGCAGCTTCGACATGCTCGTCGAACTGGACGGTGTGGCCCGAGGTGAAGCAACGTCCACGTCCGGTGGCGGTGTCGCAGTTTCGACAGCGCAAGCTGATGTGGACTTCAACGCGAATGTCGAGTTGAACGTTGGCACGGGCGCCGAAATCATCGGCGCTCAAGACGTCAACTTGACTGCACGGCTGAACCACAACGGAGCCGGTTTCCTTGGCCAATCTGCAGGCGATGGTGACGCGCGCGGGGCCGTAGGATCAGCTCGGCTGACCGGTGGCGGTCTGGTCGCCGTCACCAACGCGAACATCGATGTCGACGCGAACTCGACGTTGTCGATCGACGTCGCCTCTGGGGCCAACTTCAACACCGGCGGCGGAAACATCAACATCCGGGGCCAGCACGCAAACACCGCGTTCGCGGCGATGTCTTCGAGCTCGGGGGGCGCAGTGAACATCGGTGGCACCGGAACGGCTACGGCCAACGCCGGAAATGGCTCAGCCGCAACCGATCTTTCGTTCCTCGGCAATGTGGACAACGGCACCAACAGCGCGGCCGCTGGCAGCCTCAACGTGGCGCTGGAGACGTTTGCAGCCTCCGAAACAACCATGAGCACGACGGGTGGCGGCGCGGTGAACATCCAGGGTGCCGGAGGTACGCTCACGTCGACGACCAACAGCCGTCAAGACCTGACATTCGCGGGTTCGAACAGCGTAATGCGGCTAGCTGGCAATGTGAACGTGACCTCGAACCTACTGACAGACGCCGATACCCGTGCCCGCACGGCTGGCGGCGGTATCGTGCAGGTCTCAAACATCAACCCAAGCGCAAGCGGCACAGGGCGGGTGGACTTCAACGTTGGGGCCGCAGACACCGTGGAGGCCGGCGGCGATCTCACCTTCAGCGCCAACCACGGTGCCAGCACCTCGGAAGTGTCCGACGGCACGGTGATCAGCACGAACTCCTCCAACAGCGGAGGAAACAGCCCGGGTGCCTCAAACTCGATCGATTTCGGATTGGACCATTTGCTGCAGAACGGCTCTACAGTCACCTTTGAGGGCACCAGTTCGGGCGGGGTCGAGCAGGGCCGCGAGTACAACGTGATCCGCCGCGATGCGACGTCAGTTCACCTTGGCAACTCGTTCGGGAGCAGTCGCGTCGACACCGCCCGGGACGAGATCTCGATTGCTGGACACAACTTCGAAACCGGCGACCGGGTCTTCTACCACTCGAACGCAGGCGACGTGGTCAACGGGTTGTCAAACGGCACCCTCTACGAAGTGTTTGTCGTCGATGAGAACACCATCAAACTGCAAAGCATCGGACAGTCGACGCCCAGCGTCTCGGTCAACCGTGGAGCCGTTGCGGCGGACACGGTCACTGCTGCCAACAGCTTCACGAATGCCGCACAACCGGTCACCTACACACTGACCCCGGCTCAGGTCTTCAACGCCAGCGCGGTCGACATCGCCTCGATTGACCAGAACGACGGTAGTGTCACGGTCAACAACAGTTTGAACCAGATTCTTATCGAGAACCACGGCTTCTCAGCTGGCGACCGGGTGGTCTACCGCACGACTGGCACGCCGATCGGCGGGCTCACAAACGGGACCGAATACCTGATCGTAAACGGTGGTGCAGCACTCGGTGGATCGCCAGGCTTTGCGTTCGATGCTGACTTCGTCAGGTTGGCGCCTGTCGGCACGGATCCGACTGGCTTCATTGACGACAACGGAACACCTGGCGACACAGATGACGATTTCTACGTCCCGCCGGAAGTTATCAGCATCGCGCGGTCGACCAACAACAGTGCCGACCACAGTCTTCGGGATGTCCGCAACGAGCCGCTCGATGGTCTGGTGGAGGGCCAAGCATACTTCGTGGTCAATCGCGATGCCTCGTCGTTCCAGCTAGCCGACTCGCAAGGCGGCAGTGCAATCTCGTTCGACAACGATGGCCTGACCGGCGGCAACCACACCTTTGCGGTGCAGGGTCTGGACCTGCAAGATGGCGGGCCGGGAACGGGACAGTTCCTCGTCCTGGATCTCACTGGCAACGTGAACGGATCGTTCTCGGGCGTCGGCGGGGCAGTCGGCTTTACGGGTGCACCCACTGGCGATGGCATCGTCAGTTCGTCGGCAACCGGTGCCGGTGGTGGCCTGGTTGAAGTCGGTGGCGCCCGGACAGACGCGACGCATACAGTGCGCACGGATCTGACGGTCGACAGCGGTGGCAACTTCAGCGCCAATGACGTGACGATCGAGCTCAGCAGCGGCATGGGTGCAAGCGGCGTCGCCAATGGCACGGGTGGCGGTCTTGTCTCGGTCGGCGGTGCCGATGGCCGCGCCACCGGCAGCAACCGGAGTACTCTGTTCATCGGTGCAAATGCGTCGTTCACCGCCCGTGACGACATCTCGGTTCAGGCAACGCAAGGCAGCAGTGTCACAAGCTTTGGCGAGTCGAGCCGCGGCGGTCTCTTCGCAGGGGCAGACTCAAACGCTCGCTCGGATCTCGACTACGGAGTCAGGATCAACACGAACGGTGATCTGATCGCAGCGGATGACGTCACGATTCAAAACACCGTCAACAACAATACCACGTCGGAGGCCAACGCTGATGGCGGCGGTCTTGGCGCAAACTCAGATGCGGACGCGAATGCTAGCATTGGCGTGATTTCGGGCTTCGTAGGTGCCGACATCATCGTCGGCACGAGCACCGATATCGTTGGTGACGCTGTCCGCGTTGTCTCGAACGTCGTGAAGAACCGTTCAGATGCCCGGACGGACTCGGAGTCGCGCGGCGGCGGCGGTCGTGCGGATGCAGAAGCCCGCACAACGATCAGCAACCGCAGCGAAGTGATCATCCAAGGGAACGGTACCGGAAACGGGGCGCGCATCACAGGAAACGAGAGTATCCTGATCCAGGCCCGCCTGTCTGAGACCTCAAACCGCTCCGACGCTGAAGCAGATCTGTTCGCGATTGGTGGTAGTTCCAATATCCGCTCAATCGCCAATCTCACGGCAGATGCGAAGGTTGAAGGCTACTGGGAAGCAGTTCTGACCACGGCCAGGCTCGATGTCGATGTCCTTGTCGAGAACATTAGCAATAGAGGCACCGGCGACGCGGGTGGTGTCTTCATTGGGCCGGAACGTGATGGAGGCGACCGGGAGCAAAGCAACACAAACAGCGTCGACCGTGACATCTTCTGGGAATCCCACGTCATTCTGAAGGGCGCGCCCGACCCGATCCTGGTCGTAAACGAGGACCGGGTGATCGAGCAGATCGAGAACATCAACGTTCTCGGCGTCACTGGCGAGACTGTCGGGACAGTTCTGGGCGGCACGCAGATCGTACTCGACGACATCGTGTATGACGACATTGGCAGCGCCGAGTTCTTCGCGAACAACATCGACGGCCGGGATAGCAACATCTGGGGTAACCTCGGCCGGTTCACGCTGCAGCGGTCATTCGATACCGTCTACATCGAGAACAACTCGGATCTCGATCTCGTCATCAACGACATCGATCCAGTGCTTGAGATGTTGCCACCACCGACGTTTGACCCGGCTGACATTGAGATTCGGCTGAACAACGTCCCGCCAACCAACAACCTCGGCGTCGACAACCCCGCAAACAATGTGGGCCTGGATCCAAACACAGTTGGGGTGACGTTCGAGTTCGACGTCTTCAATGCCTGGTCCCGGACAATCATTGACATCCTGAACCTTCAGCCCGGAACCGTGTCGAACTCGAACATCATTCTGGATGGGGTCATCGACAGTCCGCTTGGGATCACGACGATCCGAAACGAGCGGGGCAACATCTTCTCCGATGCTGACTCCGACATCGAGCTTATCCGTACCAACGTCATCGATCTGGACGCGATCGGTGGCTCCATCGGGGCGGTGGGGGACTCAGGTGGCTCCGTCGGTTCGAATGCGCGGACGCCGCTCTATGTCGAACTGGTGAGGTGGCAGGATGCCGGCGAGCCACTGGTCACTCCGAGCGTTGCGCCAAATACTGTCCTGGAACCGGACATAGAGGCGAGCGCGACGCGCGACGTCGTGCTGGACCTTTTCTACTTTGACCGGGCCGACAATCAGTTCCAGGGCAATTTCTCACAGATCGCGGACATTCGGCAGATCCTGGCAGGCGACGATATCTCCATCGTCATCAACGACATGCGGGAAGGTGTCGAGGAAATCGACCCAGGCCAGATCACGGTGGCTGACCGCGGGGACACAGTCGATCTGCGGGAGGTCGAAAACCACTTCCGCCCAGACGTCAATCCCGGACCAGACTACGAAAACATCCTCCGGGCCTTCGGGACAGACTTCCGAGTTATCGACTCGCTTTGGGACTTCGCCGAAGTCCGTGCCGGTGACGATATCGACATTGGTCATGTGACCACGACAGCAGCGTTCGGCGAGCCCAGAACTTATGCAACCCGAGCCATTGGCGGGGACCCGTATGGCTCGTCCGTGCCGTTGTCCGACCCGCTGACAACCGTCGATCTTCGGATCAACACAGATGTCGACTGGACAGGTGGGGCGTCGGACGACGCGTCGGAACAGATCTTCCTGACCACCAACGGCGACATCACGGCGACCGAACTGGTCGGTGATATGCAGGTTGGACATATCCATTCGACCTTTGGCGACGTCACGCTGACCTCACCCGAGCTCATCACCGATGCCAACAGCGCCGTCACCATCGACGTCACTGCTGAGAACATCACGATGATATCCGGCACCGGCGAAATCCGCGGGGGTATCGGTGATCGCGACGACTTCCTTGAGATCAACGTCGACCGCAACACCAGCGTCGAGTTCAACGTTGTCGGCGTCCTCAACGCCTTTGACTTCATCGCAGCCGAGCAGAACGGCATCTACATCGACGAACTGACCGGCCCGATGCAAGTGGACATCGTCCGCACCGACTTCGCCGATGTCTCGCTGCGATCTGACGGCGGTATCCTTGATGCACGCGCCGACCGTCAGACAAACGTCTTTGGCCAGGCCATCGACATGGACTCGACAAACGGGGTCGTTGGTCAGGTCAGCAATGCGCTGGAGATCGACAGTTCCCGCAACCTCCCGAACATCTTCCTGTTCCCGGGTGGCGCTGACGTCTCCATCGAGGCCTGTAGCGGCATCCACGTCGTCGAGAACGAAGGCTTCCTCAGGATGGCTTTCGCACATGCCTACGACGGGGACATTCTGATCCGCGTCAACGACAGCGAAATCCAGGGTGAAGACTTCGTCTTGGTGAACAGCGGTTCGGCCCGGTTTGCGGAGTCTAACAACCGTGCGCCGACGTTCCACATCGATGCCGACCGGCAGATTCCGAACGGCATCATCTTCGCCGAAGCCGGCAACGTCACGGTGATCGGTGCCGACAACATGTTGTTCGGTCAGAACTCCCGCACCATTGCGGCTGGAGACATCTCGATCCGTAGCGACGTCACGCCCATCGATCCGGACTTCGGGGCAATCATCCAGATCATGGGCGACGTGATCGCTGGTGCTGATGTCTTCCGGCCGGGGAGCAAGTTCGAAGGCGGTAACCCGCTTGGCGGTCTGCGTCCGACCTTCACGCGTCCGGCGTTCACAACCGAGATCCAGACCGGGCAGGACTCGGATACAGTGATCTTTGGCGACCCCGGTGGTGACTCGGGCGGCACGCGCCTCGGCTCTGACGGATACATCTTCCTCGGGTCCAAGACGAACCTGTCGACCGGCGGGAACGAGGACCTCGTTCAGGTCTACTACCTGCAAGACACAGCAACCGTGACATCGCCGTCACAGCTCGAGATCCTGCGCGAGCTGGGCCGCCAGGATGCGTTGCATACGCTCACGCTGGATGGTGAAGCGGCAACCGACACCTACGAGATCTTCACGATGGGATCTAATGGGGTCGATGAGCGCAACTACATCATCAACATCCTCGATACCGGAGCTCCAAACGATGGCGTCGACGAGGCGTTCATCTATGGCTTCGAATCCACCACCGACCGTATCAATCCTCGCGGTGATGACATCTATGGTGGCGACGAGATCTACGGCGGAGATGAAATCTACGGCGGCGAGAGCGAGCCCGTCTCTACCGACGATATCTTCCTGCTGCGCGCTGCTGCCTCGTTACCGGGTGAAGAGGCAAACCGTCCCGGCTATGTGGCTCTGATCCACGGTGACGCCGACACCTATCGAGACATCACCCAGGGCAACGAGCCATCCGCGGAAGTGCAGCGGATCAGCTATGACACCGGCCTGAACGGACGACTGAGTGTCCTGGGCCTGGGCGGCGACGATCAGTTCTTCTCGGACGACGCCACAGTGATCACGACTTTGGACGGCGGCGAAGGCGACGATAGCTTCCAGATCGGCCAGATCTTCGGTCAGAAGCGAAATACCGTCGACGGCAACCTGCTCGCGCAGGACGCCTTCCCGAACGTGGTGGCAACAACACGCGGCTTCCTCAGCGCCGGCACGAACGCGCCGCTTCTGGCCCATGGCGGTACCGGGAACGACGAATTCCGCGTCTACTCCAACCAGGCCGAACTGCGTCTCGAAGGCGACGACGGCAACGACATCTTCGAGGTCCGGGCGTTTGCATTGGCCTTGGTCGATGCGAACGGGGAGCTGGTGCTCGATCCGGTTACAGGGTTGCCCCAGCCCATCATCGGGGCAGCCGGGTTCTCGACGGACCGACCGATCGATGTGCGCGCCGGAGGCGACTCTGACGAGGTCCGGTACAATGTGAATGCACCCGTCTCGGTCGATGGCGGAACCGGCTTCGACAAGCTTGTGATCCTTGCGACCGAGTTTGCGGACGACATCGTCATTACCGAGGATGGCATCTTTGGCGCTGGTCTGAACGTCAGCTACGCAACGGTCGAGGTCGTGGAAGTTGATGGCCTCGAGGGCGATGACGAGTTTTTCGTCCAGTCCACGGCGTTCGGTGTGTCCTACCGCGTGATCGGTGGCCTAGGCTCCGATGTCATCAACGTGACCGGAGATGTGACTGAAGACATTGTCACCCAGGAACTCGAAGGCGCGTCAGGCGCCGTCAACCACGTCGTCAGCTCTGACGATGCGCTCTACGATGGTCTGCTCGTGGATGGCTTCGACTACAATGTGGCCTCCGAAGACAGCGGTATCGTCGTCATCGAGGAATCGGGCGGCTTCACATCCGTTCTGGAAGGTGGCCCAGGCGATACCGACAGCTACACGGTGCGCTTGGCGCAGGAGTTGACCGGAGGCCAAATCGTCTATGTGACGGTCTCCGCCGCCCGCGCATCACAAGAAGAAGCAGAAGATACGGTTGCGAACCCGTCTCCATTGCCGAATGGAAACGCTGACAGCATCTGGCTTGGCACCAACCGTCAGATCTTCGACGATGTCCCAAGCAGTACTGCCGCCGCTGCCGGTGTCGCGTTCGAGCGCACTGTCGTTATCAACGGTGTTGCGGTGCAGGTCCCGAACCGCGCAGTCGTTCTGACCTTCGACGCGAGCAACTGGAATCAAGCGCAGGAGGTGTTCGTCTTCGCCCCTGACGATCCTCGCTCGGAAGGCGACGGCATCGTCGTTTCCCAGCACACGGTCCTGTCCAACGTGGACGCGTACGACAACGCCCGGGTGCGCAATGTCGAAGTCACGGTCCGCGACAACGACACGCCCGGCGTGCTTGTGACGCAGATCGAGGCTGGGAGCTTCAACCCGCAGACCGGCGAGTTCGTGGAGGACCAGGATACCACCGTGATCGAAGGCTTCGCGCCCGTCGGTCAGAGTGATGAGTTGCTCTTCCGCCTCAGCAAGGCGCCGGCACCGGGAACCGAAGTGGTCGTCAAATTGGTGCTCCAGGACGATGCAGATCGGAAGATCTCGCTAAGCTCCTTCGACGCACGGACGTTTGTCGAGGACGGCGATCTCTTCGTGACCTTCGATGACACCAACTTTGATCAGCAGGTGCTTGTGCGGGTGGACGGCGTCGAGAACGCTCGGCCAGAGGATCCGTCCACTGCAGTGATCTCGGTGGAACGCGATGACCGGACAACGGACGCGAACTACGTCTTCCCGAACTTGCGCTCGGGTAGCGGGCTGGTCGATGTCAACGTGCTGGACAACGATTCACCGGGCGCTCTGGTGCAGGAAAGCGGCGGCTCGACGGTACTCGTCCGGGATGACCTGACAACATCAGGTGATGAGACGGTTCGCGACGATTACACGATCCGACTGACCGGTGCGCCGACAGCAACTGTGGATGTCGCAGTGATCACCGATGGCTTGGCCGATGTGGTCAGCATCGACGGTGTTGCTGTCACTCCTGCGGACTACGTCGAAATTGGTGGTCTGCGAGCAACCGAGCAGTTCCGTGGCAGTGCCGAGTTCCGCAACATCTCGGGCAAGGGTACGATCAACCGCGTGGATACTGCAGGAACGGTGTTTGGATCCTTCCTTTCCGAAGGTTTCCGCGAGGGAGAGCAGATCCGCATCGAGGGTGTCAGCAGTGCCATCGACGGCGACTACGTGATCTTCCGGGTAACCGACACGCGTATCGTCCTGACGACCAACTTCGCGAGCAGCGCTCAGTCGTCGGATGCGGCCGTTGTGAGCGAGCTCTCGCCGAACGCACTCTTCGAAGGCCAGGTGACCTTTGGTGAGGACACGGGCACGGAGCCCGGCCAACAGATCATCCGGACTGACGGCTCTGGCTGGTTGGCCGACGGCTTCCTGGAAGGCCAGTGGGTCCGGATCACTGACCTGGACAATCCGCAGAACTCGATCGAGGTGAAGATCGAGCTCATCCGCGGCGACAACGGTACCTTCGACGAGAAACTTCAGGTCACGGAGCGCACGGCGCTTCCAGCGTGGCTGACGGACACGCCCGCCGACAATGTGCGTGTCGTGCGGATCGCGCCCGAGGCGACGTTCACGCCCAGCGACTACTTCGTGCAACAACGCGTTGTGCTCGAGGCCGATGCGTTCTTCGACACACCGATCACGCGCGAGGGCGTCAAGGTCTTCCCGGTTCAGCAGCACCTGCTGTCAAAGCTGAAAGGCCCATTGCAAGTCGAGGGCGGTCCCACGGAAGCCGACCGCTCGTTGGTCAACGGCCTGAAACTGCCGGGTGAGCGCGACGATTACCTCTTTGCGATCAAACAGCAGCCGCCTGAGAGCCAGCAGATCGATGTCCTGAACATCTTCAACGATGGCAGCCTGCAGAACAGCTCGGGCGTGATGACCGAGACAACCCTGCGCGGCTTCGGGATGGCAGGGGACCTGGACTTCGGGCCGCAGGCAGATGGCGTTTTCGGAGAGAGCGCTATCGTTCCGGGCGGCATCAGCTGGGGCAAGATCAGCTTCGGTCCTGACGGCTTCTCTACCGATCAGGGTGTCAGCACGATCGAGGTCGTGAACCTGATGCTGGGCGAAGGGAACGACAAACTCACTATCGAAGGTACGCTCAACCCGGCCCGTCCGGTCGAGACGACTGGCGACTACGAGTTCCGGTCCAACAGCACGGGTGGTGTCATCACTGGCGACAATGTCGACTGGCTGGCACTGGGCTTCCTAGCGGGGCAGACTGTCGAGATCGATGGCGTGGACGGAACGTTTGTGGTTGTCGACATTCTCGACAAGCTGACCTCGGAGGGCCGCGACCCCAACGACAACTCGATCCTCGTGCTGCAGGGCGCACCGCTACCAGTCCTGACGGGGCTCCAGACGATCGCAGCCTTCGATCCGCTGGTCGACACCTCTGGCCAGTTCGTGGTTTCGCGCGGTGATCTTGGCATGCTGATCACTCGGACTGATGACGGCACATGGCAGGACGACAACTTCATTGTCGGCCATCTAGTCCGTGTGCAGGGTCAGGGTCTGGACCAGTCCGTGCGCCTGATCGACATCATCAACGACGGCCAGACGTTGGTGCTGGAGGGATCGGATCTCTCACCGGCTGAGGCGGCGCAACTGCATCTTTCGGTGCAAGGGCCGCACGGTGGGCTCACGGTCGTGCACGGCGGTGGCAACGCGCCGCTTGAGCTCTGCCTCGACCTCTTCACCCGCAACGAGACGTCCAACCCGAACGGCACAGTCGAGATCGAACGTACAGATGGCCTGGACTGGAGCGCCGACGGATTTGAGATCGGCGCTTTCATCCAGTTGAACGGTGAAGAGAGCACTCGGCAGATCATCGACATCATTGATGTCGACGGCAACTCGATCCCCTCCGATGCATTCGACGGCTTTGGTGAAGGCTCGATCCTTGTGCTTGACGGCCCACCGATCGAGACCTTCGAAGACGAGGGCAGCGACTTCCCGTCCGGGTTCCTCTTTGACGCAAAGATCCATGTGTCGAAGCCGAAGGAGATCACGGTCACTGCCGAGATCGATTTGGAGGCAGACAAGAAGAGCTCGTTCGCCACGCTGACTCTGGAAGAGGGATCGTGGGCAAACATCGGGTTCTTCGTTGGCCAGGAGGTCAAGATTGAAGGTTTCGCAGGCGAGTCGACCATCGTGGCGATCGCCGGAAACCGGATGCTGATCGAGAACGCGACGATTACGGCACCGATCTTCGACAGCACGCTGACCGTGACAGGCTACGACGTCCGCCAGGACGGCGGTGTCCTGATCGGGGGCGATCATATCGAAGTACTCGGCGGCGCCGGGCCAGACAGCCCACTTGTCGTCTACGGCGACACCTCGCAGGATGGCGCCTGGTACGCCGGACAGCCATCCAGCGTGCTTGGCTACGACTTCGGCGAGAAGCCGTTCGACCCGTTCCCTCAGTTGCCGGACGGAGAGAACGAGGATGACGAGTGGGTCTTCCCGCTGGCCAACCCGTACAAGTTCGCCGGTAACGACATCATCGACGCCAGCAAGCTGTTCGCTGACCGCACGGACGTGAACCTGCCGACTGTCGGCTTCTCTGCCTACGGCGGCGCTGGCAACGACATCATCCTGGGCAGCCAGGCCGGCGATCACCTCGCCGGTGGCTCGGGCGATGACCTGATCTTCGGCAATCGTGGCACCGATCACATCTACGGGGACAGCGGGATCAACGTGGACATCCTGACGCGGGCGCTGACGATCTCGAACACCGACGCTAGCCCGCTCCCGACGATCGATCCGTCGATCCCCTCGGACGGCACGACGCTGCAACCGGCACCATCGCCGGTGCGGGATGCGATGATCGCAGGCGACGACGTGATATTCGGCGACGGGCCAAAGACCACCAATGGCGGCGCAGGCGCCGATCCGCAGATCTCCATCGACTTCATCTTCGGCGACTTTGGAATAATCGA
The DNA here is from genome assembly GCA_039033215.1 of Pseudomonadota bacterium. Classification (GTDB taxonomy): domain Bacteria; phylum Pseudomonadota; class Alphaproteobacteria; order Rhodobacterales; family Rhodobacteraceae; genus Thermohalobaculum. Next base: position 13,166 of record JBCCDA010000047.1, on the reverse strand, counting down.
GCAGCGGGTCGAGGATCCCAATCTACCACCGTCGCCATTGCAGAAGATCCAGACAACCGAGCTGTCCACGGTGGTGGCGGCGACCGGGCTCGCACCGCTGAACGGCGGCGATGACCAGATCTTCGGCGGGCCGGGTCCTGACGTGATCATGGGCAACGGCGGCAACGATGTCATCGACGCGGGCTCCCTGCAGAACGTGCCGGATGTCGTCTTCGGCGACAATGGCTACGTCACCTTCCAGGGCACCGCGACATTCGATGGGCCAAGCGACGGCGATCCGTCGGGCGAAGAGTACGCTGTTCTCAGCTTCAACTTCGGCTCGAAGGCCAGCGCAGACGCGATTGTCGACGGGATTGCAGGCACGCCCGTGTCCGGGTCAGCCGCCGGCCTGCCCGCGCCCCGCGCAGGCAACTGGAACAACCTGATCGGCGGTCAGAACATCTACGGCGATGATCCGATCGAACTGGTGGTCGACGACAGTGGCAACATCGTGCCGGGTGTCACGGTCGCCTGGGAGGTCTTGGACTTCACGCCGCCTGCCGACCTCCCCGATCTGCCGCCGTGGTTCGTCAACGATCCGGCGGACATCGAGGAAATCCCGAGTATCACGTCGGCCTTTGTCGACCACCACGACAACCTGGATGCTCAGAACTCGGACGACGCCGTCTTCGACGGGTATCTCACGACCGAGCATGAGGACGTCATTGAGGTCGTGATTGAAGGCGTCGGTCAGCATTACGAGGAGTTCGACGTCTACGTCTACCTAGATGCCGAGAACAATCGCTCGGCCATCGGCCCGAACTCGATCCGGCAGGTGACGATCAACGGCACCGTGTTCGATCTGAACGATCCGCGCGGCAACACCTTCGACGGCACCTATGTTGCAGTCGCTGAAGGAACCGATGACACGGGGAACTACGTCGTTCTCAGCGGTCTAAGCGGCCGGATCGAAGAAGGCCGGCTGGTCATCCAGATCTCGGTCGAAGCCGATGAGGACTCGGACGAATTGAACCGTCCCGCAGTCAGCGCCGTCCAGATCGTTGGCCGGTCCTACCCGATCGACCGGGCCGAGAGCATCGATATCGCGGCAGGTGGCAATGACGTCATCCGCACAGGCGGCGGCAACGATCTGGTCTTCGGCGGCACTGGCAACGATTGGATCGATGCAGCCGGGGACGCGGACGTCGGCAGCTTGGACGCAGATGCCGTGTTCGGCGACAATGGCCGTGCGACGCTGGTCGTGAAGACGCCGCTTGGAGAGCTCGAGCCAGGCGAAACCGGTGAGCTCATCGACATGGTGACGCTGCACGCACCGGATGAGCTCAGCTTCGACGACGTGATCCGGACCGGCAACGGCGAAGACATTGTCATCGGCGGCCAGGGTGCGGACTGCATCCACACCGGCGATGACGGGGTCCACAACGGTGTCGACGATGCGACGTCCTCGGGCGACATCGAAACCGTCAGCGTCAACTTCTACAACGACCGTGTCGGCGAGGCATTTGTGGAAGGTGTGCTGGGTTACGTGGCGGCCGACGGCTGGAGCAACTTCGATATCAGCGGTGGCTCAAAGCCGAAGAACTTCACGACCGACGAAGGGGTTCGGGTCCGCATCGGGAGCAACCTGGATAGCTCGGATCGCAGTTCCGCCGTGGGCCTCAATCACGACAACATCAACCCGGACACCCAAAACGAGCGTCTCTACAAGAGCTACGCGGGCACGAAGTCGGACCGTGTGCTTGGGGTGGATGTGTCTAACATCTCCGCGATCGCCGGTGAGGGTCCGTTCGATGTCTACCTCTACATCGACGCGGATGACCCGGACTCGCTCGCCAACTTCTCCTTCCGCATGGTCTCGATCGACGGGGACGGCGTGCCGGTCAATGACCCGCAGGGCAACACGTTCAACGGCGAGTTCCTGGCCCATGATCCGTCCGATCCGACGAAGCCGGCCAACCTGATCATCTTCCGCGATGTGGTGGGCGATCAGTTCTCGATCCGGATCGAGGGCGAAGAGCTGCCCCCGGACCAAGGTGGCTCGACGACACCGGTCGATCTCGAAGGCCGTCCCACTATCGCCGGGTTCCAGATCGTCGCTGGCAGCGACAAGGATGACGTCGTCCCGCAGGGCGACCTCGACCGCGATCGCGTGCTCGGCGACGAGGGCCGCATCCGGATCTTCAACGGTGATGTGTTCGAGATGATCTCGCAGCCACGCTCCGAAGCTGGCGCGAACGACGAGATCAAGACCGGCGCAGACAGCGACGTCATCGTCGGCGGCGATGGCTCCGACAGCCTCAACGGCCAGGATGGCGACGACATCATCGTCGGCGACAACGCGCGCATCATCCTCGTCAACGGCGAGGTAATTGGTTTCGAAAACGGCGCGCAGAACGTCTACGATAGCGACAGCGGGTCGAAGAAGGACAAGGGCTTCGATCCGTTCGACATCCCGGGCGTCCAGCTTCTGGCACCGAAGATCGGTCAGGCCGACATCCTGGAAGGCGGCCGGGGCGACGACTGGCAGTTCGGTATGCTCGGCGGGGACGACTACGTCTTCGCGGGCGACCGGCTGGGCACGGACTTCCTGGTCGAGGCCTCGAACTTCGAGCGTGTCGGCCACCGGTTCGACTACTACGCCTACTGGCAGGGCGTCGATCCGGACTACCAGAGTGGTTATGGCGACAGCTTCGGTGGTGGTGCCTTCGAAGGCTTTGCCAACGACACCAATGACACCATCGACTACAGCCGCTTCGCCGGGTCGATCACGCTGGATCTCGGCACGACCGAGGAACAGGTGGTCAACGGCGATGTCATCAAGGGTGACAAGAATTCGACGATCACCCTGCTACTGGAGAACTCCTTCGAGGATGCCGTTGGATCCATCTTCGACGATGAGATCACCGGGAATGACCGCAACAACGCGATCCTTGGTCTCGACGGGGATGACCTGATCGACGGGGCTGGCGGCAGCAACTTCATCGACGGCGGTCTTGGCGATGACACGATCAATGGTGGCAGCGGCGAAATCCTGAACGGCCAGCACTACTCCTACTACGTTCTGCTGGGCGGCGAGGGTGACGACACGATCACCGGCGGCCTTGGCCGTAACCTGATCGATGGCGGCAAGGGGAACGACTACCTCTACGCCGCAACGGGCTACACGCTCGACCGTGCGCAGACGTTCGATCCCTGGGCGTTCGTGTACAACTCGTGGAACAGTGATCCTGACGATCCGCGCAAGGGTCCGTTCGACAACATCATCTTCGGCGGCAACGACGATGACGAGCTGTTCGGCGGCAACGGCAAGGACATGCTGATCGGTGGCGCAGGCCACGACTGGCTGATGGGCGACGCCCATGATCTCCTGGAGGAGTTCAGTCTGCCAAGCGATATCGAGGACACCAAGATCACCTGGTTCCTGGATGAGTTCTCCGACAAGTACGAACGCGAGGACTTCGTGCGTGATGTGGCTCCGGGACTGCCGCTGCGTGACAAGCTCGAGACGTTCATCGGCAGCATCCCGGCCGAGGTCGAGTGTCCGGTGGACATCCATGTCGTCGCGGTGGACCGTCCGGACTTCGTGGATGGCCATACGACCACTCCGAAGCCGGAGGAAAGCCAGCTCAAGCTCGCGGACGCCGAGGCGATCCTTGATGCCGCCCGCGACTTCTGGGTGGCCAGTGGCATCGTGTCGGCCGCCGGGCTCGACTTCCTCGACAACCTGTCGGTCGAAGTCGCGGACCTGCCGCTGGACGGCGTCGGTGCCGTGACTGCCGACAAGATCGTTGTCGACTCCGATGGTGCAGGACGGGGCTGGTTTGTTGATCTCACTCCCTACGAGAACGAGGAGTACTTCCTCAACCTCAAGGGCGAATTGGAAGCGGTGCGGGGTGGCCCGGCAGAAGGCCGCATGGATCTCCTCAGTGTCGTGATCAACGAGATCGGGAGCGCGTTGACGGTCAACCAGCTGGTCCAACCGCTGCAGCCGGGCGAGCGGCTGGAAGGCCCGACGCAGGTGTTCTCTGAGACCGCGGGTGCCTTCGTTGATGCCAACGACGCCCGCAGCTTCGATGCTGCACGCGCAATGGGTCTGAACCTCGGCAGCGATGAGGATCGGATCACGCCGCTCTTCGACGGGTTCGGGGAAGCTGCAAGTGGCAGCGCTTCAGGCGAGACGCCCGGCGGGACCAAAGCAATCGTGGCGTGGGGCTCGAAGAACGGGTTCCTGAACAAGCTGATTGGACTGTTCGGGGGGCACTGACTGCCCCCCATGCGTGAGTGTGGGGTCAGGTACGCATGAATATCGAACCCGGTAGGGCCGACGCGGCCAGCAACGCGGGCACAGGCGGCGGCGTCAACGTCGCCGTGCTTGAGCAGGCGCTTTGGAACCAGTTTTCCAGCGCGTCCTCGCCGGAGGATTTCGCGCGCTTCTGGCTCGCGCTTCAATGCCGGAACATCTCGGGTGCCAACGCCGCGGTTCTTGTGCTGGGGGAACCCGCTACGGGTCCCTTCGCTCCGGCAGCATTCTGGCCCGATCAGGCCGCCGTGGGGACCGTCATCACCAAGGCGACAGAAGAAGCCCTAGCCCGCCGCCAGCCGGTCCTAACAAACGAGGGCAACACCCGCGAGGTCGCGCTCCCGTTCCTCGTTGACGGGGTGCTGTGTGGTGTTTGTGCCATATCCATCGATGCGAGCGGGATGAACCCGAACGACGCTGTGCGTCAGCTGAGGTGGGGCTCGGGGTGGATCGAGGTGCTGTTCCGTCGCGACCATGGCCAGGACGCAGAACGTCTGCAACATCGCACCGGCTTTGCGTTGGAGATGCTGGCGAACGTGCTGGAGCACAAGCGCTTCCGTGCGGCCTGCACGGCACTGGTCACCGAGCTTTCCATGCGGCTGGATTGCGACCCGGTGAGCGTCGGCTTTCGCCGGCGCAAGCGCACCAAGGTGATCGCCGTCAGCCATGCCTCAGGCTTCGGCAATCGGGCCAGCCTGATCCGCGACATCGGCTATGCCATGGACGAGGCCATCGACCAGGACGCCGTGGTCCTCTACCCCGCGCGGGACGACTGGGACTACCGCGTCACGCTCGCGCACGAAGACCTGGCCCATATCCACAAGGTCGAGCATGTCCTCACAGTCCCCATTCAGCACGACGGCAACGTCATTGGTGCCCTGACGTTCGAACGGGCAGGTGAGGCGTTCGACGAGCAGACGGTCGAGTTGTGCGACGCCGTGGCAACCATCGTCGGGCCCGTCCTTGAAGAGCGACGCCGGAATGACCGCCCGCTGATCGTCAAGACCTTCGAGGTTATCGGCCGCCAACTGGTCCGTCTTCTGGGCCCCAGCTATTTCGGCCGCAAGCTGGCGACCCTCGCGCTCCTAGGGGTGATTGCCTTCTTCGCGACAGCCAAAGGATCGTTCGAGCTGACTGCGCCCGCGGTGCTGGAGGGCTCCATCCAGAGGACCGTCGTGGCGCCGTTCAACGGATACCTTGCGTCCCAGAGCATACGGGCGGGCGAGCTGGTCGAGGAAGGGCAACTCCTCGCAAAACTCGACGACCAGGACCTCGTTCTTGAACGCCTCAGACTCAGCACCGCGCGGGCGCAACGGCTAACCGAGTACGATCAGGCGCTGGCCGAACGCGACCCAGGTCGCGCCCGGATCATAGCAAGCCAGATCGCCCAGGCGGACAGCCAGATTGCCCTGCTGGACGAACAGCTCGCGCGTACCCGGATCATTGCGCCCTTTTCTGGGTTGGTCGTGACGGGTGATCTCAGCCAATCCGTCGGGACCACGATCGAACGGGGTCAGGAGCTGTTTCGGATCGCGCCCCTGGATGCGTTTCGCGTCATCCTGGAGATCGACGAAGGCGATATCGCAGAGGTGGAGATCGGCCAATCCGGTAAGCTTCGCCTTGCGTCCCTGCCCGACCAGCCGCTGGACTACCAGATCGAGCGGATCACCCCGATTTCCGAGCAAGCAGGTGGTCGAAGCTTCTTTCGTGTCGAGGCGGCGCTGACCGGGGTGGATCCCCGCCTGCGGCCATCTATGGAAGGGATAGCCCGGACCGAAATCGGCGAGCGTCTGTTGATCGACATTTGGACACGCCGTCTTGTCAATTGGGGGCGCCTTGCCCTCTGGCGCTGGCAGCCCTGACGCCATGGAACGGAGTTTTCACAGTGATAGCTGGTACCGTGTGGCCGAGCTCAAACCCCGGCTCCGGCGTCATGCCAAACTCTACCGCACGCACTATCGTGGCCAGCTCTGGTATGTGCTGCAGGACCGCACTTCGGGCAGGTATCACCGTTTCTCACCGTCCGCGTATTTCGTGATCTCCCTGCTCGACGGCAAGCACACCATCCAGGAAGTCTGGGACATCGCTTGCGATCAGCTCGACGAGGACACCCTTACTCAGGACGAAGTGATCCGTCTTCTCGGCCAGCTACACTCATCTGACGTGCTCGTTGGAAACATACCCCCGGACATCGACGAGCTTGCCCAGCGCGGGCACGATCAGCGCACCAAGAAGCTGGTCATGAGCTTCATGAACCCCTTGGCGCTGCGTCTTCCTGTCATGGATCCGGACGCCTTCCTGACAGCGACAATGCCCCTGGCGCGGCCGTTCTTCTCGTGGTTCGGCGCTATCCTGTTTATCGGGACGGTCAGCTACGCGATTGCCCTTGCCGGTACAAACTGGGGCGCACTGACCGAGAACATCGTCGACAGGGTGCTGACCGCAACGAATGTCGCCCTGTTGGTCGTCACGTACTGTTTCGTGAAGGCTCTGCACGAACTTGGCCATGGCTATGCCGTGAAACGCTGGGGCGGCGATGTGCACGAGATCGGGCTGATGTTCCTCGTCCTCATGCCCGTGCCATATGTCGATGCCTCCGACGCAATGCGCTTCCGAAGCAAATGGCAACGGGCCCTGGTCGGCTCCGCCGGGATCCTGGTCGAGGTCTTTCTCGCGGCCATCGCCATGATCGTCTGGGTGAACGCAGAAGATGGGATCGTCCGGGCCTTCGCCTTCAACGTCATGCTCATTGGCGGCATCTCGACGCTTCTGTTCAACGGCAATCCCCTTCTGAAGTTTGACGGCTACTACGTCCTTTCGGACATCGCCGAGATCCCCAACCTCGCTCAACGGGCGAATAAGCAGATCGGCCACATCATCAAGCGCTACGCTTTTGGGGTAGAGGGGATAGAAGGACCGGCGACGGCCCCGGGCGAGCCTGTCTGGCTGGCGACTTACGCAACCCTCGCGTTCTTGTATCGGCTCTTCATCACGGCCGTGATCGTGCTCTTCATCAGCGCGCAGTTCTTCGTGATCGGCATCTTGCTCGCGATCTGGGCCGTCACCCTGATGCTTGGCGTTCCGCTGACCAAGCATGTCTGGTTCCTCTTCACCAACCCGATGCTGCGGCGCAAGCGTGGTCGGGCCTTTGCCGTCACCGGCGGCGTGATCGCGGTCATCGCGGGGTTGCTCTTTGCCGTGCCGGTGCCCCATTCGACCATCGCCGAAGGCGTGGTGCTCGTGCAGGGCGACCAGATGATCCACGCTGATGCAGACGGTGTGATTGTCGGCACACCTGGTCAGGCCAATTCACGGATCGCCTCAGGCCAAGCGGTCCTGCAGCTTGAAGACCCCTTGATCGACGCACGCGAGCAATTGCTCGCACGCTACATCGTCGAAATCGAGCGACGCTTGGCGGTCGAGCGGCTCTCGAACCAGTCGGCGATCCAAATCCTGCGCGAGGAGCTTCGCCACGCGCTGGGCGATCTGCAGAGAACGCGTCAACGCCGCGAAGATCTCACGATCAGGGCGGGCACGGACGGTACCCTTGTTCTCACCCAACCCAGCAACCAGCTCGGCCGCTTCGTCGTGAAGGGCGAGCTCGTCGGCTATGTCACCGATTTCCAAGACCCGCAGATCCGCGTGATCGTCTCCGAAGCCCGGGCCGATCTGGTGCGCAGCCAAACCCATTCGGTCCAAGTGCGATATGCCAGCACGCCGGAACACGTGATGCCTGGCGAAGTCGTCCGCGAGGTCCCTGCCCTGAATGCGGAGCTTCCCAGCATGGTACTTGCGACCGAGGGCGGCGGCCAGATCGCGCTGGACCCGACCGCGGCGACACGCCAGCAAGCTCTCTCGAAACTCATGCATCTAGACCTGCGATTGCCCGAGGGGACCGCGTTCTCGATGATTGGGGAACGTGTCTATGTACGGTTTGCGCATCCCGAAGAACCATTGGCGACGCAGGCCTACCGCGCCGTGAGGCAAGTGTTCCTGCGCCATTTCGAGCTCTAGAAAGACTCCGCTTCCGCGTTCAACCAGAGCGAGAATCTGTTACACTCGTCGTTCGTGTCAAAAATAAGGGGGCATCCATGACCGAACTACTCTTTTACTCCAAGGCCGTACCGGTCAGTTCCGAGACCCACCGCGACGTCTCGGTCAAGACCGGTGCGTCCTACAAGTTCGCCGGGAACGTAAACTCCGTTCCGCTCACGGCGATCGAGTTCGGTCAGGCCGCGGCCGAGTACCCGATCGTGTTTTCGGGCACCGAGGAAAGCGTCATGCCGTGCGCCATACTCGGCGCCGCGAACGAACAGAACGTGTTCATTGACGCCGACGGCAACTGGGGTGGCAAGTATGTCCCAGCCTTCGTCCGCCGCTATCCGTTCGTCTTCGGCCAGGACCAGGCCGGGCAGCAATTGATCCTGCACATCGATGAGAGCTTCGAGGGCGTGAACAAAAAAGGTCGGGGCGAGCGTCTGTTCGACTCCGATGGCGCCCAGACTCAGTACCTCAAGAACGTGCTGACCTTCCTGCAGGACTATCAGGTCCGGTTCGAGCGGACGCGCGCCTACTGCAAGCGGCTCAAGGAGCTTGATCTGCTGCAGCCGATGGAGGCGCAGTTCAACATGCCGTCGGGCCAGCGCCAGTCGCTATCGGGCTTTCAGACGATCAACCGAGAAAAGCTCAAGGCGCTCACCGATGAGCAGCTAGGCGAGATGATGCGCACGGACGAGCTCGAGTGCACGTTCCTGCATCTCTCCTCGCTGCGCCACTTCGGCTCGATCGCCGAACGTGTGTCTGGTGGCGGCGATGAGCCCGGAAACGCTGCAAAAGGCGATACCGAGGACGCCCCTGAGGCCGTAGATGCCTGAGACTCTGGGGTCGGCCGGCATGGTCGGCCCCGCCATCTCGCCACCGGAGCATTTGCTGCCGCCGGTCAGCGTCTACCCGGAACGCCATGATCCCAAGCACCATTGGCTCGACCCCGTCGAGGCAACAGTTCTGCACGCGGTCAATCGGCTCAGCGGTCCCTTCCGGTGGATCAGGTTGCGCAGGCTGGCACGCCGCGCCGATCTTCTGAGCGGCCATTTCGCAGACCTGTCCGATAAAGCGCTGGCCGAGGAGACCAGCAAGATCCGGCAATCGTTGCGTCGCCACGGGATGTCTGATCGGACAACGCCGCTGGCCTTCGCGATCATCCGGGAACATGCAACGCGGACGCTGGGCCTGCGCCATCACCGGGTACAGTTGCTGGGCGGGGCGGCGATGCTCGACGGCGCCCTTGCCGAGATGGAGACGGGTGAGGGCAAGACCCTGACCGCAACGCTTGCCGCCGGCACCGCGGCGATGGCGGGCATCCCGGTCCATATCGTCACCGTGAACGATTACCTCGCAGGCCGCGACGCCGAGACGATGACACCGCTCTACGCGCGGCTCGGCCTGACGGTCGCGACGGTGATCCACGGGCTGGACCCAGACGCTCGGCGCAGGGCGTACATGGCCGACATCACCTATGCCTCGAACAAGGAAATCGCGTTCGACTATCTGCGCGACCGAGTGCGCCTGGGCGGACCGCCACGCAACATCCACATGAAACTGGAGCGCATGACCTCGGACGACCGTGGCGGTTTGGTCATGCGCGGCCTCCACTTCGCCATCGTCGATGAGGCTGACAGCGTGCTGGTCGACGAGGCGCGGACACCGCTCATCCTGTCGCGGGAGACCGATGCCTCCGCTGAACGCGTCTGGGCGGAACAAGCGCACGCCCTTGCGGACCAGCTGACCGAAGGCCGCCACTTCAAGCGCATCCGCGACGAGCGACGTATCCAGTTGAACACCGCAGGCAAGCGGCACCTCGAGGATCTGGGCCTTCGCATTGGCGGCATCTGGGAGAACCGCATCCGCCGCGAGCAGGCGGCGCGCCAGGCGCTGACCGCCAAGCTGATGTTCCATCGGGGTGATCAATACCTGGTGAAGGACGGCAAGGTCGTCATTGTCGATGAGTACACGGGCCGCGTCATGGAGGAACGCTCGTGGTCCGATGGTCTGCACCAGTTGGTCGAGGTCAAGGAAGGTGTCGAGGTCACGTCCCGTAAGGAGACGATGGCCCGCATGACCTACCAACGCTTCTTCCGCCGCTACCGCCGGTTGGCGGGCATGACCGGCACAGCCAGCGAAGTCTCCGGCGAGCTCTGGGCCGTCTACAAGCTGCGGGTGGTGAAGATCCCAACGAACGCACCCGTGCGCAGGACCGCCCTGCCGATGCGCATCTTCCGCACCGAGGAAGAAAAGTGGCGTGAGATCGCTGACCGTGCCAGGACGCTGAGCGACAACGGACGCGCGGTTGTGATCGGCACACGCTCGGTCGTGGCCTCGGAGGCGATGTCGGAGTGTCTGACAGCCCAGGGCATCCCGCACGAGGTGCTGAACGCAAACGAGGACGCGCGGGAAGCCGAGGTGATCTCGCTTGCCGGCCTGCCCGGGCGCGTCACGGTGGCCACCAACATGGCCGGGCGCGGCGTCGACATCGCACTTGGCGACGGGGTCGAGGCCGCGGGTGGTTTGCACGTCATCCTCAGCGAACGCCACGACAGCCGACGGATCGACCGTCAGTTGGAGGGCCGTACCGCCCGCAGGGGAGAGCCCGGCTCGACCGAGGCGATGCTTTCTCTCGAGGACCCGATCCTCGACCTGATCCAGGGGTCGGTCCTCTCACGGTCGGCATCGGTCGGGCCACTTCGCGGCTTGCTCGCGCACGCGCTCTTCCGACGTGCGCAAAGCCGGGCCGAAAGCGCCCATTCCAAAGCACGCAAGATGCTGCTGGATCAGGACCGGCGTCTGGGGACCATTCTGGCCTTCTCGGGTGTCCAGGAATAGGGACTACTGCGGCAAGGGCAGCAGTCCTTGCCCAGGCAGCTCCAGCGCCTCGAGATTCAGGCTTACGGTGCAACGTTGCCCCGCGGGGATCTTCCGGTCCGGGTTGTCCAACGACAACCGCAGCCCGAAGGAGTTGGAGGCCGCATCGAACAGCCGATCGACCACCGTCACGGTCGCCTCGAACGCACCGCCCTTGGGTTGCAGCGTCTGGACGGTGCCGACATCGCCAAGGGCAATCTGAGGGAAGTACCCGACCGGCAGATAGACCTCGATGTTCAACGGATCGATGTCCGCGATCTTCATGATGTGCACGTCCTGGCTGACGTACTCGCCCGGAGACAGAACACGCTCCACAACGATCCCATCCAGCGAGGACTGGATCTGCCGCAGTTCGAGCGAGGCCTTGGCCAGGATCAGTTCCTGCCCGGTAAGCCGCTGCTCCATCTCCAACCGCTCCAGCTCGGCGAGGTTGACGTCCAGCTCCGCCGTCGCCTCATCGAACGCATCCCGGGTTGTCGCCCCGCGATCGAGCAATTGGCGCACGCGCTCCATGCGCTCCTGCGACAGGGCAAGCCTGGCCTTCTGGGCCCGGATCTGGGCGTCCATGGCGACGCGCATCTCCTGCAGTTCCACGTTCGCGCGCTCCAGTCGGTCTTCAATGCGGGCGACCGTCTGTCCAGCAAGAACTTCGTCACCCCGGTCGACGTTCACCTCGGTCAGGATCCCGATCACCGGACTGGCAAGCTGCACGATGCGACTGGGTTCGATGACACAATCGAACGTCTCAACGGCGCTTGCAGCGGAGGCTGAGAGGCTTGCGCCAAGAACGAGTCCCAAGAATCTCATCGTCATCCGTCCCCTGCACCTCGGTCAGGCGAATGGTATCGCGGACGGCGAGCTGCCGCAATCGACGCCACCTGTTCCGGCGGTCCCCTTTGCAAAACAACGAAGGTTTCAGCTGCGAAAGCTTCCCAAACGCGGTATGCTCTTTCCTGAGGGAATGACGGGTAGCGACAGTGCAATCGAAACGGCCCGGCGAAACGGACAGTGATGATCCAGACTGGGCGCCTCCATTGCCTTCGATCTGGGATGAAGCGGACGATGAAGAGCCGTTTGCCCTGGACGATACTCTCGATCCATTCGCCCCTCCGATCCCCATGGCCGAGCGTCGGCCAGACTGGCTCGACCCGCGCGCGTGGATTGCGGCGGAGGCATCGAGCGGCCGCGTCCTCGTCGATGCAGCCGAAGCGGTCGGGCGGGTGGATGAGCGTTTGCGCCGGGCACCCGAGCCCACGCGGCAAGCCTGGAGGGAGCGCCTGGCGCTCGAGGAGATCAGCGCGCTTCTCTGGGCCGAGGGCATTCGTCTCAGGCCGGAGACGTTGGCGCTGGCCGATGCCGACAGGCTGGGCCGTACCGGGGATGCCGATCAGGTCATCACGCGGGGCCAATGGGCGCGGCGCAGGCTGCTGGGTCAGGGGGCTCTGACGACCACTGCGGACGGGATGATGACGTTCCTGGGCCGCGCAGCACTGACAGACCCCGCCGTCCAGTCGTCGGACCCCTGGACGGCCTTGCCGGAACCCCTGGTTCCAACCGGACCGGACCCACACGGGATGGGAAGGTGGTGTGCTGCGATGGACACCTTGCAGAACACCCACCCGCTCACACGCGCAGCGGCAGCGTTCGCAATGTGGCGCGGCATGGGTCTCAACGATCTCGACGCCTTGCTGGAACCCGGGGTGATCGCCGCACGTGTCGCTGCGGCGGGTGCGCGGGGCGGCCTGTCGTCGGTGCCTCTCTCTGCTGGGGCGCCGCGCCTGGGTCAGGCCGGCGGTCATGCGCCGATGAGACTTGAAAACTGGCTTCTTGCAGTCGCCGAGACAGCGGCCCACGCCCAGATGCAGCTTGACCGGCTTGAAGCATGGCACGCGCGCGCCATCGACCGGGCTGTCGAGATGAAGGGGAAAGGCGCGCCCGCTCTCCTTGC
>JBCCDA010000046.1:0-31679 GCA_039033215.1 Pseudomonadota bacterium | reverse complement strand
GTCCACCAAGCACGGGGCGGTGAAGACCGACCACATCCTCTTCATTGCGTCAGGCGCGTTTCACATCGCCAAACCCTCGGATCTCTTGCCCGAACTTCAGGGCCGTCTGCCAATCCGGGTGGAGCTGCGTGCCCTGACCGAAGAGGATTTCCGACGGATCCTAACCGAGACCGACAATGCGCTCACCGCGCAGTACGCGGCACTGCTGGGTACCGAGGGGGTCGAGATCACGTTCTCCGACGACGGCGTCGCTGCACTCGCCCGAATTGCCGCGGACGTGAACGCCGAGGTCGAGAACATTGGCGCGCGGCGACTGCACACGGTGCTGGAGCGGGTGTTCGAGGACCTCTCGTTCGCGGCGCCAGACCGCGCGGGCGAGAGCGTGATCGTCGATGGAGCCATGGTCGAGAAGCAGCTTGGCGATCTCGCCCGCTCGACGGATGTGTCGCGCTACGTGCTGTGACCAGGATTTTCATCGACGCGGACGCCTGTCCTGTTCGCTCGGAGGCGCTGAAGGTTGCCGATCGGCATGGTCTCAAGACCTTCGTGGTGTCGAATGGCGGGATCCGTCCCGACCCCCACCCGCTGGTCGAGACCGTGATCGTGCCGGATGGCGCGGACGCTGCAGATATGTGGATCGCCGAGCGCACGGGCCCCGGCGACATCTGTGTAACGGCGGATATCGTGTTGGCGTCGAAGTGCCTCGAAGCTGGCGCCCGGGTCCTGAAACACGATGGCGAGACCTATACCAAGGCCAACATCGGCAATGCGCTGGCGATGCGCGACCTGATGGCAGACCTTCGCGCAGCCAACCCTCTGAACCAGGGCGGCGGAGGCAAGCCGTTCGGCAAAGCTGACCGTTCGCGGTTTCTGGACGCGCTGGAGCGGGCTGTCCGCGCGGCGGCCCGAAACGCTTGAGGCTCACGCACTGAACGGACGCGGTTTCCTGGTTTGGTGCCCTTCGGGCCCCGGCGAGAGCTCTGCTCTCGCGCTCTCGAGGTATTTCAGGCCAGATGAAGCAGGGGGTGTCGAGTCGAGGTTTGCAAATCGGCGCGCGCATGTCGACGCTTCCCTTGACGGGAAGGCCTGTGTAGACGTGCGAAGAACCGCCCAGGAGCTCAGCCGTGACCGACCGCGCCACCCGCGAGACACAGTACCAGCCGTCGATCGACATCGCAGATGAGGTTGGGCAGGCGTCGCTTGGCCTGATGATCAATCAGGCCTGGCACGATGATCCCAAGCGGCTGACGTTCACGTTCGCGCGCTACAAGTTCGTGGCGAAGATGCTGGGCGGCAAGGCGCGGGTGCTTGAGGTCGGATGCGGTGACGGGTTCGTCAGCCGTGTTGTCCTGCAGGATGTGGGCGACCTCGTCGCCGTCGATTTCGACCCTGTGTTCATCGACGATGTGAACCAGCGCATGACGGAGAAGTGGCGGTTCGAGGCGCGTGTCCACGACATCCTGGCGGAACCGGTGGCACCGGGTGGGTTCGACGCGGCATTCTCGCTGGATGTGATGGAGCACATTCTGCCGAAAGACGAGGACGCATACCTGACCAACATTGCCGCCTCGCTGGGTGAGCATGGCGTCTTCATCGCGGGGATGCCGTCGCTCGAGAGTCAGGAGTATGCCTCGCCCCCGTCCAAGGCAGGTCATGTGAACTGCAAGACGGCGCCCGACCTGAAGGCGGCACTGGAGCGCCACTTCCACAACGTCTTTGTCTTCTCGATGAATGACGAGGTCGTGCACACAGGCTTCCACAAGATGGCCCACTACATCTTCGCGATGGGCGTCGGCCGCCGGTGAGCCGCGTTCTCGTCGTCGGCGGCGATGGGCTGATCGGGAGGGACCTGATCCCCGCGTTGCGTGGAGCCGGGCATGACGCGGTGGGGACATCCTATCGCCAACCGCTACCGGACGGCGCGGTGAATCTGGACCTGACAGTGCCAGAGCCGGACATCTCCGACGGTTTCGACGCAATCGTCATCGCTGCCGCTGTCGTACTGCGCCAGGACTGCGAGGCGGACCCCGACCGTGCGCGGCTGGTGAACGTGGACGCGCCACTTGCACTGGCGGCCCCGGTCCTGGCCCGGGGCGGGCAGGTGATTTTTCTGTCGACGAGCATTGTGCTGGGGGGAGACAGACCTCACCTGCCGGTTGACGCCCCCTATGCGCCATTCGACGTCTACTCCCGCCTCAAGGCGGAGGCCGAGCAGCGGCTGCGCACGTTGCCGGGCGCCGATCACGGCCTTGCCGTACTGCGCCTCGCCAAGGTTCTGGACGCGAGCTACGGCGTGATCGCGGCTTGGGCGAAAGCCGCCGAAGACGGCAGGCCGATCACCCCGTTCACGGATCTTGTTACCGCGCCGATGACGGTTGGGCATGTGGTTGGCAAGATTACCGCCATGATCGACGCAAGAACCACGGGGATCCACCATCTTTCCGGCATCGAGCACACATACGCCGAGATCGCCAAGCGCCTGGGGGCTGAACTGGGTTGGCCCGATGCCCTTATCCAGCCGCAAGAGGGACGCCAGAACAACCCGATCGCGGCCCAGAACCCACCCCACGCAAGCCTCGAGGCGGAACGGCCGATGCTACTGGACGAAGTCATCGGAGCCCTCGTCAAACAGCTCTCCTGAGGCGCTCTAGTAGGGTCCGGTGAAGCTGGGGTCGGGCGTATCGCGCCAGCGTCGTCCTTCAGGCAATGGTTCTTCAGCGACGACCTCATCCCGCCCCATCGTCCGCAAGGCCTCCTGAGCGATGTCGCGAGCGCCCGGAAAGTAGAGATCAGCCAGCGCCGGCGTCGTGGGTGAAGGTACAGGGGGAAGCGCGACACGGCGTGGTCCGGCGCGCAGGTTGCCAAACCCCGTTTCAGTGACCGCCGCGATAACCTCGGCACTGACGCCGCATTCGGCGTGACCCGTGTCTGCAACGACCAAGCGTCCGGTCTTCGCGATCGAAGCATTCAACGAGGCCGTATCGATGGGCGCTACGGAACGCAAGTCGATCACTTCCGCGCTGATCCCCATCCCGGCCAGGGTATCGGCGGCCTTCATCGCCTCGATGGTCATGTACGAGCACGCGGCCAGCGTAACATCCATCCCTTCCCGCAAGACCGCCGCCCCATCCAGCGGGGCCGTGAAGGGTGCCTCGGGCACGGGGCCGGAGAGGTTGTAGAGCCAGCGGTGCTCGAGAATGATGACCGGCGCGTCGTCCTGCACGGCAGCCATCAACATGCCCTTCGCGTCGTATGGACGGGACGGCATCACGACCTTGAGGCCGGGCACATGCGCAAACCATGCCTGCAGCGATTGCGAGTGCTGCGGCCCCTGCCCCCAACCTCGTCCGATGATCATGCGGATCACCAGCGGCGCGCGCATCCGACCACCGTACATGTAGTGCCACTTGGCCGCCTGGTTCACGATGGGCTCGAGCGAGAGAACGGCGAAATCGACGCGCATATGCACCATGATCGGGCGTTTGCCTCGAGTCGCAGCACCCAGCGCCACGCCCGTCATCGCGTTCTCCGACGACGGCATGTCGATGACACGGGCCGCTCCGTGCTTCTGCTGAAGGCCCGTCGTTGTGCCGAAAATCCCCGTCGGCCCCGGGACACCAAGCCCCAGCAAGAGCACGTTCTCATCCGCGTCCAGTGCTTGATCCGTTGCCTCGTGGATCGCCTGGAAATACTTGAGCTGGCGGTCCGTCATGCTGCACCCGGGTATATGTGGGTGGTTAACTCGTGCGCTTCGGGGAACGGGCTCTGCACGGCAAAGTCGAAGGCGGCGTCGATCTCAGCCGTGGTCTCTTGCTCGATCTCGGCAATCAAACTCTCCGACAGCCAACCCTGAGCCAGACCCGCCGTGCGACTTCGAACCAGGGGGTCGTGCGCTGCCCACGCATCGAATTCCTGTTGGCTGCGGTAGCCGAGAGCAACGTCCTCGTTCGGCCCGCAGTGCTCACGCCAGCGGTACGTGACGCACTCGATCAGCGACGGGCCCTCACCCGCGATGGCGCGCGCCACGGCGGTGGCCGCGGATTGCCAGATCGCCCCGGCGTCGTTCCCGTCGACCATGGCCGCGGGCATCCCGTGCGCAGGGCCCAGCGCCGCAACCGGTCGGTCCGACTGCCGGATATCCATGTCGGAGTGGACGGAGTAGAGGTTGTTCTCGCAGACAAAGACCACCGGAAGCGAGGCGACGGCAGCATAATTCATCGCCTCGTGGAACGTGCCCTCCTCGGTCGCGCCGTCACCGAAGAAGATGGCTGACACCTCGTCGCGGCCATCCAGTTTGGCGGCCCAGGCTGCACCCACACCCACTGATATGGTCGAGGCCAGGATGGGCGCCGATCCCATGAACCCCGCATCCAGGTCGATCAGGTGTTGCGAGCCGCCCTTGCCATCCGCGCAGCCTGTCGCCCGGCCGTAGAGCTCGGCGATCATGCCCTTCAGGTCCGCGCCCTTGGCCAGATAGTGCCCATGGCTGCGGTGGTTCGAGAACACGAGGTCCTGCGCCCGCAGGTGCGCGCAGACAGCAGCGGGCGGCGCCTCGTGTCCGATGCAAAGGTGGGTCGGGCAGCGCATCTCCTGCTCGGCGTAGCGTGCGCCAATCCGCTCCTCGACCCGCCTGATGCGCACCATCTCACGGAAGACCTGCGCCGCCGCGGCGCCTTCCAGGGGCGTGTTCGCAGGGATCAGTCCAAAGCTCTCTGGTCGGATATCGTCCGGGTGGCGAATTCGGTTCATCGGCGATCCTGTCATTTTGCGCCGTCATACCGCCGGATGGCACG
The DNA here is from genome assembly GCA_039033215.1 of Pseudomonadota bacterium. Taxonomy (GTDB): domain Bacteria; phylum Pseudomonadota; class Alphaproteobacteria; order Rhodobacterales; family Rhodobacteraceae; genus Thermohalobaculum. Next base: position 26,886 of record JBCCDA010000046.1, on the reverse strand, counting down.
GCGCGAAACCCTGCTGCGTCAGTACCGGTGGCGGGTCATGTGCTGCCAGACGGCCGTCGCGTCATAGGGCACGACGTTGGGCATGGTCAGCACGTCGGGTCCCGCAACCAGGCCAAGTCCCTGCCCTTCGCCCAACACCATGGTGTCGACATCCTCCGGCGCGATGGCAACTTCGAAGAAGTGCCTAGGCATGGGCCCGTAGCCTCCAAAGCCGAAGTCCAGGATCGTCGTCGCGAAATGCCTGGCGCCACGCGGTGTGAACCCGAGCTCCTCGGCCAATTCACGGTGCAGGGTATCGTGCACTTTCTCGCCCGGCTCGACCGCGCCCCCGAACAAGCCCCAGAACCCGGGAAAGAAGATTCTCGGAAAGTCGTCTCGGTGCTGGAGCAGATAACGCCCATCGTCCGTGACGATCAGCGCCGCGACGGCGGGGGACGGGATCAGCTTGGGCCCTGCGTTGAGGTCCATCGCCGCTATCCCCGCAGGGTGTAGCCGGTGTCCATCTCCCGGATCTGGTCAAGGTAGGTGCGGCCCCAGTCCACCATCTCGGCGAGGCCCATATCCCAGTCGACCTCTGTCTCCCAACCGACGGCGTTCTTGATCGCGGTCGAGTCCAGCCAGTAACGGCTATCCTGACCCAACCGATCTTCGGTGACCTCGGCGATCTCGTCCAGCGACAGGCCCAGCGCCGCGCCGCATCGTTCCACCACTTCACGGATCGACGTTGGGTTGAGAGGCCCCGCGTTGAAGACCTCCCCCTTGGGACCCCGCTCGGCGATCATGTGGATTGCCCGGCCCAGATCGCGGGCGTGCATGTAGGACTTCTCGGCCTTGCCCCCGCCGTGCAGGGGCAGCTTCTGGCCGGTCAATCCCATCAGGATGGTCTTGGGAATCACCCGGTGCAGCAACTGCCCGGGACAGTAGCAATTGCAGGGCCGGATGATCGTCATCGGGAACTGTTTGAAGCGATGAACCGACATCAAATACATGTCGAACGCTACCTTCGAGGCCGCATAGGGCGAAGACGGCTTGATCGGCTCGTCCTCGGTCGCGGCATGCTCGACCGAGCCATACATCTCGGACGTGCCGATTTGGATGAAATGCTCCAGCCAGTCGCGGCTTTCGAGGTGTTCGGCCAGCTTGGCCAGCGCCATCGAGTTTGTCTCGAAGTACCGCCAGCTGTGTTTCCAGCTGACCGCCCCCTCACCTTGGGCGGCGTAGTTGATGATGACGTCCGGCTGGATCTCGTCGAGCAGCTCGAGCAGCAGATCCATCTCATAGGTCAGATGCCGCGCGTGGTAGGTGTAGCCCTCGCGCTTGTCGATGTTCAGGCTGAACGGGGCCTCGCGCAGAGGGTTTCGGCCTATCCCGATGACGCCGTTATGGTCGGCATTGTCCAGCAGATACATCGCCGTGTGGATCCCGAACGACCCTCCGCCGCCCAGAATCAGATACTTCTTGCTCATGATGTCCCCCGGGGTCTGCCCTGCTCGCTGAGACCCTATTCGATGATCGTCCAGGAATAGTCGCCCGTGTAGCCAGCCTCCTCGAACAGGGCAAGCCAGTCCTCGGGATAGCCGTGGTACTCGGCGGTGAGCACCCAACTCTCGAAGATCGCCTGCTGCTCCGGAGTCCGATAACTGTCGACGCGTACATAGGCCCGGCCCCCGCTAAGGCGCTGGATCTCTTGCAGCGCAGTCTTCGCGCGCTCACGCGGCAGGTTGTGAACGGTATCCAGGCAAAGGACGGCATCGAACGGTTCGTGGAAGGGGGGCGCCTCGACCGATCCCTGCACCAGGTACGGTTTGGCGTTGGGATGCGCGTTCTCGATCGCGTAGACTGAGATGTCGAGGCCCGTGACCTCCAACCCCGGGCACGCGTCGCGCAGATCCTTGACCAGAAATCCCTTGGCGCACCCCGCATCCAGCACGCGCATACCCGGCTTCAACCCAAAATGCGCGATGATGTCGTGGGCCACGGGCACCCAGCGCCCGTCATACCGATACCCGCCGTAGCCGTAGTCTCGCGGGCCGTCGAAATACATCTCGCCGAATTGCTTCGAGATCCGCACGACCTCCGGGTCCTTGGCGTCCTCCCGCGCCCGAATGTTGCGCCTGGTCTTTGGCAGCGCCCGCACAAGGTTGACCTCACGCCCCATGCGCGACTTTCTCGAGGCCCTGCTCGGGCGATGTCATGGTCATGTCCGGAAAGGCGATCGTGATCGCCGAGGCATCGAAGGGGCGATAGCCGTCGTGCGGCATTGGGCCGGAACGCGGTAGGGACTCAATTGGAACCGGTCCGTGCAGGCGGCTGCAAATCTGAGCGAGCTCGTTGAACGAGATCACCTGCCCGGTGACGGCGTTCAGGGAACCCGCTGACCGGTACATGACCATCCGCGCCGCCAACTCTGCCACATCCTCGACCCAGACATGATCGCGACGTTCCTCGCCCTGACCGAACAGTTTGACCGGCTCGCCTGACGCCGCCAATCGCCGAAAACGGTTGGGACCATAGCCGTTGTGGGGATCATCAGCGCCATAGATCAGTGTCGGGCGGAGGGTGCCCAGCGGGCCGGGGTATGCATCCGCGAACGCGACCTCGCGCGTCAGATGCATGATGCCATGAAAGCTCTCCGCCGCGCGGGAGGACCCCTCGTGCAGCGGTTCCGGACTATCGGCAAACACGGCGTCCGAACCGATGTTGAGCACGTAGGCAGGCTGCGCTTTCCCGATCGCCTGAGCCATCGCCTCGATCATCTGCACGTTGTCGCGCAACATGGAGAGGTTCTTCACAGGCGCCATCGCAGAGACCAGCACCACGGCATCGGTGGGTCTGATCATCCCGGCCAGCGCCTCTGCGGCGCCACTCTCCATCAGATCTACATCTCCGCGCCCAACACGCAGGACAGCGGCACCACGACCCTCGAGGTTTCGGGCAATCGCCCCACCGACAAACCCGCCGGCACCGACGATTACGGTCCGGTCAGGCGCTGCAGGGGCACTGAGGCCATGGTCAAGCATGTGTCTCTCCAACACCTAGCGTTATGTGGCGAAGCCCCGCAGCCGTCGCTTCGGCAGCGTCGAGGACCCGATAGGGGTCGATCACGACATCGCCGCCCATCGCAGCCTTGATCTGCGAAGGCGAAATCTCTCGGTACGCGGGCCATGGCGTCAGGATCAGCAATGCCTCTGCCCCGTCCAACGCCTCAACCGGTCTTTCCGTGCGGGTCATCGGCACTGCGACGTCCTCGCTTGCCACCTGCGGATCATGCGCCGTGACCATCGCCTCCGGCAATTGGGCCAACGTGTGGAGCGACGGCGAGTTCTTCACCGAATGGGTGTTTTCTTTGTAGGCAAGACCCCAGACCGCCAGCCGTGCAGTTTCCAGCCCCAGGGCCCGGACGGTCTTTGCTACCCAGTTCTTGCGGTGAGCCGAGTTGGCGACCTGGGCAGCGACCACGCCTGCATCGGTTTGGTGAGTGTCGGCCAACCGCATGACCGTAGCCAGATCGCGTTCGAGGTTCCCACCCGCGATCCCGAGGCCTGGCGACAGGTACGAGTACGGTCCGATCCGCCGGTCCAGCTTCAGCGACGGCACAATCTCGGACCAGTCGGCGCCTACATGCTCGCAAATCTCCGCCATGGTGTTTGCAACCGAAACCGACGCCACCAGGCACATGTTGATCGATATCTTGGCCAACTCGGCGCTCTCGTAGCGCATGGGCAGGATCGGGCATCCAAAGGCGCCCAGCACCTCGGCAAACGCGGGCGGCAGGGGTTGGGACGGGTCGGCGCAGCCGATGATGTAGCGCTCGGGCTCCATCGCGCGCTCCACCGCCCGCCCGAAGACAAGCGTCTCAACCTGATAGTACAGGTGCCCTGAGGCCTGCCCGATCTGACGGGTGAAACCCGGCGGCACCTGACACAGCACCACGAGGGTGGCATCTCTCTTCAGATGCACGAGCGCCTCGTTGATCAAAGCGTGGATCCCGGTCAGATCACTCGTCCCATGATCGTTGGTCGGCACGTCCGGCGCGATGTAGACCACATCTGCCTGTCCAAGATCGGCCCAGGTCCAGGTGAACGACTGCGTCGCGCCGTTGGTCCGAATCTGCGCATCCAGACCCGGCTCGGACACCGGGAGATCCGCGCGACGTAGCCTGCCGATAAGCGCGACATCCGGGTCGAAGCAAATGGTCTGGAAGCCCTTAGCCGCTACGGAAGACGCCGACACCAGACCAAGGTGCGTCATGCCAACAAACGCGACCGTTGTCATGTTCCGGCGTCCCGGATCGCGTCCTCGCCAAGCCGGTGGAGAAGCGCGTTCAGCCATAGGTCCGTGGACAGATCCGTCTGGGTGCCGCGTTGGCACAGGTCCTTGAAGTGATCGTACTCAAGCGCCCATGTAGGGTCGTCCTGGACCAGCGTCACAGTCTCCTCGGGTGGGCGACCCGCTGGCAAGACACGCTCACGCACGGTGAAGCTGGAGGGGCCCCATTTGCACAGTGACGCAATGTGGGCCGAGCCGTTCTCGGCGAACAGATCCGCCGTGAAGTGGTTACGCCAATTGAGCAGCGTCATCTCCAACTCCAGCGTCGGCGCAGTGCTGTCGGACCCGAACACGACGTGGTCGGGCGAGAGGTTCTCGTATGCCTTGGACGAGATGATCCCGAAGTCGTTGCCCAGGTCACCGAACCAGAACGCCGCCGTATCGAGCAGGTGAGAGCCCAGATCGTGCAGCACACCCGACCCCTGGTCCCGCCATTCCGAGTTCCTGACCAGCCGAGCAGTTCCGTTCCCGTAGAACATCCGGCAGCGGTAAATGCGACCAAGCCGTCCCGACGCGATCAGGTCCCGCATCGCCACAAAGTGGGGCTCGAACCGATGGTTGTACGCGGTGTAGACGAGCGCGCCAGTCGCATGTGCCCGCGTTTGCAGGTCGCTGATAGCTGCGCCGTCCGCAGCCCACAGCGGCTTCTCGACCAACGCATGCTTTCCGTTGTCCGCGAGGTATCCCAGCAGATCCACCTTCGGCGCGTCGGGAATGCAGAGAAGTGCGGCATCGTAGGCATCCAGCGGGAGATCGCGCAGATCGGTGAAGTCATAGCCGCCCGCAGGCTCGACCGTCGCGATGCAGTCCGCCCCCGCGTGCCGCTGCCGCTTGGCGCCCTGGACGCCCATGCCGACGGTGATGACGCGGAACCGGCTCATCGCGCGCTCCATGCTGGCCGCGACGGACTAGCCAAAGTCCACCTTCTTCTCGACCTCATCGATCCGCGCCAGCACGTCTTCGATGGTCACTGGAATGTTGCCGTCGATCTCGCACTCGCAGGCGGCCGAGATCGACCCGATCACCGTGGCTTGTGCGGGTGAGCCCGACACCATCATCCCCAGCGTCGCATATGCCAACAGGGCGTCCCCGGCACCCACCGCATCGACGACCCGCTCGACAAAGCTATCAACCGACAGGAAGCTGTCCGAGCTTTCGTGGTCCTTGGACCGGCACGTCATGACGCCACGGTCGCCAAGCTTGAGAATCAGCGTTTCGCACTCGGCCCGGTCGTAGAGATCCGATGACAGAGCGCGCACGCCAGAGTCCTGATCCGCCATGGCGAACCGGGCCTCACGCTCGTTCGGCGTGATCAGGTCGTAGCCCTTGAACTCGGTGATGTTCCCCCAACGGCTAGCGACCTGGCTATCAGCGACCGAGAACGCGCTCAGAGGTCGCGCATCGGTAAACGCCGGAATAGTGCGACGGTTGAAGATGCCATGCCGGAAGTCGCAATAGGCGATGGCATCGGTGGTCACGTCTCGGATCGTAGACAGCAGTGCTTCCAGCACGTCGTTGTCGATCGACCGATTGTCCAGCGTGTCGACCTTCAGCAGCCGGTAGCCACCCACCACAATCGCATTCTTGTTGGTTGTCGGACGCGTCGGATCCGTGACAGCCCGCACGTCGACCCCGGCCTCGGCCATGTCCTCCAGCGCGAAGGCGGCCAGTGAATCGTCTCCTAAAACGGTCGAGAACACGACCTCTGCCCCTGCGGCCTTCATGTGCTTCGCCACGATGCCAGCGCCGCCCACGTAATCGGTCTTGTCTTCGTAGAGCACCGACATCGTGGGGGTCTTCGTCTGCCCGCCGATCATGGCACACTGCGTGATCGTATCGATGATCGTGTCGCCGACAACATGGACCCGCTTGCCGCGCATGGCCTGGACGGTCGCCCGCAGATCGTCAAACCCGAAACCGTCGCGCTCCATCACGGTCTGGAGCTTCTCGTACTTGATCTCCGGCGGCTCCAGCTCGATCAGCTTGCTCGAGGAATAGACGATATCTCCGGGCGTGAAAATGACCTGACCGCCATAGGCCTCGAGCGTTGCCACCTCCTCGGCGGTCTTCGGATGTACACCACCGGCCTGATACTCATAGCCCTTGGCGAAGAAATCCGGCTGGATGATCGACAGGTTGTCCAGGGGCTTCTTGTTCGGGTCGATGACAACGTAATCCACCATCTCGAAAGCCGCCAGGTTCGCGGCACGCAGGTCCTCGGGGACATGCGGGCGGTACTTGCCCTTGTCGATATGCCGGTCTGCCGTGATCGAGGTGATCAGGAGGTCCGCCTTGGATTTCGCATAGAGCAGGTGGCGAACGTGACCCGGGTGCACGACATCGAAGACCCCGTGGCACATGATCGCCTTCATCTTGCGTGGCAGAGGGCCGAGGATATCGCGCAGCTGCTCGGCCGTCTTGATTTTGTGCGCGAAGCGCTCGGTCAGCGACTCGGTCATTCCGACTTTCCCAGGTACTTGAACCAGGTCTTGGTGGCGTCGTCGATCTTCTCCGGGGTCCAGAGCGGGGCGTCCTTCCAGACGTCGATCTCGGCCATCATCCGCGCGACCCCTTCCTCGAACGGGATCGTAGGCGCCCAACCGAGGTCGGCTTGAATCTTGGAAGTGTCCGCATGCGTGATGTCCGGCTCGCCGGGGCGCTTGGGAACGTATGTGACCGGGCCGCCGATCAGATCGACCAGCCGGTTGACCGATTGCGGGGCACCTGCGCCAAGGTTCCAGATCTCGCCGGTCAGCGGCGTCTCCGCGGCCGCGAGGAAGGCGCGCGCCACGTCCGAGGCATAGAGGAAATCGCGGGTCTGTGTCCCGTCACCCACAACCGTGAATGGCTCTCCCGCCAGCTTCTGGCGGAAGAACACGCCAAACACGGCCCCGTAGGCCCCAGTCGTGCGCACGCGGGTGCCATATGCATTGAAAATGCGGATCGCGTTGACGGGCAGGCCGTACACCTGATGCCAATGAAATGCCGCTTGCTCGCCCTGGTACTTGGACAACGCGTAGGGATATTGTGGCGCGATCGGATGGTCCTCGCGCGTTGGCGTGTCGGCAAGCCCGTAGCAGGAGGAAGAGGCCGCGTAGACGACCTTCTCGACCCCCGCTGCCCGCGCACCTTCCATCACATGCACCGTGCCCTGGACGTTTGTGGACATGTAGTCGACCGGTTGTTCGATCGAGGGGACGATGTCCCCGATCCCGGCATAGTGGACGACGTACTTGACCCCCTTGAAGATCGCGGCATTCGCATCGAGATCGCGGATGTCAGCTTTCTCGAAGTTCAGATCCTGGTTGCCGCAGTGGTGCGCCAGATTGCGCTCATGCCCGCCCACCAGGCTGTCCACGACCCTGACCGCGTAGCCCGCCTCCAGCGCCACATCGACCATGTGCGAGCCGATGAAGCCGGCCCCCCCGGTGACCAGGATTGTCGGCTTGGCCACGGCTCAGACCACCTTGTTCTTTTTCAGCGTCTTGACGTTGTAATAGCCATCATCGCTCATCGGGTCAGGAATCTTCCCCGTCTTGAACGCGCGGCAGAGATCGCGGATTGCGTCCTCAATCGAGCGTTTGGGCAAGAAGCCCAGGTCACGCGTGATCTTGTCTGAATTGATATGGTAGCTGCGCAGATCATCCGACGGCGTGGTGACGATCTCGATCGGCGCCTTCTCGGGAAACTCCTGCTCAACCACCTCTTTGGCAAGTTCAGCGATCTCCATGATCGACATGTTCTGGAAGCCGATGTTGTAGGTCTCGTCGGCGATCTTCTCGGCAGGCGCCGTCATCAGCAGGCGTACCGCGTCGATGTAATCCTCGATATGCAGGTTGGGACGCAGCTGCGAGCCGCCGAAGACCGTGATCTTGTTGTTGGTCACCGCATGATTTGTGAGGATGTTGACGCTCAGATCCAACCGCAACCGGGGGGCGTATCCACACACCGTCGCCGGGCGGAAGATCACGCCAACGAAGCTATCGTCCGTGTGCTTCTTCAGCAGCGGTTCGCAGAGGCCCTTGTATTTGTTGTACAAAGTCAGCGGCACCAGGGGGTGGTCCTCGGTCACGTCCGGCTCCTCGGACACGCCGTAGACCGAGGATGACGACGCGTAGACGAACCGCTTCACACCGCTTTCCTTGGCAGCGATCACCATCGGCTCGAACGCGTCCATGTTGATCGAGGTCGAAAGGTTCTCGTCCAACTCGAACGACGCATCGTTCGAGATGCAGGCGAGGTTGACTACGATGTCCACGTCCTTGAACGCCGAACGAAGCGTCTGCGTGTTGCGGATATCGCCCTCGATCAGCGCGAAGTCGGGATGGGCGTGTGGCAGAAAACCCTTGCCGAAGTAGCAGGTGTCGAGCGCCGTGACCTTGTAGCCCTCCTGCAGAAGGATCGGGCACATCAGCGAGCCGATATAGCCGGCCCCGCCGGTCACCAGAACATGGGTCTTCGACATGAGGGTCCTCTCAGGCAGATCAGGCAATGGTATAGCCGGCGGCCACCGCGTCATTGCGGAACATCTGGACCGTCTCTCGGGAATATTGATCCAGGTCTTTGCCCACCAGGGCCAGCTTCTTCAGGATATCGTTGGTGGCGGTGATGATATGGCAGCCGATGGCGTCTGCCTGAAACACGTTCAACAGCTCCCGGGGGCTGGCCCACAGAAGCTCGGCCTTGGGTTTGTCCGCAAGAATCGACACTGCCTCGGTCATCTGAGGGACAGGGTCGCGCCCGGTATCTGCCACCCGGCCCGCAAAGACGGAGACGATCGCCGATGTCTCGTTACTGAGCGCGTTCCCGACGGTGCGGACCTGATCGTTCGTCAGAAGCGCCGTGATGTTGAGAACAACACCTTCACCCGACAGGCGTTGAATGACGGACGCCGTGCTCTCACCCAGCGTGTTCGTGACCGGGATCTTGACGTTCACGTTGTCGCCCCAGGACGCGATCTTGCGGGCCTGGCGCTCCATTTCCGGCAGATCGTCCGCGAAGACTTCCAGACTGACGGGCCGGTCCATGACCTTGCCCAGAAGATCTTTTGCGAACGCCTCGTAGTCGGTGATCCCGACCTTGTTCATCAGCGTCGGATTGGTCGTGAAGCCCTTGATCCGGGGATCGGCATACATCTCGAGGATACCGGAGAGATCGGCGCCATCGGCAAAGAGCTTGATCCGGAGATCGTCCACGGCCGTCATGTCTCACCCCCTCGTCCGCATATCCTCGCGGATCCAGTCCACCGCTTCTGCCAGGTTGGCCACGGTGGCGTCTTGACCCGTGGGCGCGGCTTCGTTGGTGTAGTCCAAGTCGATGAAAACGGTGCGACATCCTGCTGCGCGTCCGCAGGCGATATCCGAGGTCCGATCACCGACCATGTAGCTTGCCGCGAGGTCTAGTTCCCACGCCGCCGCCGCGTCAAGCAGCATTCCCGGGTTTGGCTTGCGCCGCCGGTCGGGCTGAGCCCGGATCGCTGTCGACACCTCGATGGCGTCAACGTCGCAGTCCCGGCGCAACCGCTGGTGCATGGCCTCGAGCGTGGCGGCAGACATCTTACCCGCGGTCACATCAGGCTGGTTGGTCGCCACAATGACGACAAACCCGACAGCCTTCAGTCGCGCGACTGACGCGCTGGCGTCAGGGTAGAGCCGAAAGTCCTCCAAACGAGTGGGCGCAAAGGACCGCCCATCGCGAAACTCGGGGATGCTGAGCACCCCGTCTCGGTCTAGGAAAACAGCACAGCGCACTCAGCGGCTCACCACTTGGTGGCATTCTTCTTCAGCGCCGGGTGCGAGACCAGACAATGCCAGACAACACCCTGGAACGCCTCAGCCAGGGGTGTCACCAGTGCGTCGTCCACCGTAGGTACAGTTACGACGTCGTCACCCGCTCTGCCCGCATGCCCTCCGTCACGCCCAACCACTCCGTAGATCTTGGCGCCCCGCTCCTTAGCAAGATCGATCGCATGGACCAGATTCATCGAGACATTCCGCTCGGCACTGCCACCACCAACGGAAAAGACAAGCAGCGCGTCCGTTTCCCGCAGTCGGCTGCCCGCCAGCCAACCCGCAAACACTGTCTCCCATCCTTCGTCATTGGTACGCGCCGTCAGCTCCGACACGTTATCCGTCGGCGCATACGCCTCAAAATCGCACAGTTTGCGGAAGTCGTTCACCGCATGCCCAGCGTTCCCCGCACTCCCGCCGACGCCCAGGATAAAGAGCCGTCCGCCCCCGTCGCGCACGGAAGCCAGCCCCACGGCGATCCGGTCGATCTGGGCAGGGTCGAGCGCGGCACAGATCTGCGCCGCCTTTGCCATGAACTGGGCTGAGAAATCCGACACGCCATCCACTCCCCATCTGTCTCGATCGGCGCCCCATACCGCATTCCGACCGGTTGGGGAATTCCAGAACAGCAGGGCACAAAGTTGACGATCCCTGGTCGCACGCGTACCAGCGGCCACCGACACGAGAACCGGGCAGAAGATCCATGAAGCTTACGATTGATGAGACCGCCGCGACCCTGACCGTGGACGAAGGCGGCGACGCCCGTACCCTGAACCTCTACAGCGATGAGGCGTTCGAGCTGATCTCCCGCCAGTATGTTCGTGTCGGCTGGAACCAAAAACAGGTCTACAGCTATTCGTGGATGGGCCGACCCGTTATCCAGCTGCCGGACGACATGGTGCGCATGCAGGAGGTGATCTACCGGCTGAAGCCCGATCTTCTGATTGAGACGGGAGTCGCTCACGGCGGATCGTTGATCTACTACGCCTCGATCATGGAGGCGATGCATCACGGGCATGTATTGGGGATCGACATCGAGATCCGGCCCCACAACCGCACCGCAATTGAAGCGCATGAGATGTTCCACCGTATCGACATGATCGAGGGGTCTTCGGTTGACGAGGGCACGATTGCCCAGGCGAAAGCCGCCGCCGAGGGGAAAGGAACCGTGCTGGTGATCCTCGACTCGAACCACACTTACGACCACGTGACGCGGGAACTTGAGCTCTACGCACCGCTGGTCACGGAGGGATCGTACATAGTCTCGACCGACGGGGTCATGCGGGATGTCGTGGGGGTCCCCCGGGCCGGTCAAGGTTGGGCGACTGACAACCCCGCGAACGCCGCCGAGGACTTCGCGGCCCGGCATCCTGAGTTCGTCATCGAGCAACCAGAATGGCCGTTCAACGAGTCGACACTCAGCAAGAATGTCACCCACTACCCCAGTGCGTGGCTCCGCCGGATCTAGCCCTGGCGGAACGCCCGTAGATATTCGGTGATCGCCCGATGCATATTGTATTGCGGTTTGAGTGAGACGTCTCGCCGGAGTTTAGAGATGTCCGGAACCAGAGACACCGGCTCTCCAGCCCCAAGTGGACGGCGGTCAGGGTGGATCAGGTTGTCGACACCCGCGATGCTCTCGATCATGCGGGCGAGATCGCCAAAACTGATGCCCTCTCCAGACCCCAGATTCACCGGGCCACTCACATCCGACAGCGCCAGAGCAGCAATCGACGCACCCAAGTCGCGGACATCCCAGAAGTCTCTGACTGTCGATGCCGGCCCGATGTCCAGGGGCGTTTGATCCAGCACCGCTTTTAGCATCAGAGGGATCAAGCGACCCGTCGGCTCACCGATGCCAAAGGAAAAGAAAACGCGGCCCCAGGCGTGAGAGCGGCTGTGCCGCTGGGCAGCCTCACGCAAGATATTGGACGTCGCAACCTTCGCGACACCATATGGCGTATGTGGTGCCAGGGGCGCATCCTCGGCAAAGATTCCAGATCCGTTGGTCCAGTCATACTCTGCACAGCTGCCCAGACCCACGGCACGAACGCCGCCGCATTCAAAAAAGGCTTGGAAAAGCTCCGACGAGGCAGTTTGCCAAAGCGTGTTGCTCGGCGCGGTCCAGAACCGACCATGCTCGGTTTCCCAAGCAAGATGGATGAGCAGATCAGGCTTCGCCCTCTCCACCACCTTGCGCGGGGCCCCTGGATCCAGAAGGTTTACCCGACAATTGCCTTGATGCGGCGTGACGATCTCGAAGTCATCGCCCAGCGCGGCTACCACATGGCGGCCGACGAACCCGCCTGCACCTGTGATCATGACCCTCTGCATAGCTGCTCCTTCCACAGACTTGTTCACCGCTGGGTGAGGCGATAGCAAGTCGCCGCGTCAGCGAGATCGGATCGAGATGGCAAGAGCAAAGTCAAGACTGCGGCGCATCCTCAACGTGCGGTTCCTAAGATGGTGGTTTGCCAGGCAGGCCGTAAGTCTCTTCCCCGCGCTTGGAGGCTGGATGGGGTTTTTTCCCGAGAAAGCCGATGTGGTCGAGGCGGCGGATCATGTCCTCGCCGATGAGTTCGGCCTTATCAGTCCAGAATGGCTGTCTCCAGACGTGGACTTCCTGAGGCGTTGCCGAACCGCCGACACGGCCGACCCAGCAGTGGATCTGACAGCGGGCATCACCACCGGCCGACGCACCGTGCTATACGACCACGCTTGGATCGATGCCTCAACGGGTTCGATCCTGTTACCGCGCCGCCGCCAGACCGTCCTTGTGCGAGGCGGCGACGTGAACTGGAACGCGGGAAGCATCCGGTTCGGCAGGCAGCGCCTACGTGTCCAAGGACTGGCGATGCCGCTCTTGAACACGACGAACTACTTTCATCTGCTGTTGGAAAACGGGTTGCGTGTGATTGATCTGCTTGAATCCGGCCACCTTGCCGATGCGCCGCTCACACTCATCAACCTGGAAGACCGTGGCCGCGTGGACGGCGCGCTCTACAAGGGCATCAGGACGCTCTACCCGAATGTCTCGGTCGAGCGCGTCCCCGAGGGCGTATTGGTGATGCCAGACCAGACTCTGTGCCACTTCCCGCGTGACCCCTACTGGGAATGGCCCCCCGTTGATACCGCGGCTGCCAAACGGCTCCTGAACGTTTTCGAAGCCGTTTACGGCGAGATCCCGACTGAAAAGAGCGACGACCGTCTTTACGTGACACGGGGGAGCGCGAAACTGCGCCAGCCCGACAATGGCAAAGAGCTGCGGGAACGTCTGGAAGCCCGAGGTTTTCAGGGCTTTACCGCCTCCGATGACAATCACCCAGAGCAGATTTCGCGGTTCGCGTCAGCCAGCGTGATCGTCTCGATCCATGGGGCCGGGCTTACGAACCTTTTGTTCTGTCAGCCGGGCACGCGCGTGATCGAGATCTTCCCAGCGAATTTCCTCAAGAGCCCGTACTGGTGGCTCGCGCGCAGGCTTGGTCTGGCCTACACGCCGGTCATCGGGGGGCCGGGCAACTATGCCCAGCACTTCGCGGTCAACATGGACGCACTGGACAACGGCCTCCAGCAAGCGGGAGTCACCTCATGAGCAGGGTCGGTGTCGGAGTACCTGTCTACAATGGTGGCGAGGTCCTCCGCGAGTCGCTCGAGTGCCTGCGCACACAGTCTTTCGAAGACATCGAGATCCTGCTTGGCGACAATGCATCGACTGATGAGACGGGTGACATCTGTGCGGAGTACGCGGCCCGCGACAGTAGGTTCAAACACATCAGACGGCCCGACAATCTGGGATCGCTCCCAAACTTCGTGGATCTCCGCCGTCAGAGCCGGTCCGAGTTGTTCATGTGGCGGGCCTACGACGATCTGTCGGAACCAAACTTCATCGAAGAACTGGTGGGCTGTTTCGACCACGACCCACAGATCCGTCTGGCAGTCAGCGAGATACGCTCACAACCGGATGATCGGCCAGCACCGCGGATCACACGTTACCAACCTGCTCCGCGCTGGCCACGGATCGCCGGCGTTGCGCATAGGCTATTTCGCAGTCACGCCAGTTGGATCTATGGTCTCTGGCATCGCGAAACGCTGGCTCGCGAGCAGGATCGCGTGCACGAAGCCTACCCACACGCATGGGGGTGGGATCATTTGTGCATGCTGCCGCTCATGCTTGACGGGCAAGTCGCGGGCACAAACAGCACTTCGTTCGAGCAGCGGATCCTGCGCCAAGGAACGACGAGCGCTGAGCGCAAGGCAAAGCTCCCGGGTGTCAGCTTTATGCATGGCTTGCGTGCGGACTTTGGGCGCGTCACGTGGGAGACAGTCAAGGCGCGGGAGTGGTCCACGGCCGAGCGCTTCGCACTCAACACCATGATCCCATTCTATATCGACCGGCGCGGCTATTCGCGCTTCAAACTGTTCCGGCGTCGCCTACGTGAACGATCGAGGTAGCAGCGTTCACAAGAGTTCACGGTTCTCGCGCAACCAGTCGCGACCAATCCTGGCCATGGATCCGTATGAATAGTCTAGCGGCGTCAGATGCTTGCGGTACCGCCACTGAAGCACTTCGTCATCGTCGGTCAGCTTGAAGGCGCCGGTGACCCGTTCCAACATCTCGTCGACGAGCGCCTTTACCTCCTGTGGGGAGTTATCGACGATCACCACATTGTTTTCGGCGAACATGTGGGCGTAGCGCTGAACCGACAAGCCACGCTTGAACACCTCAGACAACGAGAGGACACGCCCGTGCTCGTCAAGCAGCCGCTTCGGAATAGAGATATCCGATGGCGCCATTCCGTAGCTCGCCCCGAGTGGAATCATGTTCACCAGCGCACACGGCGTACCAAAGACGTTCGCCAGCATCGCCAAGCCTGAGGAAGTGCCAACAAAAAAGCGGTTGTGGGCGGTAAGCCAAAGATCCATCCAGTCTGCTTTAAGTGGTGAGAGCGCATAGTCGACCACTTGGTCCATCGGCTCGAGCGGTGTCATCGTCGGATCGCCCACCCGCACGACCCAGCCACCCCGATCGGTGATCGACGTCATCGCCGGCCCATAAGTGGAGATTTGCGCATTGCGGTGCGCGTGCGCATTCTCGTCGATGGGCGAGTACCCACCCTCTCGCGCATGCACGCACACAAACCACGCATCCGCCGGCACACCGAGTTCCTGCAGCCGGGTGCGGCCCCGCTGCTCTATGTCATCGGGCAGTGTAACGACTGGCGGACGATCTCCCCAGAGTGCAAGTACCTGCGAATAGCGCGCTGCCTCCGAAAACCCGACGACAGGCCGTCCCAGGGAGAGCCGGGCCGTCTGGATTTTGGTGATCTCCGCCAGCAAATGCCGCTGCCACCGCCTATCAAGCACGGTGAGGTGGCGCTTGTAGATGTCGAGAAGCGCGATGTTACCTGCACGTCGCCGATCCAAAAGGAGTATCGGATGCTCATCAGGCACCAACCCCAGGGCGCGCTCTTTGAGAAAACAATCGACCTCGGCAGCCAGGTGCCCGATCCTTCCGGGGTTCGAGACGAACGCGAACCGGATGCCGCAGACTGCAAGGATGCCCACGATCGGCCAACAGAGTACACCGCGCAGGACAGCACCTAGTTTGCGGATCAATGGCTTCTGCTTGACCATCCCATGCTCCCCTCGACATCGCCTCGTGAGGGACACGCCCTGCCGTTTCCCTCTCACCTCGCACGACCAAGCGCGTTCACGGTCCGCGCCCCAACGCCGCTCAACCCGTCGCTTAGCCGATTGCCGGTGCTTTGGCAGCCCCAGAGAACTGCTATCTGCGAGTCGTTGGATGGTTGGCCCACAACATTGACAGTGCCGAACCGGCCCCTCACGCTTCCGTGCGAGCGAGCTATTGGTGAATGGCATCCATGAACGACCCTATCGATAGTGACGAAGGTACCATCCTCGCGACGCCTGATGGCCATCTGCTGAGGATGACCGTCAGTCGGCCTCGCAAGCTGAACGGCTTCACCCCCAAGATGATGCGCGAACTGGGAGAGGCCTACACTCGGCTTGAACATGATCCGGATCTTCGTGTTGGCGTGCTTGTTGCAGACGGGCCCAACTTCACGGCCGGGCTCGACCTACCCAAGTTCGCCCACATCCTTCAACAGGGCGAGCCGCTTGTCCCAGAGGACCTTATCGATCCCTTCGACCTCCGGCCACCACGGCGGACCAAACCTGTGGTCGTGGGCACCCGCGGGATCAGCTTTACCCTAGGTGTAGAACTTTCTCTGGCTGCGGACGTCGCGATCACGGCCAGCGACGTGCGCATGTCTCAGATCGAGGTAAAACGGGCAATCATGGCGACCGGCGGCGCTACCATCCGCATGGTCGAACGTGCTGGCTGGGCAAGTGCGATGCGGTGGTTGCTTACAGGCGACGAGTTCGATGCAACCGAGGCGTTGCGCATGAACATCGTTACACAAGTCGTCGCACCGGAAGCTGTCGAGGATGTCGCTTGCGATATCGCGCGGCGCATCGCCTGTGCGGCGCCCGAAGCGGTGATTGCGACGCGTCGGAATGCGTTGATCGCGCATGAGACGGGTCGGGATGCGGCGATCGCCGAGTTCGAAGAGGTGAACGCGCGTCTGTCGTCCATGACTGATGCTGCTGAAGGAGTCGCAGCGTTCATGGAAAAGCGCGAACCCCGTTTCACGGGCAGGTAAGACGCGGCGTAACGTCGAAATGCGCATTGCCTGGGCGCAATGGAACCGTTCGGTCAGACGAAGCCGCCGTTCTAAGGCCTCCTGGTCTGTGCTACGCTCCTGGCAAAACAAACATGGGGAGGCTGATCGTGGACGGCGCGGCACAAAAGACAGATAGCAGAGACGAGATCGCAAGCCGCTATGATCGAGACGGCTTCTACTTTCCGATCAATGCCATGCCAGAGGACGCGACTCAGGTAGTTCGCGACGACCTGGAGGCGGCCGAAACTGAACTGGCGGATGACCCGGAGCGTCTGGGTCTGCTTCGGTCGTATCCTGATCGGCTGCTGCCGTCGTTCGACGCCCTTGCTCGCAATCCCCATCTGATCCACGCGGCGTCCGCGGTCCTTGGTCCGGACCTTCTGGTCTGGAGCGCCTCGCTCTTCATCAAGGAAGCGAACTCGGAAAAGATCGTCTCATGGCATCAAGACCTGACTTACTGGGGTCTCGACGATGCGGAAGAGACGACGTGCTGGGTTGCCCTGTCGCCCGCAAACTTGGCCAGCGGCTGCATGAAGTTCGTCCCGGGCAGTCACAAGAAACGGCTCGTGCCACACGTGGATACATTTGCAGAGAACAACCTACTGACCCGTGGGCAAGAAATCACGGTCGATGTGGACGAAGCGGACGGCGTCGCAGTCGAACTGCAGACCGGCCAGGCATCGATGCACCATGGCCATCTGTTTCACGCGTCAGGCCCGAACACGACATCGGACCGACGGATCGGATCAGCAATCCGCTACATCAAGCCATCCATGAAACAGACCTCCGGCGACCGTGCGCTCGTCGCGCTCGTCAGCGGCGAGGACCGCTTTGGAAACTTCACGATCGCGGATGCGCCACGGGGACGGCTGTCTGAGCACGATTTCGAGCTTTGCCGCCAGGATGCGGCGGTCCGGCGCCGGATCCTCTACCAAGGCGCCGAAGAAGCGAAGGGTACGCGGTACTGAGCGACAGCGGTATCTTTCAGTCGAACCCGCGGTACCTCACGACGTTCTCCATTGCCTCGCGCTCACTGATGAGCGTGTTCTCGATCGCATCAGGGTTGGCGTAGCCGAGGCTCATGCCGCTGATCAACTCGTGGTCTTCCGGTATCCCGAGGTGCTTGTAGATCGGGTCCTGAAACGGAATCCAGGCGGCCTGCGGGCATGTATCCAGACCGAAGCCCTTCGCTGCGAGCATCACCGTCTGGATGTACATGCCAGCGTCAGCCCAGCTGCCGCGGGTCAGATAGCTCTCTACCGTGAAGAAGATTCCGACCGGCGCATCGAAAAAGACAAAGTTGCGTGCGCCCTGCCTGTTCGATGCCTCGCGGTCGCCCTTCTCAATGCCCAGCAGCCCATATAGGCCCCAGCCCACCCCTCGGCGTCGGGACTGGTGCGGCTCGCGCCACCTCTCCGGATAGTAATCATAGTCGTGATAGCCCTTGCCCCCGCCTTCGGCAGCCATCTTGAGCACGTCGGCACTGATCGCCTCCTTGACCGCCCCCGTGCAGACCCACGTATGCCACGGCTGCGTGTTCGTGCCGCTGGGTGCCCGCTGCGAGATGTCTAGGATAGCATCAATCGTCTCCCGCGGGATCGGATCGGGCTTGAACGCGCGAATGGATTTCCGGCTCTTGATGGCGTCGAGTACGTCCATGTGGGGCTGCTTTCTTGGATGGTTTGGCTGGACAGACGGTAGGCGAAGCAGTCGTAGCGGGCAACCATGCGCAGACGACTTGACTGTATCGCCTTTGCGTTTGACGCTACCGGCAAGGGGGAGCGCAAGAATGATACGGTTTGGCGAGGTCCTCGCAAAGACTGCAAACAAGATCCCCGACGCCCCGGCCGTCACGTTCGAAGGCACGACTCGCACTTGGGCTGAGGTTCACAGACGAACATGCAACGTCGCTGCCGCGTTGACAAACCTCGGTCTGAAGGCGGGAGAACGCATCGCTTACCTGGGCTTCAACTCCGATGCGCTCTTCGAGCTCTACTTCGCACCATCGCTGGTTGGTCTCGAGACCGTGGTCATGAACTTCCGATGGTCGCTGGAAGAATGCGTCGGGGGACTGGAAGAGACACAGCCCAGCGTTTTGGTGTTCGACGAGACGCATGCCGGGACCGCCCGTGCCGCGGCAGCCGCTTGCCCGAGCGTTCATCATCAAATCCAAATCGGGCGCGATGTGCCGGAGGGCGTGATCGCCTACACCGAGCTGGCTGAAACCGACGGGGAGATCACGACGGCAGGCACTGGCGGCGATGACACGCTGATCATCTACTTCACCGGCGGCACAACTGGTCGATCCAAGGGGGTGATGATCAGTCACTCAAACATGTTGGCGAATTCGCTGGGCGCACCGCCGATCATGGGCAATGAATTGAACCGTGCACAGATCATCATCGGCCCGATGTTCCATATGGCGCCAGGATCACGGATCTTTTCTGCCCCAATCCTGAACGCCCATACTGTGATCATGCCACGTTTCGACATGGTCGAAATGATGCGTCTGATCGAACGCCACGAGGTACATGCTGTGACCATGGTTCCGACCATGATGCACATGCTGTTGGAGCATCCCGCGTTCGGCGATTACGATCTCTCGTCGCTTGGACCGATCATGCTGGGTGGGTCACCCACGCCCAGCGATCTGCTTGCCCGGGCCATTGCGGCCTTTCCGCAAGCGAAGTTTTCCAACGGATACGGCATGACTGAGATGTCGAATCTGATTGCCGCGCTCACACCCGAGTATCATGTCCTCGACGGTCCAATGGCAGGCAAGCTGCAATCGGTGGGCAGACCGGTGCCCTATCTCGATGTCCGGATCTTCGACCAGGATGACAGGGAGGTCCCACAAGGCCAGATCGGCGAGATCGTGACCCGCGGTCCGACCGTTATGAAAGGATATCTGAACCGGCCTGACGCCACCGCCGAGGCGATTCGCAACGGTTGGTTCCACACCGGAGACATGGGATACTTCGACGAGGACGGGCTGCTGTACATCTCGGGTCGCACCAAGGATATGATCATCACTGGTGGCGAAAACGTCTACCCGACCGAAGTGGAAGACATCATCGCGTCGCATCCGTCGGTATCTCAAGTCGCCGTCATCGGCATTCCAGATGACAAGTGGGGGGAGGCCGTGCACGCAATAGTCATCCTCACAGACGACAGCACGCCCGACCCCGCAGAGTTGATATCCCACTGCAAGGCGCGACTTGCAGGGTACAAATGTCCTCAGTCGATAACCTTCCGGAACGAACCCTTTCCACTTTCCGGGGCTAACAAGGTACTTAAGACCGAGCTGCGAAAGCCGTACTTGCGCCCGAATTGAGAGTGTATCGCCCCGCTGAGACTCGACTTCAGATCAGCGACTTCCTCAAACAGCAATCCGGCTAACGTCGGTAGCACGTACTCGATGCAGATGTGGTGGAGGTTCTGCTTGATCCGTCCACCCACCTTGGCGCGCTCGTCGATCAACTTCAGTCGTACATCTCCCATGTCGTCCACGCTGGCGAGCATGCATACCAAATGAAGATGGATGTGTGTCTACCGTTCGTTGACTTCAGCCAGATGCTGGCGTGACCGGCTCCGGACCAGAACATACTATTGGTGAATGGTCGAACCCCGCCTGACGTCTGCCTACATGTCGTGGCGGTCAACGATCTCGATGGAGTGTACTCTCTTTGGGATCACCTCGTGTACTAACATAGTTTATGGTACGTGTCCTTCGCTTACCGCAGGATAGCCACTTTGGTCTGACTCCGTCGGAAGGCCCCTGACCGCAGTACTCGCCCGCGGCCTCGCTGATTCAACTGCTTACCTGCACCTGTCCACCGCCCGTGGAGCGACCGACCACGATGCCGAAGACTTCTTGACCACAATCAATGCATCGGATGCGCCTTCCGCGCATTCTTCCCGACGTCCTGCGATCGAACGATCCCACTCGCAGCTGACGAAGCCGTCAAGGGAGGGCGACATGAGCTACAGGTCAATTCTCACATACGTGGACGATGCAACCGCATCGAAGACACGTCTCGCGGCGGCGATCACCGCGGCCCGGCAGTTCGACGCGCACCTGTCAGTGCTTGCGCTGGGATATGAAGCGAACGTCCCCGCCTATGCTTATGGTGCCCCTGCGGCCGGGGTCATGGCCGATCTAGCTGCAGAGGCACAGGCAGCGGCGTCCGAGCATGCCGCGACCGCCTCGGAGACCCTGGCGCATGAGACTATCCTCAGCGATGTTGCAGCAGCGATCTGCCAGTACGGCGATCTTGATCGTACGCTCGCCGACCATGCAAAGTTCGCTGATCTTATCGTGCTGTCTCAACCTTTTGGTACGGACATCCCTGCGACCCGGTCCGAAGCGTTCCAAGGCGCGCTGTTCGAGACGGATGCTGCGGTTCTGGTGTGCCCAGACGGCGCCGACGCCACGGCGCCGAAGATTGCGATGATTGCTTGGAACGGCGAACGGGAGGCGCTGAGAGCGGCACGGCGAGCTCTCCCGTACCTAGAAAGCGCAGAGCAGGTCGAGATCGTCGTCATCGGCCCGCCCGCGCACGAACGTGAGCCTGGTGTCGGGCTCGCTCTGATGCTCTCGCGCCACGGCATCAAGGCCGAGATCGTAGTAGTCCCCGCGTCGTCGAACCCAGTTGGTGCAGTTCTGCAAAGGCGCGCGGTTGAGTTGGGCGCCGGTTTGCTCGTGATGGGCGGTTACGGGCACTCGCGCTTGCGCCAGTACGTGTTTGGCGGCGTGACGCGCGATATCCTGACAGACGGCGGGATACGGGTTCTCGTGGCACACTGAAGCGAGCGCCACCTAGCGTCAGAAAGCGAGCGTGATTCCGCCTACCTGATGACTCGCGCTCGGAGCCGACCTCCTGATTGCTACCCACGTGTGGCAAACTAACTTCGAACAGGGTTAGCGACAGGAGGATGACATGACCGGTACCACAAGACGCAACGTGCTCAAGGGGCTCTCAACGACGGCAGGAGGGATGGCACTCGCCCCGATGCTGGGCGGCGCCGGAACAGCAAACGCCGCGAACAAGGTCTACCAATGGGGGTCATCGAGCCTTGGCTCGACTGGATACCAGATCATCACGGTGCTCGCAGCAGCAGCGTCGAAGTTCACGGACGGGCGCCATGCCTCTCTTTCCACAGCAGGTGGAGCGGAGAACATGGCTCTTCTGGGTCAGCAGATCATCGACTTCGGCCAAACCACAACGACCGACTGGTATCCAGCGATTAACGGGCTTGGCCGGTACGAGGGCAACCCGGTGAGCGCAGTCCAGATGTTCTCCTACACCATCTGGCAATGCACCCCAATGGTGCGCGCTGACAGCGATATCCAGACACTGCAGGACCTGAAGGGCAAGCGCGTGATGCCGGCAACAGCGGGCGGTGCGACGACCGGCCTCTGGAACACTTTGTTCGAGGCTGCGGGGATCAAGGACGAAGTGGAATGGACCTACGGCTCCTGGCGCGAGACTTACGATGCACTGGCCTCGGGTGCTGTGGACTGTATCCCGTCGCTGCTGACAGCAGGAAATCCGTCGGGAATCCTCCAGCAGCTCGAGACGACGCACGACGTTCGCGTCCTGCCCGTCAGCAAGGGCCTCATCTCGAAAGCAGAAGCTATCAACCCTGGCGTCAAGTCCGCGACCATTGGGCCGGATACCTGGGAATCGCTGAAGGAGCCGACACTCATGGTCTCCTTCGGCGGTGTACTAGCGACACGGCCGGACGTGCCTGACGACGTTGCCTACGAGATTACCAAGTCGATCTATGAGAACGCCGAGTTCGTGCGCGACCGTGGCGGTATTCGCCTGAAGGACATCACGCCAGAATTCGCAACCGAGTACCTGATGCCAGCCTACCCCGTGCACGCTGGTGCGGCGAAGTACTTCCAGGAGATCGGCGTATGGCGTGACGAGTTGAAGACGACGGCGGGCTGAACCGCCAGTGCCCGACGACAGTGCTGAGGCAGCACGCGGTTTCGGCCGCGTTCTTGCCGTTGCCGACAGGCCGGACACCAAGGCACCGATCGCCACGGTGCTGATCGGCGTGCTCGCGCTCGCCATGGTGAGCATCCACCTCTACCAACTGCTGACGTTCAGTTTCCCTTCGGGTCAGTTTCGCAACTTTCACCTCGCCTTCGCGCTGGCCATCGGCTTCCTTGCGGTGATGGAGGCTTCGGCCCCCGACCGTCGAAGGTCGCGGATTGGGCTCTGGGTTTGCCTTGCGCTGACGCTTGCCGTCGCGGTCTACATCCATATCGAGTACAAAGCGTTGACCCAGGTCCGCAGTTTCCTGCCGAACAACGCCGACATCGTGGTGGGGGTCATACTGCTGGCGCTGGCGCTGCTTCTGTCAGGCGTTCAGTGGGGCTGGACAATCCCGGTCCTGGCACTCATTGGGCTCGCCTACGGGTCCTGGGGCGCCTACATGCCGGGCGAGATCTTCTTTCATGCCGGCATCGCGCCGGAACGCCTGCTTGCCTACACGTCCATACCCTATTTCCAGGGTCTCCTCGGCGGGCTGACCAGCCTGTCGGCCGGTACGATCTTCATGTTCATGCTGTTCGGTGGCGCGCTGAAGGCCACGGGCGCGATCGACTTCATCGTGCGGATCGGGTTCTCGGTCGGGCGCCGATCGCGGGCGGGACCGGCCTGGGTTGCCATTGTCTCCAGCGGCCTGATGGGCACGGTCTCGGGCTCCACCGTCGCAAACGTCGCCTCGACCGGGGCCATGACAATCCCGCTGATGAAGCGCTACGGCTTCAAAGGATCGTTCGCCGCGGCGGTCGAGTCCGTGGCATCCACCGGGGGGCAGTTGATGCCTCCCGTGATGGGTCTGGCGGCCTTCCTTATCGTGGGCATGACGGGCATCCCCTATTCCGAAGTGATCATCGCGGCCATCGTCCCCGCGCTGGTCTATTACGGTTACCTGCTGATGGCCGTGCACTTGCGCGCCACCCGCCTCGATCTCGACGCGAGCAACCTCGTCCACGAGGACGACGATCAATCCCTTGGCCGGGCCACAGCGGGAAAGTGGCACCTCGGTGTCGCAATTGTCCTTTTGATCTGGCTGCTCATGACGGGCACTCCCGCGGGGCTCGCTGCGCTTACCGCGGTCCTGGTGTTGCTGGGGCTCGACGCACTGATCGTCATCTCCGCCGGGCGTGCACGCCCTGCCGCCTTCATCGACGCCCTGTCGCGCATCGCCAATGGCCTGATTATCGGAGCCCGCGCCGGCGCCGCTGTGGCCACCGTGATCGCGGTGATTGGTGTCCTGATCGAGGTTCTAACCGTTACCGGCTTTGCCCAAAAGCTATCGTTCTTCATGCTCGATCTCTCTGACGGGCGGCTCCTGACGCTGGGAATCGTCGTCGCGGTTTCATGCCTGGTCTTCGGGCTGGGTCTGCCAACATCCGCGTCCTACTTCATCGTCGCCCTCTTCGGCGCGCCCGCGCTGGTCGACCTGGGCGTGCCACTTCTCGCCGCGCACCTCTTTGTCTTCTACTTCGCGAACCTCTCGGCCATCACGCCGCCTGTCGCCGTCGCAGCGCTCGTGGGTGCCAACATCGCAAAGGCCAACTTCTGGGAGACAGCTTTTTCCGCCGTGCGCCTCGGCTTACCCGGGTTCCTGCTGCCGTTCCTCTTCCTGCTTGAGCCCCAGATCATCGGTCTCGAGGGTCATGTTGGCGACCAGCTTCTCGCGATGGCGAAGGCCTTGCTGGCGATCTTTGCGCTGAACTTCGCACTGGAGGGGCAGATGTTCTCGCGCTTGAACTTGGCCGAGCGGGCGCTCGTTTTTGCATCCGCCCTGGGTCTTCTTTACTGGAACGTCTGGATCGAGGTGTTGGCCGCAGCGCTACTGACCGCAATCGGTCTTCTCAGCTACTATCGTGCGCAGCGTCGTGCGGCAGCCCGAGCACCTTAGGACAGTCACGCTACCCGTTGGCATGTGTGATCACAGATGGCACCCTACTCTGTCGGACCATCGTGACCAGGCGAGCGACACTCAGGAACCAACGTCCACTCGCGAAACACATTGACCACTGTTGCTGGGCAGGCCGCACCGCCACTAAACCTGCGGCGGTATTGCAGATCGATGTTACCCGTATCTGGTCGAGAGAATTCACGACCACCGTCAAACTGTCCGGGTGCACCAACTGAATTTCGTGCACGCAGTCCTAAACGTCCTTTGGATGAAGTTCGCGTAAACCAGACGTTAGTGGCTGACGTTCAAACTCTTCATCTGCACATCTGAGCAACGGGGCAAGAGGATGTCTTCGAGATACGCGGTTCGCGACGCTATTCTGACGCCAATCGAGATGCTGC
The DNA here is from genome assembly GCA_039033215.1 of Pseudomonadota bacterium. Classification (GTDB taxonomy): domain Bacteria; phylum Pseudomonadota; class Alphaproteobacteria; order Rhodobacterales; family Rhodobacteraceae; genus Thermohalobaculum. The sequence continues at coordinate 1,719 of JBCCDA010000046.1, read as the reverse complement.
TTAGGTGTGCCCTAGCGCATCCTGCTCTGTTCGAGACGGATGCGCCTCGGGTGGAGCGTCTGATCCTGCCGTGCAAGCCAATGAAACTGCGTGCGCAACCTCTCCGCAAGTATAGTGAAACTGAACATCAACGGTTCGTTGACGCAGCCAAGGACGGATACGCGAAAGCCGCTTCCCCACTGACCCGTCAGTTTTCCGCAATCCCACCCGTCATTGCGGGAAGGCCATTTCAGTTGGAGATAACATTCAAGAATTGGCAGGACGCTGAGCGAGCTGACGTGTTTCTGCCGGTCGACATCGGGGACATCGCGGCGCGGGTCGGCGGTGCGGAGTTCAGGTCGAACTCGGCGAATAGGCTGGCCCGTGACATTGTCTACTATCTCGAGAGGCATCGAGGACTAGAGATGGGGGGACCCCTCTCTCCTTGGTACTTTGACGCCCCCGTCGACTTGTCAGAGCACACTGCACCATATCAGGGGTTGCTTGCAGATACTGGATCCAACGCAGTCTCGCGCCTCGAAGCGATTTCAAAACCGGTTCGATTCTTCATCCAGAACGGAGGAACGCTGCAGGTTGGCGATCGCAACAGCGATATCGCAGCAGCACTTGGTATCGACAAGCTTCGGCCGCGAAAAGCTGGCGTGATGTTGAGGGTTTGATCCCAACCCCGCGGATGCTCCAACGGCGCTATCTCAGAGGCCAATCGTGGTCTCACAAACCTGCGCCCTGCGCACTATCCAGGATACCTCATCGACAAAAAATGGTGAGCCAAAGCGGAGAAAGCTCGAACACTCACCATGAGCTTTTCCAGATACTTTCGGAGTGGGAAAACCAACTGAAGCGGCATGAGCTCCCATCGCTGGAGATGGAGCCATGAGTGTTGTTTCTACAAAGAAGGATCCGGTTCTAAAGGCTACAGTTGCGTTCTCCGATGCAGCTGCCTCGTCTCCCCGACCTCGGCGCAAACGTCCCGCACCGCTTTCCGTCAGGCTGACAGATGCCGAACGGGCGGCGCTGGAGAAGGCCGCCGACGGACAATCGCTGAACAGCTACGTGAAGGATCAGCTCTTTAGCGCGTCTGGAAAGGCGGCACGTTCGCGACGACGCAAACCCGTCAAAGATCAGGTGGCGTTGGCACAAGCGCTTGGGCTGCTCGGGCAAATGGATCTGGGGCCTAGTCTGAAGGCCTTGACCCAAGCGGTAGAGACAGGCGCGCTGGACGTATCGCCGGAGGTCGAAGAGGAACTCAGGGCAGCGTGTGCGGCCGTCATCGCCATCCGCTCTGAACTGCTACGGGCGCTCGGGTATGCCGGCGGGGAGAATTCATGATCCTCAATGGGTCCCAGCGGAGCGGCGGTCGGGATCTCGCCGCCCATCTCGCGAATCTAGTGGATAACGACCACGTCGAGCTGCACGAGATTCGCGGCTTCGGTGCCGAGACAATGCGCGGCGCTTTCCAGGAAGCCGAGGCTGTGGCCAAAGGCACCGAGTGCACACAGTACCTTTTCTCGCTGAGCCTCAACCCACCGGAGACGGAACGGGTCGGCACCGACACGTTCGAGGCGGCTGTTGCCGCAGCCGAAGAAAGGCTCGGACTTAAGGACCAGCCAAGGCTCATCATCTTCCACGAGAAGAATGGTCGCCGGCATGCACATGCTGTCTGGTCACGGATCGACGTCCAGAAGATGAAGGCCCTTCGCCTGTGCCGCTTTATAGGCC
>JBCCDA010000045.1:0-32521 GCA_039033215.1 Pseudomonadota bacterium | reverse complement strand
TAGCGTGCCATGCCCGACGTTCCCGTGGTTATCGGATTGCGGTGCGCAACCCCTTATCTGGTTCCACGGGATTTGAGCGATACTAGATTCGGTGGCTGCCGTCCAGCATGTAGCGGAGACTCTGACACTCAGCCGTCGTCATCGACCAACGAGACCATCGCCATGAAAGCTGTCTTCCCGCCATCCTTGTCGATCAGCGAGCCGGTGACGGTCACGACCCACCGGTCCTCGTGCCGGAACGCGGTATAGATCTCCCAATCGGGAAAGTGCGGCAGGATCCGCTTCTGGGCAGTCTCGCTCTCGAAGAATGCCCTGATGACACGCATCGGGGAAGCCGAGATCAAGAGGCCCGAGCCCTCGAACTCGTACTGGCCTTCCCCGCCCGTACCGGCATCTACCACGATGACGCGGAACTTCGACATTCTGTCTACGCCTTTGACCCCCACAGACCGGGTACCCCGGCGCGGTGACAATTCAATGACGACTGGGTGGGTGTCGGTGGCGTTGTGCCCCGTGGGGTGTCTCTGTGGGTTCTCGCCAACCAAACATGCGTAAGACGTTGCTGCTTAGCGTCCGTCCGGCTGCACGGCGTGGATGAACCAAAGATTGCGGGCATAGACGATGAAACCGAAGGCCTGCGCGGCGATGATCACGATGTCCTGACGCATCATCCCGTAGGCGAGCATCATCACCGCACCGGCAATCGACAGCCACCAGAAAGCAACCGGCATGACCGACTTGCGGGCACGCTCGCTCGCAATCCACTGAACCAGCATCCGGCTCATGAACACGGCCTGTGCGGACAAGCCAAACACCGCCAGCCAGACACCGGCCCAGCTGTCGACCAGCAGGAGCCGCATCAGCCAATGGGCCTCGTCTCCCATCACTCGTCCCGATGCACAACTGTCGGCAGGGTACGGCGGGAGATCAGCCAGCGCACGCCCAACAGATCCTGGACCCCGACCAAAGCGCGGCCAAGGTTCGTGTACTTCGACGTCCCGGTCTCGCGTCCGCGGTGGGAGACATCGACCAGCAAGACCTCGTACCCCTCGCGCTTGACCAGTGCCGGCAAGTAGCGGTGAACATGATCGAAGAACGGCAGGGCCAGGAACACGTCACGCGGAAAAGCCTTTAGGCCACATCCTGTGTCGCGGGTGTCATCCTTGAGCAATCGCGCGCGCAGGCGGTTCGCCAGACGCGACGCGAGCTTCTTGGATGCCGTATCCTGACGGTCGACGCGTTGGCCGGCAACAAGGCCCAATCTGGGCGGGCCATCCAGCAACGGAGCCACCAATCTGGGGATCTCGGCCGGCGGGTTCTGGCCATCACCATCGATCGTGCAGACGATGGGTGCGTGAGCTGCAAGTACACCGGAGCGCACGGCAGCCGACTGCCCGGACGGTTTGGCATGCCGGAGCTCTCGCAACCACGGAAACTCCCGTCGCGCCTCGGCGATCGCGTCAGCCGTCCCATCGGTCGAGCCATCGTTGACGAAGACCGCCTCGAAGGGGCCCAGGGGCCCGCAGGCCTCAGCAATCTCGCGCACCATTGGGCCGACAGCGCCCGCTTCGTTCAACATCGGCGCGACAACGGTGAAGCGGGGAGTTTGGGTCATGAGGATCCGTCCGGGTTGCGCGCGGTGTATAGGTCAGCCGGATCGCCGCGCCAAGCAGCTTCGCCGCTAATGGGGTGACGCGGGGGTGTACCCTCCCAATTGGGTGGTATGCCCAGACACCGCGGACCGTACCGTTCATGTGCGGAAGGGAGATCACCCGCGAACGTCAGTCTCTGGGACGCGACCGGGTTGTAGTGCGCCATCGGCGATGGAACCAGAACCATTGCGAGGGGTGCTCGATCACCCAGGCGCCGATCCGGTCGTTGACCTGCTGCATCGCCGTCCTCGCGTCATCGGTCGGGATCGGCGCTTCGACCTGAACGCGAAAGCGCCCCTGGGCGACATCTCGTACTGCCCGGATGGGCAAAAGCGCAGCACCCGTCCGCTTCGCGACATCGGCCGCAACGGTGACCGTCTCAGCGGGGTGTCCGAGAAAATCGAGGTACGGCGCCCCGGAATTTCGCTGATCGACAAGGATCATGACAGATCCCCCACCCGACACATGCTTGAGCAGATCGCGCATTCCCTGTCGACCTTTCTGAAGCACCGGCGTCCCGGCACAGGGGATCAGATCCATGGTGTACCGGTCCAGATATCGGTTGTTGAACGCCCGGTAGATGATCCCCGTCTCGCAGCCCGCAGCCTTCGCCGCCAGCCGCGCCGCCTCCCAGTTCCCGTAGTGAGCTGTGACCAGCACCGCACCCTTGCCAGCTTGGCGCGCCGCCTGCAGATACTCGACACCCTCGATGTCGATATCCCATTCACGGACACAGCGATCCAACCGCGAATACTCGACCATGGTGCGGGCGAACTGCTGGCCGGCTCCGCGCACGATGTCCCGGCGCTCATCCGCCGCCATGTCGGGCCAGACAAGCTCGAGGTTCCGCTCGGCACGGCGGCGGAACCCGGGCACAAGGACAACGATCCATCCGCCTAGTCGCGCAACACCAGCGGTGAGTGTCCAAGTCCCGATGGGCCAGGTCAGCCACCTCAGCAACCAGGCGGTGGCGAATAGCACCCATTCGACCGCACGCGTGCGCCAGCGGTCGCGAACCATGTAGTGCGTCACCGGGCTCAAGGCTCCGTCCTCAACCGACGGGTCAGCCAGTGAAACCGTGCAGCCAGCAGAGAAGTCGCCACGATGCATGCGATCATGATGGTGACTGCCAGACCCCGTTCATCCATGCCTCCGGACCCGATCATCCATCGCCCCAGTGGGATCATGAAGATGATGAAGCTGAAGACATAAGCATAGAGGGGCACCCATGCATCACCCAGCGAACGGACAGCCTGACCCATGATGACCTGCAGAGAGTCAGGGATGAACAGGAAGGCGGAGACCAAGAAGACACCGGTGACCCGGGCGATCAGAGCCGGGTCGTCAGTGTAAGCCAGGGCCACAGTATCGCGGAAAACGACAATCATCCCGGCGAGCGAGCCCATGAGAACAACGCCTGTCCCGAAACCGACCCAACCGGCGAGGACAGCATCTTGAGGACGTCCGGCACCCAGCTCCTGGCCCACGCGCACGCCTGTCGCAATCCCGAGCCCGAGCCCGACCATGAACACGGTCGAGACCATGTTGTGGCTGATCGAATACGCGTCCAGCGCCATGGTGCCAAGGCTTCCGGCTAACAGCATCATGGTAGCAAACCCAACCGTCTCACACCCGTTGGAGACACCAGCGGAGATCCCGAGCTTGCGCATCTGGTAGCCTGCGCGCCATCCGCCAGGACCCCAGAACGTCTCCCAAGGGCCGCGTACCCCGGCAGCGATAGCGTCCCTCTGCCAGAAGATCAGCGCAAACAGACACCCGGCGGCTGCGAAGCGCGCGATGGTCGATGCGAGCGCTGCACCCTCGGCCCCCATCTCTGGCCAGCCCAGGTTGCCGTAAATCATGATCCAGTTGAGGGCGACATTCAGCAAGTTGGCCACCAGCATGGCGATCAGTCCGGCCAAAGGGCGGCGCGTCGCCTCGAGGTAGAAGGCGCAGACCGCGAACATCACCTGTGCGGCGAGCCCAGGGGCCAACCAAAGTGCTACATCCGCACCCTGTGCCGCTTGCTCGGCGGATAGGTGGAACCAGGGCAGGCTCAGGATCCATTCGGTCCGGGCGACGATGAGGATCCCGATGAGGGACATCACCCCGCCCCAGACAACGGCCCGGCGCCATGCGCGTCCGCACTCATCCCATCGGCCCGCTCCGTAAGCCTGGCTCACCACCGGAATCATGCCCGACGTCAGGCCGATCGTGACCACGAGGATCGGGACGAAGACGGCAAGACCGAGGTTGCTGATGCCGACGGCGCCCGGTTCGTAGCGGCCCAGCATGGCGACGTCAGCGAAGGCCATGACCAGGATACCTGCCCGCGAGAGCATCACGGGCCAGGCCAGACGGAGAAGATCTGCGACATGGCGCGAGACCGGTTTGGTCAGAGACGCTTGGTCGATCTCAGAGGTGTTCATGGGGAACTCGTCCCGAGGGCCCGACGAAAACCTGTCTGCGCCGGGGCAGCGGCCATCACGGTGATGGACAGGGGGACGGGCAGGTTGCCCGCCCCGTTATCACCGGGTCGTCAGGCCCGCGGATCGTCGTCAGCGCCCTGATCGACGACAGGGGCCGGACCATCGTCGTCCTCGGCCGCGGCACCGCCCATATCGTCGAAGATCTCGGCGATATCGAACTCGGCTTCCGCCTCTTCTTCGGCGCGGAGTTGCTGAATGGTCTTGCCAGACGCCTGGAGCTCCGCTTCTTCCGGAGACCGGGCGACGTTGACCGTGATCGTGGCTGCAACCTCCGGGTGGAGCACCACCCGGATCGCATGCAGACCCAATTCCTTCACGGGCCTGTCCAGAACGATCTGGCGCTTGTCGACGGAGAACCCACCTTCGGTCGCCACATCCGCCACGTCGCGGGTGGTAACCGAACCATAAAGCGCGCCAGCTTCGGATGCCGAGCGGATCACGATGAACTCCTGACCATCCAGATCCTGGGCAACACGTTCGGCTTCGCCTTTCGCCTCGAGGTTGCGGGCCTCAAGTTGCGCACGCTGGGCTTCGAACCGGGCCATGTTGGCCTTGGTCGCACGCAGCGCCTTTTCCTGCGGCAGCAGGAAGTTGCGGGCATAGCCGTCCTTGACGTTGACGACGTCACCCATCTGACCGAGCTTCTCGATCCGTTGCAGAAGAACCACTTCCATGACGTGCTCCCTTACTGAACCGAGTACGGAAGCAGCGCCAGGAACCGGGCACGCTTGATGGCGCGGGCCAGTTCACGCTGCTTCTTGGCCGATACGGCGGTGATACGGGACGGCACAATCTTGCCCCGCTCGGAGATGAAGCGCTGCAGCAGCTTCACGTCCTTGTAGTCGATGGTCGGCGCGCCTGAGCCGGAGAACGGGCAAGACTTGCGACGGCGGAAAAACGGTTTGCGTGCCATGGATCAGGCCTCCTCTCGGCGGGGACGGTCTTCGCGCGGCGGACGATCGTCGCGGTCACGCCGCGGCGGGCGGTCGTCACGGTCCCGGCGCGGACCACGATCGTCGCGACCACCACGGCGGTCATCGCGGGACGACTTGGCCTGTACGACGGCGGAGGGTCCTTCCTCGTGTTCGTCGACCTTGATGGTCATGACGCGCATCACGTCCTCGTGGATGCGCATCAGACGCTCCATTTCCTGGACCGCAGCCGAGGGGCTGTCGGATTTCATAAAGGCGTAATGGCCTTTACGGTTCTTGTTGATCTTGTAGGCCATCGTGCGAAGGCCCCAGTATTCGGTGCCAACGACGCTGCCGCCATTGTCAGACAGAATCTGGCCGAAGTGCTCGATCAAGCCTTCGGCCTGCGCGTTGGACAGGTCCTGCCGCGCAATAAACACGTGCTCGTAGAGCGCCATGCAAACCTCGATTTTCAGGCGTGCTTCAAAATGCGGGCACGATGTCCCCGGACCCGCATACGAGAGGCACCGCGATCCAGCTCGATCCCGGGGAAGGCGTGCGCATACACAGGTCCCGCGGGAATGGCAAGCCTGGTGTCAGAGTGACAGGGTTGCGCCCCTTGCCTTGACGTGGCTGCGCCGCGCATGGCTACGGGAAGCGCCCGGCTTTCCATTCACGGCGGCAACCGCACGATTGCGCCCCTTCGACCGCGCTGACGCCCGGCCGTCGGGATGCGCCCGAGCCTTTGCTTGTCGGTTCAGCCGTAGATCGCGACCGGCGCACCAAGCCAGTCAGGGTCAGGCGCAACCCCAAGCCCCGGTGCGCCCGTGATGGCCATCGCACCGTCGCATGTACGAACTCCACGTCCAGGAGCCGGATCCGTGGTGATCATGTCCTGACACGACCAGCAGCGCAGCCGATGCTCGGCCGGGATCGTCTGCGCCAGGTGAACGGCATCCGTATCCGCCAGCACTGTGCCGCCTGTCGGCATCACGGCGATCCTGATGCCATACGCAACAGCGAGATCGCGGATACGCGCGGCCTTGGTCAGCCCTCCGACCCTATTGATCTTGATGTTGAACTCCTCTGCGATGCAATCGGAGATGATCCGCGTGGCATCGCCCAGCGTCTCCAACCGCTCATCGATGATCATGACCCCGGTTGTTACCCGACGGACGGCGGCGCAATCCTCCAGCGTCTCGCAGGGCTGCTCGAAGCTGACCGGCAGCCCCGAGAGGGCCGACATCACCGCGACGGCTTCGGCCCGTGTCCAGGCACGGTTCACATCGTAGAAGATCGTCTCACCGGGGAGACGATTGTCCTCGAGAAACCGGATCCGGCGAATGTCTTCCGCCACATCCGCCCCGACCTTTGCCGAATGGACCCGGTAGCCCCGCGCGCGGTACGTTGCAATCAGTGCCAGCATCTCCTGCGGGCTGCCAGTGGAGATCGAGGAGGCGACCGGCACAGGTTCGGGATACGCCCCGCCCAAGAGGGTCGCAATCGGGACCCCGGCCGCCTGGCCGGCGATGTCCCAGCAGGCGATATCGATTGGTGACTTGGCGTAGAGATGCCCCGGGAGGCACTGGTCCATCGCCCGGTCGACCAGCCCCGTCGCCCGGGGATCAAGGCCCAGGACCGAGGGCGCAAGCGTCTCGATCCCCGCCCGCACGCCTGGACCGTGGGCAGGGAGGTAGGTGTGGCCCCAGGGCGTCGCCTCCCCCCAACCTGTCAGCCCGGCGTCAGTCTCGATCTTTACAAAGGTTGCATCCAGCAGATCAAACCTCAGGCGCCCACCGGAGAGCCAGTAGGGTTCGCGGAGTGGCAAGTCCCGCTGGTAGACGGAAAGGCGGGTGATTTTCATGATGGAGCCTCCAGCGCAGCCCGCAGCCCGTCCATGTCGCCCAGCACCCAGATCTCGACAAGGCGGCGATCCCGCATCTGGAAGAACGCCACACCCACCCAACCGATGCGTTGGCCAGTTTGGGCGTAGTCCATGAAGTCGCTATGGTGGAGACCATGGAAATGCATCCGGGCGGCCGCGTGATCACCGCCGCACACCAATCGGACAATATCGCACCGATAGTCGCCAAGGGCACCCCGAACGCGGCGCAGATAGGTCAGGTAGCCGTCGATCCACCGTGTCTCGGTACCCACCGAACCACGGAAGACCAGATCGGAGGCGAGGATCCGGGGGGCCGCAGCCTCATCCCCCACTTCCCAGAGGTCGGTGTAGAAGCGGCGGACAAGCGTCTCGATCATGCAACGTCACTGTAGACAGCGACAGGTGCGCCCAGGCTTTTGTAGTCGGGCTCCACGCCCAGCCCCGGGGTATCCGTAGGATACAACTTTCCGTCCCGGGTCGTGGGTCCGCCAATGCCGGTCGAACGCGTATTGTAGTTGTGCAGATCGGTGGCGTTCACAAGGAACTCGGCCGGAGTCGAGGCGGCGAAGTGGGCCAGCGTCGCTGTGGTGATTTCGCCGCCCCAGGTATCCTCGGCCACCACTGGCATCCGGTTATCGACCAGAAAGTCGCGCATACGGCGCGCCTTCGACAGCCCGCCTTGCTTTGAGATCTTGAGGCAGATGGCTTCCGCCCCCCGGTCCTCGGTGACACGGCGAACCATCTCCCAGCTATCGATGCATTCGTCCAGCTTCATGGGCAGATCCGTGCGCCGCCGCACCTGCTGGCATTCCTCATAGGTCTTGCAGGGCTGTTCGAGGAAGAAATCGAGATCGCGGGTTGCCCGGGCGACCCGGATCGCCTCATCAGCCCGCCAACCCTGATTGGCATCGGCGAAGGCCTTCTCGCCAGGCTTGAGCGCCGGCACCGTCAGGCGGATACGCTCGATGTCCTCGGCCCAGTCGGCACCTACCTTTATCTGGAACTGGCGATATCCCCGTGCACGCAGACCCTCCATTCGTTCGAGCATGGTCTCGGGCGCATCTCGGGGCGCGACATGGTACATGGGCGCGCCATCGGTCAGCTTGCCCCCCAGCAGCATCCAGACCGGCACGCCCAAGGATTGGCCCAAGATGTCCCAGCAGGCCGCATCGAACGGTGCCTTGGCGTAGCCATGACCACGGACGGTGGCGTCCATCAACCTCTCGATCCGGGTAACCTGGCGGGGATCCTCTCCCAACAAGACCGGTGCAACCAGGCGGGCCAATGCCTCGGTCCCTTCGGAGTGCGCGTCCATGTAGGCCTCGCCGCACGGACAGAACTCACCGCAGCCAGTCAGCCCCGCATCCGTCTCGATCGTAACGACCGCCGTTTGTCCGATACGGATGGCTCCACCTGCTCCCCAGCGATAGACACCGCCATCTCCAGCATAGGGAAGCTGGGTCTTGTAGACGGAAATCCGCGTGATCTTCATGCTGCAAACTCTGGAGGGACTGGCCCGACACCGGCTCCGGGCACAGGCGAGAGGCAACCAGGCTTTGACTGGCGCACCAAAGGGTTATCGATTTCAAACGGATCCATGAGATCGGCGGAGGAAATCAACAGGTCAGGGTCCGCCCCAAGTGCAAGATGGATGTTCGCACTTGCTGCAACTGGACCGCACCACGGACCGTCGATCCTGTGGCGCATGCCTGAAGCCCGGCAGAGCTCTCGTGCACTCCGCGCCACGCTCAGACCGCCGACGAAGGGCGGCTTGATGACCACCGATCCCGCAATACCCTCGGCGCAGGCCCGGGCGAAGACGGCAAGAGAGCTCATGCACATGTCGAACATCACCGGCGTTTTGACGGCGTGCGCCACGGCGGCGTTGTCGTCATAGCTTTGGCAGGGATCTTCCCAGGTCAGTCTGGGATCCCGCAGATCAGCCAGCGACCGGCAGGCGGTATCGACGTCCAGCGCCCCGTTGAAATCCGCGAGCAGGTTCTGATCCGGGGTCATTTCTGCCAACACCGAGCGAACCCGTTCGAGATCCGTCGTCAGGTCGCCCACACCCAGCTTCGCCTGGATGACGCGATATCCGGGCCGGGCACGGACCTTCGCCGCCATTTCCGCGGGTTCGGCCGACGAAAGCGACAGATAACCGGGTACCCGACCCGTGGCCGGACCGCCAAGAAACGAAGAGAGGGGGATGCCCTGCATTCTGGCTGCCAGATCGTACCAAGCAAGCTCCACCGCCGCGGCAACGGCCAGTTCCACGCGGTTCTTGTTGGACGGGTCATCCATCCTCCGCCATTGATCAAGCAACAGCGGCAGGTCGGCCAAAGGCAGGTCTTGAAGGTCGGACAGCAGCGTGTCCTCGGCGGCCATGGACTCCACCGGATCGGCGGCCGACCGGCGTGCAATCTCGCCATGCCCGATGACACCCGTGTCCGTCTCAATCCTGATCGCGCGGTGTGTCAGCCGCGTGAGATGGACATGGCTCATGGTGTAGCCGCCCCGAGGGTAGGCTATCTCGAGCGGCCGCACGTTGATCGCCGCAAGTCGCATCTCAGGCCTCCACGACCAGCACGGGATCACCCATCTGGTTCATATCAGGCGTGACACCGAGCCCAGGTAGGTCGGGGGCTTCGGCACCGCCATCGCGCACGGGCGCATCGAAGGTCCCCATTCTGCGTGCGATCACCGCCCGGGTATCCAGCGCACATCTCAGGATGTTCCGAGGCGTGGACTGCGCCGCATGCAAGATCGCGGCAAACGCAATCTCCGATCCCGTCGTCTCCTGGACGCTCACAACCATACCTGCGGCTCGCGCCATATCGCGCTGACGGCGGCTGCGCGTGAGCCCGCCCTGCTTGGAGATCTTCAATCCAATGCCGTCGCACGCATCCTCGGCAATCGCATGAGCGAGGTCCTGATCGTCCTGTACCAGTTCATCCAGCAGGATCGGCACGGAACAGCGTCTACGCAGAGACAGTGTCTCGCGCCAGGTCGCGCAGGGGGCTTCCAGGACGAAGTCCACACCGTCGGGAACCAACGCCAGAAAGCGAAGCGCGTGTTCGGGCGTCATACCGCCGTTGGCGTCAGCGAGGTACCACTCACCAGGTCGGCGATCGGCAAGACATGCGCTGAGGCGTTCGGCATCCAGCGCCGGGCCCCCCTCGGTCTCCGCCGCGCCCACTTTGACCGAATGGCCCAGAAACCCGCGCGCCCGGTGCTCGGCCACGCGGGCACGCATATCCTCGGGGTCACCGGTATGGATCGAGGAAATCACTGGCACCGGCCCGGGCACGCGTCCCCCCATCAGGTCGCAGACAGGGCGGCCCACCGCCTTCCCGAACAGGTCCCAGCAGGCGACATCGATCGCTGCCTTCGCTGCGAGTTGTCCGACCATCGCCCCGTCCATGGCATCGTTCACGCGATCGAGCTGAACCGGATCCAGGCCGATGACTACGGGACAGAGTGCCTCCAGCGCGGCACGCACTCCCCCGCCGAACGCCTCGATGTAGGTGGCACCGAAGGGCGTGGATTCACCCCAGCCCTCCATCCCCGTATCGGTGATCAGCCGGACATAGGTCGCATCGAAGCTCGCGTAGGTGCGCCCGCCCGACAATTCGTAGAGCCCACCTGCGAAAGGCAGGTCCGCCCGGTAGACTTCTGCACGTGCGATTTTCATGCCGGAACGTGCCCCGCATGGTCGAACACATCGACGACCGGACCAAGGCCCGGGGCACCCACGGGTCCGACGCGCCCAGGGCGCGAGCGGTGAAAGTGTCCCTTGTAGGTATCGATAGGATCCGTCAGCTCCATGACCGAAATCAGCCCGGGCCCCGCACCCGCGGCCAGATGCAGCACCCCAGCCGCCGCCACCGGCCCGCACCACCAGCCGTCGATGCGGTAGCGAACACCAGCCGCTTCGCACATGTCGCGCAGCGTGCGCCCCACCGTCAGCCCGCCAATGGCGTCAGACTTGATGACCACCGCCAGTGCGCCGCCATCCTTGATCGCGCGCACGAACGTCTCGGGACCGGTGAGGCACTGATCCATCATGATCTGCCGCCTCGCACCGCGGGCGACGGCCAGGTTTTCTTCGTAGGTATCGCAGGTTTCTTCCCAGATCAGGCGAGGGTCAGGCCGTGTCCGCACAACGTCGATCGCTTGTGGAACGCTCAACGCCCCATTGAAGTCCGCGAGCAACTCCTGATCCGGGCGAAGCGCCGCCAGGGCAGCATCGACCCGGGCTAGGTCCTCGTCCAAGTTCTCCCCCGACAGCTTCGCCTGGATTACCGGGATATCACGCCCCTTCGTTCGGATTGTCCACGCCAGAACGTCCGGCGGCATGCACCCCAACGAGAGGCACTCGGGCGCATCACCCGCCCCGGGTCCGCCCAGCAGGGTGGACACCGGAACGCCTGCACGGCGTGCAAGAAGGTCCAGCATCGCCAGCTCCACCCCGAAGGCGACACCGGTGAGCCGCTTTTCCTGCCGCCAGTCGGCCAGCAGCCGGGGCAGGTCGTCCAGCTCCATTCCCCGCAAGGCGTCGAGGCAGGGTTGTTCCAGCGTCTGCTGCTCGGCCTTGGGCCACACCGGTGACCGCGAGAGCTCACCAGTGCCAGTGGATCCGTCCTCCAGCACCAGCCGCACATAACGGTTATTCAGGGCCTTCTGGGTCACGAAGGACATCTTGTAGCCGTCCCCAAAGAAGGCTGGCTCGCAGGGCCGCACCTCCACGCGCGCGATCTTCACGGCACGACCACAATGTTGCCGGTGTGCGCCTTGTCGATGAAAGCGGCCTGCGCTGTGCGGAGTTCCGACAAGGGATAGGTCGCCGCCAGTATCGGCTTGATCTCGCCCTGCTCGATGATGCGCACAACGCGCTGCAAGGTTCCCTGTGGGACAACCGTGGATCCCGTGAAGGTCAGGTCGCGGAGGTAAAAGGTCCGCAGGTCGAGGTTGACCATCGGTCCCGCGATGGCGCCCGAGCAGGTGTACCTCCCGCCGCGTTCCAGCACATCGATCAGTGTAGGCCAGTACGGTCCACCAACCACGTCGGCGACCACCGTGATCTTCTCGCCATCCAGGGCAGCACGGAGGTCGCTGGGCGCACGGGGCAAAATGCGGTCCGGTCCCAAGGTGGCAACATCAGCGTGCTTGGCTTCGGACGCCATCGCGATCACCCGGGCACCGCGCACCTTGGCCAGCTGGACAAGGGCGCCGCCCACGCCACCGGAAGCACCGGGCACCAGAACCGTATCTCGTGATCCGACAGCCGCGCGGGTCAACATGCCCTCGGCGGTGGTATAACTGCACTGAAAGGTTGCCAGTTTCGCGTCTGACAGCGGGCTGTCGATCACGGCGACACTACGGTGGTCGGTCTTGGTGTACTCGGCGAAGCCACCGTCCATCTCGGACCCGAAGTAGAGCGTCTTGTCCTTGTTTTCGGGATCAGACCAGTCGCGCTGCCAGCCATCGACCATGACCCGCTTGCCCATCAGGCCCGGGTCGGCATCCGGACCAACGGCCACCACCCGACCGACGGCATCGGCCCCTTGGATTCTGGGAAATGTGATCGGGCGTCCGCCCCAGGTGGGGTCTTCCTCGGCAACTTCGGCATAGGCACTACCCGTGGTCGCCTCGCTCACCGTTTTCGAGTACCAACCAGTGCGGGTGTTCACGTCGGTGTTGTTGAGCCCGCAGGCACCCACGCGGATAAGCACCTCCGTTGGTCCTATCCCGGGGACCGGCCAGTCATCGTGAACCTCCAACCGGTCGAGCCCGCCATGCCCCATCAAAACCACTGCGCGCATGGTCTCGGGTATCGCGGGCATCAGGACCTCCCCTTGTTTGCCACCACAATGCATGTGGAGAGCGGTCCATCTGTCCCATTGGCGACATCAGCTGACGCACTTGGACCATTTGAGCATGGCTACGTGCAACACTCCTGCCAGATCCATGCCAGAAACGACTTCAGAATCGGCCGATGCGGACCGGGTTTGTGCACGACATAGTAGCCAAGTGCGGGATCCTGTTCTTCTTCGAACAGGGTGACCAGTCGCCCCTCGTCTATGTCATCGGCAACCCATGTCCGTGCCATCAGCCCCGCACCCTGACCCGCGCGAACAGCGTCGGTTGCAAGATTGCCCGGCAGGTTAATGAGGCTCGGCAGGGCTGATGTCTCGACCCCGTGCGAGGCGAGCCATACCCGCACCTCATCGGTTCCAAACTCCTGGATCCACGGCAACGTGCAAAGATCCGCCGGGGTCTTGATGGCGCTCGCCGCCACCAGCGCGGGGCTTGCGACAACGACGACATTGCTTTCCACGACCCGCATCGCCTCCAGTCCCGGCCAATCGCCGCTGCCGTAGCGGACGGCCAGATCGTAGTCATCGGCGACGAGGTCGATGACGTCCGGTGTCGGGTTGATCATCAACTCGAACCCGGGGTTGGTCGACCGGAACCCGGCGATCCGCGGAACCAGCCAGCCTGCCGCGAAGGACGGCGTTGTCGTTAGACGCAACGGACGGTCCGTCCGCGTGGCCGATAGACGCTCGACAGCCTGAGCCAGCGCTCCGAAACCGGACGACAGACCTTCGGCGAGCAAAGCGCCCTCCACCGTCGTCGCGACCCCACGCCCGGACCGCGCCAGAAGGGGAGTATCCAGCCACTGCTCCAGGCGCCGCACCTGCTGCGCGACAGCGGGATGGGTGACGTTCAACTCGCGTGCCGCAGCGGACAGCGATCCGTGTCGCGCCGCCGCTTCGAAGGCGCGTAAACTGGTGAGCGGGGGTAGGCGAGAAAGGTCCAATTGTAACCCTGACTTACATATCCAGAATATCGCTGACTCGCATACATAGCAGGAAAACGCCATTTTTGCATCACAAGCTCAATTCAAGGAGAATGAAAGATGCTCGACACACTCTCGAATTCTTACATGATTGCAACTCGGATGGATAGCTTCGTGCACGAAGCGAGACCACGGGGTCTGAAGGCACATATGCCGCGCACGTTGCCAGATTCCGGCATCCTGCACGCACTCGTTCGGCTGTACCGTCAATGGCGGGCTGCATCGATCGCCCGCAAAGAGCTGCAAGCACTGTCACCGCGCCTGCGCAAGGACGCAGGGATCACCGACGATGAAATCGCCGCAGAACTCACACGTCCGTTCTGGCAGGATCGCGCGTAGGGTTGCCACAAGCGCCCGCCCGAGCGGGCCCCCGGACGGGGGTTCGCGAGACAAGGAAATCTCCGGACCGCTTGCGGTCCGGAGCCCGTTTGCACCTCAGCGGTCGGCGCCTGACACAGGGTTCCAGTCCGGGTTGCCACCGCCACCCCCACCGCCTGTCAAACTGTCCAGCACGTCCCGAAACACTTCTTCCACGACTGTCTGACCACCGCCGCCGCGCGACGACTCACCGCCGATCGGCCCTTGGGCGACCCGCGGCGTATCGGGAATGACCTCTTGCAAGGATCCGGGCTCCAAACCCTCATGAACGCCAAGCATCGCAGCGCGCCATATCTCCGCTGGCAGTCCGCCACCTGTAACGCCCGTCAGCGGGCGGTTGTCATCATACCCCATCCAGACACCGGCCACATACTCGGACGTATAGCCGATGAACCAAGCGTCGCGCGCCTTCTGGGTTGTCCCCGTCTTGCCGGCGACTTCCCAGCCGGGCAGACGGGCACGCCGGCCC
The DNA here is from genome assembly GCA_039033215.1 of Pseudomonadota bacterium. GTDB lineage: Bacteria > Pseudomonadota > Alphaproteobacteria > Rhodobacterales > Rhodobacteraceae > Thermohalobaculum. The sequence continues at coordinate 17,878 of JBCCDA010000045.1, read as the reverse complement.
GTGCCTTCTTCGACAACAGCGCGCAGCATATTGGTCATCAGCCCAGCCGTGCGCCGCGAGATCGCCTGCGCTCCAGGTCCACGATCGCGCGCATCAATGGGCGAGGGGTCCCCTCGAAGGTAAATCGCCTCGATCCCGTGCGGTGTCACCACACGCCCCCCGTTGGCGATCGTCGCAAACACACCCGTCATCTCAATCAGACGTGCCTCGGACGTGCCGAGGGCGATGGCGGGGCCGGGGGCAAGATCAGTGGTCAGACCCATCGACGTCGCAAGCGCGCGAACCCGGTCCTCACCCGCTTGCTCCAGAACCCTTACGGCAGAGGTATTCACCGACTGCGCCAGCGCTTCCTTCACTGTGATCGGGCCGCGGTATCCGCCACCATAGTTTTCAGGCGTCCATGACCCGATCCGCAGCGGCGCATCCTGCACGATATCGAGCGGGCCAAGCCCGTCTTCCAGCGCAGCCGCATAGACGATCGCCTTGAAAGCCGAACCGGTCTGGCGCAGCGCCTGTGTTGCCCTGTTGAATTGCGCACCCCCCCGCGTGCGGCCCCCGACCATCGCGCGAACTGCCCCGTCGTGGGTCATGATGACGATAGCCGCTTCCGCTTCCGAGCCGGGACGGACCTTGTCCTCGAAAATCGTGCGCAGCGCATCTTCGGCGACAGACTGCAGCCGTGGATCGAACGTCGTCTTGATCTCGATATCCTCGGCCTCGACCAGCTCGAAGAACCGGTCCTCCCCACCGCGCTCCAGCAGCCAATCCGCAAAGGCTCCGCCAGCACGGGCAGCGGCGGCTTCGGACAATTGCGCCGGGTTCGACAGTGCATCTACGACTTCGCGGGTTGTCAGATAACCCTGCTCTTCCATCAACCGGATCACCACGCTGGCCCGGCCCTGCGCAAGGGTGAGATCATTCGTGGGCGCCCAGCGCGACGGGGCCTTCAGCAACCCCGCCAGCATCGCGGCCTCGGCAGGGCTGAGCGCCCGCGCCGACTTACCAAAATAGCGCTGACTGGCGGCCTCGAACCCGAACGTCCCCGCGCCCAGGTAGACCCGGTTCAGGTACACGGACAGGATTTCGTCCTTCGAGTATCTGAGCTCCAGCGCCAAGGCCATCGGCACTTCCTTGAGCTTGCGCTCGATGGTGCGTGTCGCATCCAGGAAAACGTTCTTGGCCACCTGCTGTGTGATGGTGGAACCACCCTGCACCAGCCGCCCAGCCTTCCAGTTCTGGAACATCGCCCGGGCTATGCCACGCGGGTCGAGCCCGAAGTGGCCGTAGAACCGCCGGTCCTCTGCAGCGACAACCGCATGGACGAGATGCGGCGAAACCTCGGCAACTGTCAGCTCACCGCCATACTGCTCACCACGCCAGGCAAAGACCTGACCGTTGTGATCCTTCAGGGTAACCGAGCCTGTCTGCCGGTCTTCGAACAGGTCCTCGGGCGCTTGCAGCCCGACATAGTAGTAGGCCGTTGCCCCACCGATGATCAGGATCAGGATTGCCGCAAGGCGCCAGGTGAGCTTCCACAGCAGGCGGAACATCCCGCGGACCAGGCGCCCGACGAAGCCGGGGCCTGCGGGGGCTTTCTTGCGCGGCTTCGACTTCGCCGCCTTCCCTCGCTTCTCACCACTCATGCGGAGGTCCCCGCTTTTCCGATACGCTCATATAGCGATCCCGGCGCGCGGCCCCAAGACTGGACTTTGGGCAGAGACCGATCTGCACGAAAACACCCGAGATTGGCGTCATTAATACACCTTGCCAGTGTGGTAATGAATATTGCCCGCCTGAGCTTGTCTTTTTTCATGTGTTGCTCTATCTAGAGTCCATGTCGCGGAGGACCGGATGCGCCACTTCCCCCTGTTCCTGAACGTTGAGGATGCCCAGGTCCTGATCATTGGCGGGAATGAGGGGGCTGCGCAGAAGTTTCGGCTGCTTTCCCGCAGCTCAGCCAGGATCGGGATCATGGCGGAGGCGCTTGTCCCCGAGCTTCGTGACGCCGTAGCCGACGGTCTGGCACATCATATCCCGGCGTCGCTGAACACGGAGGCGCTTGCAGGAACTCGCATTGTGGTCATCTGCACCGGATGCGCGGCTTTGGATGCATCCGCGGCGGATCTGGCGCGACGGGCAGGGGCACTGGTCAATGTGGTTGACCGCCCCGCACTCTCGGACGCCATCATGCCTGCCATCGTGGATCGGGATCCAGTGGTCGTCGCCATCGGGACCGAGGGCACCGCCCCCGTCCTGGCCCGGCAGATCAAGACACGTCTGGAAGCGATGCTGGAGCCGTCACTCGGACGTTTCGCCGCCGGTTTGGGCGCATTACGTCCCCAAATTGCACATCGGATCACGCCGAGGGACCGCCGCGCGTTCTGGGAGTGGCTGGTCTCAGGTCCCCGACAGCGATTTGCCGGGGGAGCCGAAGTGGAAGCACTGGCCGAAATTGAAGGGGCACTGATCGAGGGGTACCCCCGCAGCACCACGCCAGTTTCGGTGATCCCGACTGCCGACGCGGACATGATGACTCTGCGCGCGGTACAGCGCCTGCAATCGGCGGATCTGATCCTGCACGAGCCGGGAACCTCGGCCGATGTGCTGGATCTTGCCCGCCGCGATGCGGAACGCGAGCGGATCGAGCCCACCGGTCCGGCCCGCTGGACGATCGAGCGCACGGCACGCCGCGCGATGACAGCCCAGCATGATCGGGCGCAAACGGTCTGGCTGACGGATCGGCCTGACGCCGCAACTGCAGCCCTCGCTCAACTGAGGGTCGATGCGGAGGCGATCCCCGTAGGCGTCGCTCCGTCAGCCGTAGTCGCGCGCGCCGAAGACGGCTGAACCTACACGGATATGCGTCGCGCCCAGTTGGATCGCGCTCTCGAAATCACCTGACATCCCCATCGAGAGGCCGGACAGCCCGTTGCGTTCGGCGATCTTCTTGAGCAGTGCAAAATGGAGTGAGGGCTCCTCCTCCACCGGCGGAATGCACATCAGCCCGGCGACCGGCAACCCGAGATCATCGCGGCACTGCGCAACAAAGGCATCCGCGTCACCAGGCAGGCATCCGGCCTTCTGCGGTTCCTCGCCCGTATTGATCTGCAGGAAACACGGCAATGGGCGCCCGGTTTCGGCAAAGCCATCGGCGATCTTCCGCGCAAGCTTCTCGCGATCGACCGAATGGATGGCATCGAACAGATCCAGCGCCTGGCGCACCTTGTTGGTCTGAAGCGGGCCGATCAGGTGAAGCTCGATCCCGTCGTAACGCTCGCGGAAGTCGGGCCACTTGCCTGCGGCTTCCTGCACCCGGTTCTCACCGAACACGCGGTGGCCTTCGTCCAACACAGCCTCAACCCGTTCCAGCGGCTGGACCTTGGAGACAGCGATCAGATGAACCTCCGCCGCGTCGCGACCGCTGGAGGCACAGGCCTGCGCAATCCGTGTCTGCACGTCTGCGAGGCCGGAAGTGGTAATGGTCTCAGGCATAGCCGTGCTTCTCCATGACGGACCGATGATCGGACAGAACCTTGTCCACTATCTCGGGCGGGAGCACCTCACGTCCAGTCCCAGTCCGTCCTTCGCGGAAGAAACGGGTCTGGTGCGGGCCGCGCTCGGGAAAGCCGCCTGCCGCCTCCGACGCGACGAGGCTCTCGAATGAGGCGTGCTTTATCGCTTGATCAAGCACCGCCCCATCTATCGGTGCCTGCATGTGATCCAGGACCTGCGTAAAGGCCGCATGAGGATCGGCAAGCATGTCCTCGTACCGGATCACCAGCACAGGAATGTCCCGGGTATCCCGCCAGCTTTTGACATGGTCGGACCAGTTACCGAGGTACTGGGCAACCGTCTTCGGCGAAGGGCCAACGGCGTTGCGTTTGTCGGCGATCATCCGCGCCGCATGGCCGTGATCCACCCCCCAATGGTCTGCATAGGAGACGAGCATATCCAGTGGATGCCGGATCATGTAGATCGCCGATCGCGTCAGCCAGGGTGGGATTAGCGGCTGCCCCGAAAGCTGCCGGTACGGCGCATGGGTCTTCACGAAGTTCACTGGCGCCCCGTTGCCAGCAATCCTGCCGAGGTGCTGGTGGCGCAGTTTGACGAAGGGGCCTGGCTTCAGATCATCCGGGTTGCCACGCGCGAGCTCCTCATAGGATGGACGGGAACAGTCACCGGAACTTACCCGCTGCACATGTTCGAACGTCGCGGGCCCGTCGGTGTCAAACAGGTAGTTTGCCAAAAAAGCGCGCAGCCACGTGTTCCCCGATTTGGGGTAGCTGGCCAACCAGATCAGCGTCTTCTGGGTGGCATTCATGCGGCTCCGCGCGCGGCGGCACGCGCCTCGTCGAGGATTTCGGGATAGTGCCGCGACAGTGCACCTTCGAATTCGGTGACCAGGCGCGAAATCTGCGCCGGCGTCATCTTCTCGCGCCAGCCACCAGATTGTCCGGTCGCAAAGAAGCGCTGCATCCCCTCGGGCCGCTCGCGAAAGCCCTTCTTGCTTTCCTGCGCCTGGAGGTTCTTGAAGCTCGCCGCCCGGATGGCCTTGCGAAGTTTCCCATCGTTCGCCTGCACCCGCAGATAGCCAATCAGACTACGGAACGTGGTCTCGGGGTCCGCGATCATGTCCTCGTAGCGCATCACATGGGGAGCGAGACCCGGCGCCTCGGCCCAAGACGCGACATGTGCATCCCAACGACCGATGAATTCAAGGATCCCGGTCGACGTGGCATTCACCGAAGTCGGATCCAGCATCCGGTCTATCGTCGCGTCCAGATCCATCGAGAGGTGCCGCGCATAGGACAGTGCCACGTCGAAGGGGTTGCGCATGAGGTAGACAGCGCCGGCTGTCACGCCAGGCGGGATAAGCGGCGTCCCTTCCATGCGGCCGATCTGACTGTGCGTCTTCACAAAGTGATGTCCCGGCTTCGAGGCCGCGATCAACGCCAGCACCTTGGGTCGAACCTTGAGCCAGTCCTCGGTCGATGATCCCCGAAACTCCCCGCCTGCCGCGCGGTCAAAGAAGTCCTGCCGGACATCCGCCGTTGTAAAGCGATAGAGATGGTTGATGTCCGGCACCTCATTTGCCGGCATCATGAGGTTTGCCAGAAAGATCCGTGTCCAAGTGTTGCCGGACTTGGGAAAGCTCGCAAGCCAGACAATCCGCTGCAATGACGGCCCGGCCATTCAGAGATACCCGAAGCGCTTCATCTGCTGCGCATGCTTATTCTCGAGAAACGCGGTATCCTCATCCGACAAGACACCCTCCCACTGACGCGACTTGCCCGTATGGAAGAATTGGGACGCGTTTGGCGAGCGTTCGATGAATCCGTCGGTCGTCTCCTGCTTCTTCAGTTCATCAAACGAGGAAAACGCGATGGCCCGCTCCAGTTTGGACGGATCAACGGGCATACCCAGGAACGTCAGCAGTTGCCTGAAAGCCTGAGCCGGATCTGCCTTCATGTCCTCATAGCGCATGGTTTGTACGTTGAACCCACGTGCGCGGGTCCACCCACGAACATGATCCGACCAATCGCCAAGATACTGCATGACGCTCGTCGCATCGGCCATGACTGTGTTGTTCGGGTCCGAGATCGATCGGCAGGCCTCCGACGGCGTTTGCCCATAGTGCCGGGCATAGCTGACGGTCACGTCCCGAGGATCACGCACGATGTAGACGGCTGCCCGGGAATACGCCGGATCGATCAACCGGGTCCCAAAGGCGACATCATTCACATTGTGCGTCTTCATGAAATTGACGTCGGCCCCGTTGCTGGCGACCCCACGAATGACCTTGTCACGCAGTTGCAAGTGGCCAAGCCGGTCCTCGACGTCATACCGCCCTTGATTGGCTTTGCGGTACGCGACCGAAACGCTGTCCCCGATCCCAAGACGGTGCGCGTCGTTGATCGAAACGGGCGTATCCGCGCTGCCTAGAAGATAGTTCGCCAGGAACATCCTCACCCAGGTGTTGCCGGACTTCGGGTAGCTTGCCAGCCAGACGATGCTCTTGCGCACTGTCATCTTCAGCGGGCGTTGCGGGATGGGCCGTGCCGACGGCTTGACTGGCATTCTGGGCAACGTCACCTCCCTGCGGTCTTGACGCTCCCTACCAAAGAAAACGGGAGGGGCGAACCCCTCCCGTCCAAATTTCAGGCTGTCTTTCGACAGGTATTCAGATCAGAAGCTGACCTTGATACCCGTACCGATGATGAAGCCATCGACATCGTTGCCGGCTGTGCCTGCACCGCCGTCGCCGAAGTCTTCTTCAAAGTCGACATAGGCACCAAAGGCGCCCAGCGAGACGCCTTTTGCCAGCTTGTAGTTCATGCCCAGCAAGAAGGCCTGCATTGACTCGTCGCCGCCAATGGCAGCGTTCTCTTCATCGACGTTCTCACCGTTGAAGTAGGTGAACGAGAAGCCCCAAGGACCAGTCTCGTAGCTGATGCCTGCGTCGAACGAACGGCCGTCTTCGTTATCGGCGTTGTTCTGCTCGGCGAACGAACCACCGATCGTCACACCCGCGAAGCCGAGGTTGATACCTGCACCCCAGATCTGCGGATTGTCGCCGATATCGGTGCCAGCAACAGGTGCACGGTCATCCGAAGCGATGCCCCAACGACCGGACACTGCCACATCGAACCCACCGAACGAGTTCACGTAGTTGGCGCCGATATCGATGATGTCGCTAACGATGTTGTTTGGAGCAGCATTGGTGTCAACTTGGCCGTTGCTGTCCTGGTTCCCGTCACGTGCGTACGACAGACCCAGCTGGAAGCCAGCGAAGCGCGGCGTGAAGTACGTGATACGCTGCGCGTCGTTGTTGCGCTCGTTCTCGATGAACGTCGAACCCAGTGTGCCGCGGAACACGTCACCACCGACTGCCACACCGCCAACTGCACCCGAGAACGGAACAGCGTTGGTGATCGAACCCGAGTTGACGCCGTAGAACGTCACGTCAGGTGCGGAGTAGGTCATCGTGTAACCTGCCGAGTTCTCGGAACCCAGCTGCACACGGCCGAACGAGCCGGTGATGAACAGGAACGACTCATCGATCTGGTCGCCCGAGGTGTTGCCTTCGAGCTGGACGTTCGCGCCGATCTTCAGGCCGTTGTCCAGAGTGATCGATGGCAGGAAGAAGATTTCTGTGTCCGACTTGACGTCAACGCCGTCGACGTCGGTGCCTGCAGCTGCTCCATCGATGTCGGAGTCGCCGTAGACAACGAACTGCTCCATGTAGCCGCCAACTCTCACGTCCCATTCAGCGGCCGAAGCCGGGGCTGCGAAAGCGCCTGCAAGGGCGATTGCGCTCGTGCCCAAGAGTACTTTTTTCATGATGTCCCTCATTTGGTTCACACGTGTGTATTAGTGGGCCTGCAGCCTATTTCCCGGCCACCTTGCCCGCTGGGCCGTACCTTGCCCTGCGGTTGCGTTTCTTAACCACGGCTTCATAACCGTCAATTCATTCAATGAATCCGAAGGTTATCGGCGTTAGTGACGGTGCAGATTTGCAACATTTGTGCAGGGGATGTGCGTTGCATAGCGTCTCAGGCACCATTATGAGTGTCTCCCACACAACGCGCACAGCAGGCGACGACGCCAATGTGCCAACAGTTCGGGCGGAACAGGATGGGCATTATGACCAAATACTCGGGACAGCCTTGGGCGATAGCACCCGCGCTCGCCGCAGTTTTGGTTGTTGCTGGCTGCGGTGGGGATGGCCAATACGCAGCACAGGAAGAGGTTGGGCCGCGCTCTGGGCCAAGCCGCGAAGTCGACCCGAACGCGGAAGGAATTTTCGGCGAGGGTGGGTTCACGCTGAACCGCGTTCTGGACGGCAGCGTCCTGGATGGCGAGCGGACACCCGGCGAGTCTGATGCGATCCCCGTCAACAAGTATCTCTGGCAGGCATCGCTGGATACGCTGAGCTTCCTGCCGCTGGCCTCGACGGATCCGTTCACGGGCGTCATTGCGACGGACTGGGGCGCAAGCCCCGCGCAGCCGAATGAACGCTTCAAGGTCACCGCTTATATGGTGCGCCCTGCGCTGCAGGCCTCGTCGCTGAAGGTTGCCGTCTACCGCCAGCAGCGCACGGAGGAAGGCACCTGGGTGGCCGCACCAGTCGATCCCAACACCGCCCGCCAGCTCGAAGACGCGATCCTCGTCCGGGCACGCCAGATGCGCATCGCTGAAATCGAGGGCGGCACGACGGGGTGATCCCGCCACGCCCTGATTGAAACACCGCCGCGCCCGGACTATCACGGGCGCGGTTTTTTATTGCATGGACCCCGGAGGGTCGCAGATGTCGCGGTACAATGCGCGCGAGGCGGAGCCGAAATGGCAGGCCGCCTGGGATAATGCTCAGTGCTTCCAGGCCGAGCGCGACGAGACGCGCCCGAAATACTACGTGCTCGAGATGTTCCCCTATCCGTCGGGCCGCATCCACATGGGCCATGTGCGCAACTACGCGATGGGCGATGTTGTTGCGCGCTACAAGCGCGCGTGCGGCTTCAATGTGCTGCACCCGATGGGATGGGACGCCTTCGGGATGCCCGCGGAAAACGCGGCGATGGCCAACAAGACCCATCCCGGCACCTGGACCTACCAGAACATCGACACCATGCGGCGCCAGCTGAAGTCCATGGGGCTCAGCCTGGACTGGAGCCGGGAGTTCGCCACATGCGACCCCGAATACTACGCCCAGCAGCAGGCGCTGTTCCTGGATATGCTCGAGGCCGGGTACATCGCCCGCCGCAAGGCCGTCGTGAACTGGGACCCGGTCGACATGACCGTGCTAGCCAACGAGCAGGTCATCGATGGCAAGGGCTGGCGCTCCGGTGCGCCGGTTGAACGCCAGGAACGGAGCCAATGGGCCTTCAAGATCTCTGACATGGCCGACGAGCTTCTGACAGCCATCGACGGCCTGAAGGACTGGCCCGAGAAGGTGCGGCTGATGCAGTCGAACTGGATAGGCAAGAGCCGTGGGTTGAACTTCAGCTTCGCCACGCACGGCGCGCCAGAGGGTTTCGACGAGATCGCGGTCTACACAACCCGGCCCGATACCTTGATGGGTGCAAGCTTCGTCGGCGTCTCGCCCGACCATCCGCTGGCCAAGGCGCTGGAAGCGGGCAACCCCGAGCTTGCGGCCTTCAACGCTGAGTGTCGGCGGATGGGCACATCGGAAGCTGACCTGGAGAAGGCCGAGAAGAAAGGCTTCGATACCGGGATCACCGTGGCGCACCCGCTGGATCCGAACTGGCGGCTGCCGGTCTGGATCGCGAACTTCATTCTGATGGACTATGGCACGGGCGCGATCTTCGCCTGTCCGGCGCACGATCAGCGCGACCTGGATTTCTGCCGCAAGTACGACCTGCCGGTGATCGACACGTTCTTCGCGCTGGACGACGACACGCCCGTCGGATCGGAAGCGTTCGTGCCGCCCAAGACCGAAAGGGTAAGTTGGGTCAATCACTTCGCGGGCCTCGACATCGCCACCGGGCAGGAGGCGATCGATGCCACTATTGCCGTCGCCGAAAAGGCCGGCTGGGGCAAGGGCGTCGAACAATACCGCCTCCGCGATTGGGGTATCAGCCGCCAACGCTACTGGGGCTGCCCGATCCCCGTGATCCACTGCGAGGACTGCGGGATCGTGCCGGTACCGAAGGAGGACCTGCCCGTCCGTTTGCCCGAGGACGTGACGTTCGACCGGCCAGGCAACCCGCTGGACCGGCACGAGGGCTTTCTGAATGTCGATTGTCCCAAGTGCGGCAAGCCAGCGAAGCGCGAAACGGACACGATGGACACATTCGTGGACTCTTCGTGGTACTTCGCGCGCTTCTGCTCACCAAAATCGGACAGCCCGGTAGATCACGCCGATGTCGCCTACTGGATGAACGTGGATCAATATATTGGGGGTGTCGAACATGCGATCCTCCACCTGTTGTATTCACGCTTCTTCTGCCGGGCCATGGCGGGGACCCAGCACCTGCCGCGTTCGGCGATCGAGCCGTTCAACGCGCTCTTCACCCAGGGCATGGTCACGCACGAGACCTATGCGCTGCAGGGCGAGACCAATGCATGGTTGCAGCCTGACGAGGTCGAACACCGCGAAGACGGCTCGCTGGTCGAACGGGCGACCGGGAAGCCCTGCACGGCCGGGCCTTCGATCAAGATGTCCAAGTCCAAGCGCAACGTCGTCGACCCCGAAGCGATCATCGACCAGTACGGCGCCGATACCGCGCGCTGGTTCATGCTGTCGGACAGCCCGCCCGAACGCGACGTTGAATGGACAGTGGCCGGGGTTGATGGTGCCTGGAAGTTCCTGCAACGCGTCTGGCGCCAAGTCGCCGATGCCTCGCTAGGCGACGGCACGGAACCCGCGCAGATCGGCCCCGCGGCCGAAGCGTTGCGCCGTCAGACACATGGCGCGATCGCCGCCGTGACCGACGGCATCGAAGGCTTCCAGTTCAACAAGGCGGTCGCCAAGCTCTATGAATTGTCAAATGCGTTGGGCAAGGCAGCGGGCACAGGCGCGGACATGGACTTCGCCCGTCGGGAGCTGGCAGAAGCCCTGGCCCGCCTCATGGCGCCCATGGTCCCCCACTTCGCCGAAGAACTTTGGGCTTTCCTGGGTCACAGCGAGATGGTCGTCGATCAGCCCTGGCCGGAAGCCGACCCGGCTTTGCTGATCTCTGATCGCATCCTTCTGCCCGTGCAGGTCAACGGCAAGAAACGCGCCGAGATCGAGGTTGACAAGAGCGCGGCCAAGGACGCGGTCGAGGCCCTTGCGCTTGCCGACCCGTCCGTGGCCAAGTTCCTCGATGGGAAGACGCCGAAAAAGGTGATCGTGGTGCCGGAGCGGATCGTCAATGTCGTGGTCTAGACGCGCCTTCGTCGGGTTGGCGGCGCTGCCACTGGCCGGGTGCTTCAAGCCGATGCTGGCCGAGGGCGGCGGCGCCATGGCGGTCAGGGGCCGCATCGCGCTGCCCGAGATTGACACGCGTTTCAGCTATCACCTGGTCCAAAGCCTCGAAACCCGGTTGGGCCGACCCGGAGCGACCGAGTATCGCCTGGTCATCCAGACAGCACTGCAGGACGAGGGGCTTGCCGTCTCGCAGGACAACGACGTCACCCGGATCACCACGACTGCCACGGCGTCGTGGCAGCTCTATCAGGATGGAGAGCCGGAACCGGTCCTGGATGGCCTGGCACGCTCGCAGTCGGGCTATAACGCTACGTCCTCGCTGTTTGCGACCAGGCAGACGCGACGCGATATCGAACGCCGGCTCGCGCGCGACCTGGGGGAGCGTATCTCCCGCGTGATCCTGGCCCGCGCGGACCAGCTGGGATCGTGAAACTTTCCGGCCGCGCAGCGACCAAGTTCTGCACGACCCCGGACCACGGGCTTGTCGGCACGCTGATCCACGGCGCAGACGGCGGACAAGTTGCGGCGGCACGGCGCAAGCTGGTCGACACCATCACCGAACAGGACGACCTGAGGCTCTCCCGTCTCGAGGCGGCGGAGGCGCGGCGCGACGCAGCCCGTATCGGGGACGAAATCCGGGCACGCGGGTTCTTCCCCGGAAGACGCGTTCTGCTGATTGAAGGCGGCACCGATGGCCTGGCCAAGCCGCTGACCGTTGCGCTGGACGGGGCAACCTCCGAGGATGCCTTTCTCATCGTCACCGCAGACGGGTTGCCCGCACGCTCCACCCTGCGCAAGCTCTTCGAGGGGACCGCAACCCTTGCCGCCCTGCACCTTTTTGCCGATGTGCCTGAGCCCGCCGACATCGAAGCTGCCCTGAAGGCAGCCGGGGCAGCCGGCGCCGACCCTGGGGCGGCCATGGCGCTGGCCGGATTGGGAAGCGCGATGGACCGCGGCAGCTTCGACCGGTTGGTCGACACCGTGGCGCTGCTGGCCCGGGGTCGCGATGTCACCGAAGCAGACGTCGCCGCGCTGGCGCCTGCTGGTCTTGACGCCGAACTCGATGCCCTGGTCGCGGCGGTGGCGGAGGGTCAGGCCAGTGCCATCGGTCCACTGATCCGCAGGTTGGAGGCCGGAGGGCTGAACGTGGTCGGCGCCCTTCTTGCCCTTCAGCGTCATTTCCGCCTTCTGCTGGCGGCGAGTGTGGCGGGTGGCAACGTCGATTCAGTTCGCCCGCCGCTCTACGGTCCCCGCAAGACGGCTGTGCAGGGTCAGGTGCGGCGTTGGGGGAACGAGCGGTTGGAACAGGCAAACCGCTTGCTGCTGGAGACGGATGCGCGGGTCAGGTCGGCAGAACGGGCGCCGGATCGCGCACTACTCGAGAGATGCGCGCTGCGTCTGTCGCTGATGGCTGGTCGTTGAAGAACTAAAGGCCCAATGTCGTAAGGCGATCAAAGTCTTCAGAGACTACGCTTGATGAACTAGAAATCTGCCCCAGTTATTTGGGAGCGGCGTAGGGTGCGCAACGAATACTAGCGTATAGCATTGCTACAAGAACACGATAAACCAAACCAAGAGATTTTCAAATAGCTATATTTTTATTCAGCCAGCTTTCGGCAGAGATCATCCAGTTGTTCGAGGCTCTTATAACGGATACGCACCTCCCCAGACCCTTCGCCACCATGCTCGATGCGAACCCGCATCTTGATTGCAGCCGTCAGATCTCCCTCGAGCATCCGCGTATCAGCATCTTTCTCCGGCTTGCCGGATGCTTTCGCGCTCGCGGCTTCATACTCCTTGAGCGGATCACGCTTCGCCAGTGCCTCGACCTGCCGGACGGTCAAACCCTCGGCCACAGCCTTCTCCGCGAGATTGATCGGCGCCGGGGCATTTACCAGGGCACGGGCGTGGCCAGCGGTCAGCTTACCCATCTGAACCAGATCGCGCACCCGCTCCGGCAGGGTGAGAAGGCGCATCGCATTTGTCAGGTAGGGCCGGCTCTTGCCAATGACCTCGGAGAGTTCGGCCTGGGTATAGCCGAACGCGTCGACCAGTTGCGAGTATCCCTCGGCCTCCTCGATCGGGTCGAGATCGACCCGTTGGACATTCTCGATGATGGCAAGCTCGAGCATTTCCCGATCGTCGAGCTCACGGATCACGGCGGGAAGCTCATGCACCTCGGCCAGTTGCGCCGCGCGCCAGCGACGCTCACCGGCAACGAGTTGATACATGTCCTCGGCCTTGGGATCGGGACGAACGAGGATTGGCTGAATTACCCCATGCGCCTTCAACGACGCCGCCAGCTCGGCAAGATCTTCCTCACGGAACGTTCGTCTGGGCTGGGCCGGGTTGGCCCTGATCCGGTCGATCGGCAGGCGGATCTGACCCGTCCGCGATGGGGACTCGACCTCACCGACCGCAACCGTGCCTGTCGGTTGCTTGTTGACCTCGGCCGCAGCATCACCAAGCAGCGCAGACAGACCGCGCCCAAGCGCCTTGCGTTTCGGTTTCTGTGCCATCAGGCAGCCCTCGGCGTTTCGGTGCGCCCGATCAGCTCCCGCGCCAGCGCACGATACGCTTCGCTGCCCGCACAATGGGGATCGTAGAGAAGCGCCGGCATCGAGTAGCTGGGGGCTTCCGAGAGGCGTACATTTCGTGGGATCACCGTCGAGTACACGATGTCGCCAAGCGTCTCGCGTACATCCTCCTCAACTTGAGACGACAGCCGATTGCGCTTGTCATACATGGTCAGACAGATCCCTTCGATACACAGACGCGGATTCACCGATTTCTGGATTTGCTTAACAGTTTCAAGGAGTTGAGTGAGGCCCTCCAGTGCAAAGAACTCGCATTGCAAGGGTACGACAACACCGTCCGCCGCTGCCATCGCGTTGACCGTGAGGATGTTCAGTGACGGCGGACAATCGATCAGTATGAACTCGAAGCGCTCTCGAAGCGCCGGCGCCGACAACAAGTCACCAAGCCGCCGGACGCGCATCGAGTCGTTGGAAAGTTCGACGTCCAGACCTGCCAAATCCACCGAGCCGGGGCACAAGCAAAGATCGTCGAGCGCGGTCCCAACCATGATTTCCTCCAACGAGGCTTGCCCCGCAAGAGCATCATAGGTCGTGAGTTCTCGCTCGTCCGCCTGACTGTTCAGCCCGGTGGAAGCGTTGCCCTGCGGATCAAGGTCGATGATCAGCGTGGGGTGCCCGGCCTCCGCCAGGGCGGTGCCCAGGTTGATGGCCGTCGTGGTCTTGCCGACGCCACCCTTTTGATTGGCGACGGCAAGAATGCGGGTCGTGGGAGCCGGATCGGTCATGGGCGCGGGGCAATGTCCGTTATCTTGAGGATCGAGGCGCCGGAATCCGTCCGGCTGGCGAGTCGCTCGACCGTTGTATGCCAAGCAGTGGCGGCCTCCGTCAATTCGGATTCCACCCGGCTGCCCTTCGGAAAGAGACATGTCGTACTGGGGCCGCAAAAGGGATAGGCCAAACGCAGCAGCTTGGACAGAGGTGCCACGGCGCGGGCGCTGATGACGTCGTAGAGTTGTGGTGGGATGTTCTCGACCCGAGCTGTCTCGATAGTGACGGGAACCTCGAGCTGCCGGGACGCCTCACGCAGAAAGGCGCACTTGCGCGCATCAGACTCGACAAGAGTGAACTCGGTCTTCGCGCCGGCATCTGCCGCCAGGATGGCGCAGATCAGACCCGGAAATCCCGCACCGGATCCAAAATCGAGCCATGTCTTTGCGCTGGGTGCGATCGCATGTAGTTGAGCGCTGTCGGCAATATGGCGTGGCCACAAAGCTTCTAGATCACCTCGGGATACGAGGTTGATGCGTAGCGACCATTGGCGCAACAACTCCTCGAACGCTGCAAGCTTCGGGAATGTTTCACGTGAAACATTCACCCGCTACGCCGACTTCGCTGGCGTCTCGGCCCGTCGGGCATACACGAGCAACAACGTCAAGGCAGCCGGGGTCATGCCCTCGATCCGGGCAGCCTGCCCCAGATCCGCCGGACGAACCTTGATCAGTTTCGACTGAAGCTCGGCTGACAATCCCGAGATCCCGGCATAGTCCAGATCGGTCGGGAGCGCCTGGGCTGAATCGGCCCGAAGCGCCGCGATATCGCGTTGCTGGCGTGCGATGTATGGCGCATAGCGGGCATCACTGGCGATCTGATCGATTGCCTTTGGGCACAACGAAGCAGCATCGGGGACGAGATTGGGAACTCCAGCGGGGTCAACAGACTGGGCGCCCAGAAGCTCCACAACGGTGCGACGCACCCCGTCCTGTGTCAGCGAAATCCCACGAGAGGCCAAATCCTTGGGTGTGAAGGACACCGCCTGCAGCGCCGCACTGGCGTTCTCGATGGCTGCCAGTTTCATCTCGAAGGCTTGCTTCCGCTCCGGGCTTACGCAGCCGATCGCGAGCGCCAACGGTGTCAGACGTCGATCCGCGTTGTCTGCCCGGAGATGAAGCCGGAATTCGGCCCGTGACGTGAACATCCGGTAGGGCTCGGTCACCCCCTGGGTGATCAAATCGTCGATCAGAACGCCGATGTAGCCATCTGCCCGATCCAACTTAACGGGCGCCTGCCCCAGAACCGCCGCTGCCGCATTCAGCCCAGCCATCAATCCTTGGGCGGCCGCCTCCTCATAACCGGTCGTTCCGTTGATCTGTCCCGCCAGATGCAGACCCGGCAGCACCTTGACTTCGAGCGTCGGCGTCAGCGAACGAGGATCGACGTAATCGTACTCGACCGCATACCCAGGCTGGACGATAACCGCCGTCTCAAGTCCCTCGATCGAGTTGACGTAGTCCCGCTGCACCTCTTCGGGCAGGGACGAAGACAGGCCATTCGGATACATCAGCGGGCTGCTCAGGCCCTCAGGCTCCAGAAAAATCTGATGTGACGGTTTGTCGGCAAACCGGACCACCTTATCCTCAAGCGAGGGGCAATACCGCGGCCCGGCGCCCTCGATCTCGCCAGCATACATGGCGGAACGGGAGAGATTGGCCCGCACGATCTCATGTGTTCGCTCGTTCGTATGGGTGATGTGGCACGGCACCTGCTGCAAGGGCGGCAATGTGTTCAAGGCCGAGAAGAGCACAGGATTGGAATCACCAGGTTGTTCCTCCAACGCGGAGAAATCGATGCTGTCGGCCCGCAATCGTGGGGGTGTTCCCGTCTTCAGCCGGCCCAGCGGCAGACCGAGGTCTTCGATCCGCTCCGCCAGGCGCGTCGCTGGAGCTTCGCCCATTCGACCGCCAGCAATGATCCTGTCACCGATGTAGAGCCGCCCACGCAGGAACGTTCCGGTCGTCAGGACAACCCGCGGCGCAGACAACACGGATCCATCTGCCAAAACCACGCCTGAGATTCTGTCGGCATCGACCGCCAGATCCACCACCTCGGCCTCAATCACATCAAGCCCGTCCAGCGCAGCGAGATCCTGCTGAACGAAAGCTCGGAACACATCGCGGTCACACTGTGCCCTTGGTCCACGGACCGCTGGCCCCTTGCGCCGATTGAGTAGCCTGAACTGAATGCCTGCTGCGTCCGCCGCGCGACCCAACAATCCATCGAACGCGTCGATCTCGGCAACCAGGTGCCCCTTGCCAAGACCACCCACTGCGGGATTGCAGGACATTTCCCCAATCCGGTCCGCTCTGTTTGTTACGAGAGCGACAGAGGCGCCCATACGCACCGCTGCATGGGCAGCCTCGGCCCCGGCGTGTCCACCGCCCACAACGATCACATCTGCCGCAAATTGTTTCACGTGAAACATTCCTCAATCAGAGCGTCGAGACTCACTTGCCCAGGCAGAACCGCGAGAACACGACGTCCAGCATATCCTCCACGGCACTGCGCCCAGTCAGCAGGTCCAGCGCTGAGATCGCCAAACGCAGTTCTTCGGCCCGAGCTTCTATATCGCCCGTACCCAGTTGTTGTCGACATGTCGATGCGAAACCATGAGCGTCGCGGACGGCGTCCGACTGACGCGTATGGCCGAGCAGGCCCGCCCCGCAGGCGTGCTCGGCCAGTTTGGAAGAGACCGCCGACAATAACGCGTCGAGGCCCTGTCCAGTCCGGGTAGAGATGGCGAACTCGCCCGGTACAGGGAACTCATCATTTTTGGTCCAGACGTTCAACTCGCAGTTTTCGGGTAGCTGATCGAGGGGATCCGTATCGGCCGACCGCAACATCAAACGGAGATCTGCGCCTTTGGCCCGTGCCAGCGCCCGCTGCACGCCTTCTGCTTCCACGGCGTCATCGGTTTCCCGGAGACCAGCGGTATCCAGGAACGTCACCGGCAACCCGTTGATATCACAGCGGACTTCGATGACATCCCGGGTCGTGCCCGGTGTTTCTGACACAATGGCGACGTCACGTCCGGCAATGGCGTTCAACAGCGAGGACTTGCCCACATTCGGCGGCCCGATGATCGCGACTTCATACCCCAGTCGCAGTCGCTCGGCAGCCGTAGCACCTTGGATCTCCTCGGACATCTGGTCGAGAATCGGGTCCAGCAGCGACGTCACTTGGGGAGCCACATCCTCGGGTACTTCCTCATCCACCCAATCGATGGTGACCTCGAGCAGCGCCCGGGCCTCGATCAACTGTTCGCGCCAACGTGCGATCCGCGCCGCCAGGCCGCCCCCAAGCACGCCGAGGGCCTGGCGCCGCTGCGCTGCAGTTTCCGCCGCAACCAGATCGCCCAATCCCTCTGCCGTGACCAGATCGATTCGACCGGCGACCACGGCGCGTCGGGTGAACTCCCCCGGCAGCGCAGAGCGGGACCCAAGCGCAGTCAAGGCATCGAGAATCGCCATGACGACGGCGCGACCCCCGTGACACTGGAGCTCGATCATCTGCTCGCCGGTAAAGCTGGCCCCTTCAGCAAAGGCGATAACTAGCGCTTCATCCAGGATCTCACCAC
>JBCCDA010000044.1:0-32755 GCA_039033215.1 Pseudomonadota bacterium | reverse complement strand
CTGGAGCGCACGGGTGTTGTGCCGCTGGCGGTCGGCGCCATCGTGATCCTCGCACTCTCCATGGCGGCAATCCCGCTCTTCGAGAGCTATTACTGGTGGGCCGCGCTGCGGGTCGCGTTCGGCTTCACCGTCACGGCCCTCTTCTACGTGTCCGAGTATTGGATGGTCGCGCAATCCCCTGCCGCGTCCCGGGGCCGGATCGTCGGCACCTACACCATCGTGCTTTCCGGCAGTTACATGATCGGGCCAGCTCTGCTCGCATGGCTCGGCGCCGACAACTGGCTGACGTTCGCGATCCCGACGGTCCTGATCCTGGCAAGCGCCCTGCCGGTCTTGCTGGCGCGGGATCATGCGCCGGTCGGCGACGGTACGAAACGCCGCCCTGCGCTTGCAATGCTGCGCTTTCTCTGGACCGATCCATTGGTCATGTGGGGCGTGGTGCTCTTTGGTATCATCGAATTCGGGGCTATGGGCCTGATCGCCAACTGGGGGATGAGGACGGGTCACGACGAGGCGACGTCCGTGCAGTTCATCTTTTGGCTGGCGGCTGGTTCGATGGCGCTTCAGCTACCGATCGGATGGTTGGCCGAGCGGACGGATCGGCGCTATCTGCTGGCGCTCGCAGGAGGAGTTGCCGTTGTCATGCCGGTGGCGATCGTTGCGATGTCATCGCAGTCCTGGGCGGTGTCTGCGGCGATCTTCGCTTGGGGGGGCATGGCGGTGGGGATCTACACATTGGCCCTGATCGAGCTGGGCGCGCGCTACCGCGGAACAGCCCTGGCTGAGGCGAACGCCGCGGTTGTTCTCGCCTACGGGTTGGGCGCGCTTCTGTCCCCGTCGCTCTTGGGTTGGGCGATGGACTACTACCCGCCTGACGGGCTCCTGTACCTGTCGACGGGCTTTGCCGTGGCCTATGTGCTTCTGGCCGCTGTCAGGCTTGTGCGGCGACCCCGGGAAAGCCTTGACAGGGACGGCGGAATGGGTACGTAAGGCGCTCGCTTGCCGCCGGGGTGACCTGGCCGGACAGAGGAGATATGCACATGGCCAAGCCGACGACCGTGAAGATCCGGCTGAACTCGACCGCAGGTACGGGCCACTTCTACGTGACCAAGAAGAACTCGCGGACGATGACCGACAAGATGACCGTGCGCAAGTACGACCCGGTCGCGCGCAAGCACGTCGAATACAAGGAAGGCAAGATCAAGTGATCTTGCGCGAAGGGCGTGTCTGCGCCCTTCAGTGAATGCTGCCGGACCGCGGAATGCTGACCTTCAGCACCTCTGGTTCGGCCACTGACACCTCACCCGTACCCTGGCTTTGCGCCCGTCTGAGTTCGAAGCAGGCGGTCATCAGGAACGTTTTGGGATCGCGCATTCTGGGCGACAGGGCGGCGACCCCCATGCTCACACTTGCGCCCACCGTCGTATCGTCCGCCAAGGCAATCCGAAGTCGATCAGTAGCGGATACCGCGTTGCTCAGCGTTGTCTCCGGTAGAAGTGCGCCAAGCTCGCCCCGTCCCAACCGTCCGGTTCTGTCATGAGACCGCAGCGACCCCAGCACCTTGTCGCGCACCTGCCCGAACAACGACTCGACACGGTCGTTGCCGAGTGTGTTCCGCAACGCCGAGAAGCCGTCAATCGTCATCAGGATCACAGTCAGGGGCCGATCGTAGCGCAGCGCCCGATCCACTTCGTCAGCCGTCAGCTCGAGGAAATCCCGTGGCGGCAGCAGGACTGGGCCTGGCCTACGCTGGCCGGCACCAATGGCATCCGCCACCTGGGAGGAGAACTTGTCCATGCCGGTCCCGATCGTTGAACTGACAACAGGATGTGTGCAAACGGTTGCTTTCTGCTTAACGGGCGTGACTGGCTTACAAGTTGAGGCAGTTTGGAAGGATCGTTGAAGTCATCAGGTTCGAGCGGCGTCGAAGACACGCCTGAAGATCGTATCAACATGTTTGGTATGGTATCCCAGATCGAACAGTGCCTCGATCCCGGCCGACCCGAGCGCTGCCGATACCTCGGCGTCTGCCTTCAGTTCTTTCAGGAAATCCGCACCTTCCTCCCAGACCCGCATCGCATTGCGCTGAACAAGGCGATAGGCGTCCTCGCGACTGACCCCCGCCTGAGTCAACGCCAACAGCACGCGCTGCGAGTGCACCAGACCGCCAGTCTGATCGACGATCGCGCGCATCCGATCAGGGTAGACCAGCAGGTTCTCGATCACACCGGTCAGACGTGCCAGTGCAAAGTCCAGCGTGATTGTCGCGTCGGGGCCAATATTTCTCTCGACAGATGAATGGCTTATGTCGCGTTCATGCCATAGCGCCACATTCTCCATCGCGGGCAGGGCAAAGGCGCGGACCAGGCGGGCGAGCCCGGTCAGGTTCTCCGTCAGCACCGGATTGCGCTTGTGGGGCATGGCCGAGGAGCCCTTCTGGCCGGGCGAGAAATACTCCTCGACCTCGCGGACTTCGGTGCGCTGGAGGTGCCTTATCTCGGTCGCCAACCGCTCTACGGAAGAGGCGATAACCCCAAGCACGGAAAAGAAGAATGCATGCCGGTCCCGCGGGATGACCTGGGTCGAGACGGGTTCGACCGCCAGGCCCATCTTCGCCGCGACGTGTGCTTCGACCGCCGGATCGATGGCTGCGAACGTGCCGACGGCCCCGGAGATCGCACAGGTCGCCACTTCTTCCCGCGCATCCTGCAACCGGCTGAGATTACGGGAGAATTCGGCGTAGGCCTGCGCAAGCTTCAGACCAAAGGTCGTGGGCTCCGCATGGATGCCGTGGCTGCGCCCGATGCAGATGTCGTCCTTGTGCTGGTAGGCGCGTTTCTTCAACGCGGCCAACAGCTTGTCCATCTGGGCGATCAACAGATCGGCGGCCCTCACCAACTGCACGTTGAAGCAGGTGTCGAGCACGTCCGAAGATGTCATCCCCTGATGAACGAACCGAGCGTCCGGACCCACGTGCTCGGCGAGATGGGTGAGAAATGCGATGACGTCATGTTTCACCTCCCGCTCTATCTCGTCGATGCGGGCGACATCAAACTCGACATCTTGTGCCTTCCACACCGTTTCGGCAGCAGATTTGGGAATGACGCCCAGTTCGGCCTGCGCATCACAGGCGTGCGCCTCGATCTCGAACCAGATGCGGAACTTGCTCTCGGGAGACCAGATGGCGGTCATTTCCGGTCGGGAATAGCGGGGGATCATCGGATTGCGGCTCGCTCATTGAAACCAGGGCCTGCGCGGGGTAGCAGAGCGCCATGATCCACGCAACGCAGTCCTATTTCGAGGGCCATTGGCAGATGGTCCGGATCATCGAGAATGTGCCCCAGGGCATCATCGGAGAGGTCTGGGGGCAGGCCGAGTTCGTCCAAGACGGCGAGGGGCTCACGTGCCTGGAGGAGGGCGTTCTGCGCTTCAACGGGGCTGACTACCATACTGATGGAAAAGCGCTTTGGCGGTTTCACGATGACGAGCGGATCGATGTGCGCTACGCCGATGGGCGCCCCTTCCACGATTTCCTCACTCGCGATCCGATCGCGCTCGAGATTGACGGCGAGGCGCGCTACGAGATCGTTTATGACTTTCAGCCCCGGACCTGGATCAGTCGCTGGCAGATGGTGGGACCCGGCGCGAACCTGATGATGACGACGCGCTATCGGCGGTGACCTGACCTGTCGAAACTGCTGTATGACTTCTGTACCGCAAACGTATGACAAACGTATGCCAAACGTGCTCAGAAAAGTCGGGTTTGGGCAGCGCGCGCTCCCTGGCCAGGCGGCGCAACACCCCGCTCATTTCTTGCCGAGCCACTCCTTAAGCTCTGCATTCTCGGCCTCGAGCGCCGCGATTCGCGCCGAGAGTTTGGCGGTCACCTGCCGGATCGTCTCGACCGAGTGAAGCTTGGGCAGGTGCTGGGGACAGTTCTGGTCCCAGGCCTCGATGGTGATCAGGAAGGCCCGCTCTGGGCGGCCTTTGTAGCCAGGCACGGTCAGCTTCGAGATCAGATCGGGGTCCCCCTCGATCACACGGCCACGGCCCCAGATCTTGACCCGCGAGGCGTTGGCGTAGTCCGTCAGGAACAGATGCACCCTGTCATTTCCGTCAAGGTTCCCCGCCGAGATGTACTGCCGGTTGCCGGCAAAATCAGCGAAGCCGAGGGTCCGGTCGTCGAGCACGCGGAGAAGTCCCCTCGGCCCACCCCGGTGCTGGATGTAGGGGTGGCCAGTGGATGAGGTGGTGGCCAGGTAGAAGCTATCGCGCTGGGCCAGATAGGCGGCGAGATCCGGCGTGACGCGGTCAGGCCAGTCGCGACCGCGGGCGAACATCTCACGAGAGCCGAGCTTCTCCTGCCAGCCTTTCACCGCGTCCGTAAAGGCGATGTCGCTGACCGGTTTGTCCATGGAAGACCCCCCTGATCTGGCGGTTGGTAGTTGACTGCCTGCCGGTAGGCAGGGAGTTGCCTATGGGCAGGTAGGTGGCCGCAGGACCGACCATACGTCCCTTCAGAGGGGCGTTTGGGTCCGCACGTGCTCCCTCAGCCGAGGATGCGGTCCTGGATCCGCTGGAACCGCCGCGCCTGCCAGGTGTCGATCTGAGCGCGCGACTCGAAGCGGTGCCAGCTTGTGCCGTCGCAAAGCTCGAACGGCTTGTAGGCGATCTTGTAGTCCATCTTGCGCGAGCCCGAGACCCAGTAGCCAAGGTAGACGTGATCAAGCCGCATCTCGCGGGCCATGTCGATATGGTCGAGGATCATGTAGCTGCCGAGGCTGCGGGCTTCCTCGCCCGGCTCGAAGAACGAGTAGACCATCGAGAGGCCGTCGCCGAGCACATCAGTCAGGCAAGCCGCAATCAGTTGGCGCTCGCCGGTCACCGGGTCTTCCTCGATGTATTCGACAACCACAGAGTTGACGGGCGTCTCATCCACCATCGAGGCGTAATCGAAGGCGTCCATGTCCGCCATGCCCCCGTCGGCGTGCCGCGCCGACAGGTAGCGGCGAAAGAGGGCGAACTGCGTCTCGGTCGCCCAAGCCTCGCAGGGCCGACGCCGCAGCGTGGCATTGCGCTTGAGCACGCGGCGCTGTCCTCGGCTGGGTTGAAAGCCCGCGACGGGGATGCGGATCGACATGCACGCCGAGCAGCCGACACAGGCCGGGCGATAGATCACCGACTGGCTGCGCCGGAATCCCTTCTGACTGAGCGTATTATTGACCGAACCGGCCATGCCGCCGTTCAGCGTCGTGAACACCTTGCGCTCCTCGCGCCCATCCAGATAGGCGCAGGGTTGGGGGGCAGTCAGGTAGAACTGCGCTTTCAGCGAGGATTCGTGGTGGCTCATCCGGGCTCCGAACAACACGTCTGGAATTCGAAAGATACCGAAATCTGGTGGCATGTCACGCGGATGCGTACGGCGGTGAGATCAAAAGTCTGTTGGCGGTGCGAAGGAGCGCCAGCTGTTCAGACGGGACGGTTGATCACGACGGTGCCGAGCGGCAGGTCGTGCAGGGCGCGGCCCTCTGGCGACGTGGCCATCAGGATCCAGCCAATGATTGCGAGCGGCAGAAACATCAGCGTGACCATGAAGCCGAGCGTGTGAATCGCGGCCTCGCCCTCGGTGAGAGGCGCGCCCTGGGCCGAACGGACCTCGATCCCGGTGAGCGTCATGCCGAGCGTGGCCGAGCGTTTGGCGAGCAGCAGCCAGCGGTAGAGGAACGCGGTCAGGAAGAGAAGTGGGCCGATGAGCGCGATCCCAAGCCCGAGGGTCAGGGCCGCGAGCACGACGGCGCCCACGAACCACAGCGCCATGATGACCGCCGTGTCGATGAGAAAGGCGATGAAGCGGCGCAGTGCTACGCCCTGATAGAATTGTAGGTCGTGATGCGGGTCGGGAATGCCCATAGGTTCGCTCCTGCCGTGGTTGGGAGATACCGGCGCGCACGGTCGGTTTCAATGGTGTGATCGATGTCTCGGGGCCAACGGGCTCCGCCCCGGCAGAGCCGGTCCGGAGATGCCCCTTGCCCCGCGCCACTCCCCTTTGGGTCGGGCGCGGGCGTGGCGCCCGGGGTTGGCGGTCAGGCCAGACGGCTGATGGCGGCGATGGTTGCAACCGGATCGGCATGGTGAGTCATGTGCCCGATACCTTCCAGAAGCGTGAGGCGGCTGTTGGGCAGCAAATTGTGCATACCCTCGGCGTGGATGCCGGCGTCGACGATGGTGTCTGCCGTGCCGTGGAGGATCTCGACCGGTGTCGACAGCTGCGGATACCGCGCGGATTGCTCGGTAAGGAGCCGCTCGAGGTTCACGAGGTCGCGAGCGTTGTCGCGCAACGTGCGCGGCCGGGTCGCGAGGGCGACACCAACGTAGGCCGGGTAGCCCTGCGGGACGGCCTGCGGTTGGAAGATCCCGGCGATGGCCTCGTTGGTCCGCCGCTCCGTGGCGAGCGCGGAGATGAGGTGTGAGAGCGGGCGGCCGGTGAACTCGGACGCGAGATAGCTGTAGTAGCTGTCGAGCGCGCCGCCCCACGGCATGGTGGCACCGCAGAGCGTGACGATGCCCTTGGCGGCGGGGTCGGCGAGCCCCCAGGCCATGGCGAGTGCGCCGCCCCAGCTGTGGCCGACCACGATGGGAGGGAGATCGGTGAGCTGCTCCAGCGCCTTGCGAAGGTGCGCAGCCTGGCGGGCCGGCTCCCATCCCCGGTCTGCGAGCCGGTCGGAATAGCCAAACCCGGGGCGATCGAAGGCGATGACCCGGTAGTCGCGTGCCAGCCGTGGGGCCAACGCGAAGGTCCAGTCGCGGAGGTTGCCCGAGGCGCCATGTATCAGGACGACCGGTTGGCCGCTGCCCTGTTCCCAGGCGTGGACCGACAGACGATCCACCTCGAGCAGGCGCCCGATCGGCGGCCAGCGATCCATGGTGGACTTCGCAGCCGTGCATGCCCCTGCCGCCATGGTGGCGGTGCCGGAAAGAAAAGCGCGGCGAATCACGCGGTGTCCGCGATCCGCGAGATGGCGGCTGTCAGGGCATCGGGTGCTGCATGGTGTGCCATGTGTCCAACGCCCGGCAGCAACGTCAGCCGGGCATCAGGGAGTCGGTTGGCGAAGGGAATCGGCTGGCGTTCGGGGTCGATGATGAAATCGGCGGTGCCGGAGATCACTTCGACCGGGACGCTCACCCGGCCATAATCCGGGGCCATCCGGCGCAGTCCGGTGTTGAGCGCCGCGATGTCCTGCTTGTTGGCCGCAAGCGTCTCCGGTCGGAGCGACAGCGGCCCGCCCACATAGTCGACATAGCCTTCCGGCGGCTCTTGCGGACGAAAGATGCGCGTCACGAACCGCTCGATCCCACCCCTGCCGGCGCTTGCTTCCAGATAGTCAAAGTAGACACCGATCAGAAGCTCATCGAGACCCACCATCTCGGCCAGCATCGGCTTCGGAGACCAGGGCATGACCGCGCCCGAGACCGAGACGATGCCGGCAATCCCGTCGGGGTCCGCCAGTGCCCACGCCATGGCGACGGCGGCGCCCATGGAATGGCCGACCAGGATCGGACGCTCGACGCCCAACTCCCGGGCTGCTGCCATCAGGATTCGTGCCTGCACGGCCGGATCGCCGCCGGCAGCGGCTGGTCGTTGGGAGTAGCCAAGCCCGGGGCGGTCAAAGGCGATGGCGCGGTACGATTTGGAGAGGTCCGGGGCGATCGAGAAGCTCCAGTCCCGCAAGTTTCCGGATGCACCGTGGATCATCACCACGGGCTGTCCCGTACCCTGATCCCAGGCATGGACATCGAGGCCGTCGACTTTCACGATTTTGCCCAGTTTGGGCCAGCGCTGTGTGATCTCGCTCGCGGCGAGCCGGGGAACAGGGGCTGCCGCACAGCCACCCAGAAGTGCCGCCAAACTGGTCGCGACGAAGCTGCGTCGGCGCATGGCGCCCTCCCGCGATGTGTCGGCCCCGAAACGCGTGGACCGTGTCGCACCACAACATAGGAGAGGCGATTTGGTGGGCAAGAGGCGGGACGGCGCGGCCCGAGTAAGGGTTAGTTGCCGACCAGGTGGCTCTGGCTGTAAGTCCGCCGGACGTAATTCTCGATCAGCATGGCGATTACCAGAATCACCAGGAAGACCATGATCGGGTACCCCATCGACGTCGTACGTGCCGTGTAGTGGACCAATGCTGCATCCCGTCCCTGGTCGAGCAGGTGAAACAGCGGGTTCCAGTCCATCAGATGCCGGATGTAGCCGGGCGTCGAGTTGGCGACGAAGAACTTGCCCGACGTGAAGAACATGACCCGGACATAGGCGGTTTGAAGGAGTGGCCCCCAGGTGAGGTACCGGTTGGCAGCCATGAAGACGATGCCGACCGCCACGCCGCCGAGCCAGCACCAGAACATGACGTGCATGAAGTGGAGCGGATCCTCCATCTCGTAGACATCGCGCAGGAGGTAGTTGAGCAGCAGCAGGACCAGTAGCGCCAGCACCATCTTGTAGGCCGAACTGAGCGCCTTCACGCACACGATCAGGAAGGGCGTCAGCCGCTTGTGATAGAGCATGTCTTCACGCAGCGAATTCGAGACCACCGCCACGGTGCGTATGTGCATGAAGAAGACGATGAAGCCGATCAGCACGAACGTCATGAAATCGCCGCGCACCTGCCCGCCGCCCTTGCCGCCCATCAGCTGGATGAAGAAGTAGAAGATGAGCCCGGCCACCAACGGCTGGGCGATCTGGAGGATGATGCCGAGTGCCGCGTTCTTGTGTTCGGTTCGCAGATCCCGCACGACAAGCGCATAAACGAGCGTCAAGAAGGCGACCAGCGCTGTCAGAAACCCCTGTCTTACCTCCGACTTGGCTGGATTCTCGTACATGCGCCACTCTGATCCGCGGGCGGTCTGCGGCTGCAGACCGATTAATGGTTGTCGGACACTGCCCCGCACCGCTACACCCGGCGCCACAACCTCCGGTGAACTTATCCACGTTACATGGTGTATAGCTGGTGAACTGAGGAGTCGAAAGTGTCGTCAATGGCCGTAGCCGTCGAGGGGCGGATTACCGAGCTGGCGTTGGAAGCCGGTGCAAAGATCATGGAAGTCTTCCATTCGGGGGATTTCGACACGGCGTCGAAGGCCGACCAGAGCCCGGTGACGGCAGCGGATCTGGCCGCCGACAAGGTCATTGGCGCAGGGCTTGCTGATGCGTTTGCGGACATCCACGCGGTGACGGAAGAATCAGCGGAAAGCCATGCAGCCAAGGGGTTGGAGCGGTTTTTCCTTGTCGATCCCCTGGACGGCACGAAGGAATTTGTGAACCGGCGCACCGATTTTACCGTCAACATTGCGCTGATTGAAGGCGGTGTGCCCGTTGCTGGGGTGGTCTACGCCCCGGCGCGCGAGCGGTTGTGGGCGACCCGCGGCGATATGGCTGTGGAGCTGACGGTGGCCGGTCACCGGGTCCAGGCGGGCTCGGCCCGGCGGATCCAGGTCTCGGCACCTGACAATTCGGCGCTGACGGTCGTGGCGTCGAAATCGCATCGCGACCAGGCAACGGACGACTACATCGCGCAGTACAAGGTTGGAGACTTCGCGTCGGCGGGGTCGTCGCTGAAGTTCTGCCTGGTTGCGGGCGGTGAGGCGGACTTCTACCCACGGCTCGGCCGCACGATGGAGTGGGACACGGCTGCAGGTCATGCCGTGCTGCGCGCAGCAGGTGGCGAGGTGCGGCGCTTCGACGATCACAAGCCGCTTGTCTACGGCAAGCCGGGATATGAGAACCCGTTCTTTCTTGCGTTGTCCCCTGGCGTCGCGCTGACCCCAGTGAGCTGATCCGTGCCGGGGCTTCAGATCCATAACCAAGAGGCGCGGATCGGCGGTTGGATCTCTTTTGATGCACTGATTCCCGTAGAGAGGCATCCGGACCGCCGTTCGGTGATCCAGATCCTGAGACACAGTTCAACGGCGGCACCGCGATGTCATGCGTCGCGGCACGGGTGCGTGCGGTGAGCGACGTCGGGCAGCCCTATAACCCCAAGGTCACCGTGGCGGTCCTGAGCCACCGTCGCCCGACACTGCTCTGGCGGGTTCTGGATGCGGTAGCCCGTCTCGACTACGACAACTTCGAGATCGTGGTGATCGGGGATCAGCCCGACCTCTCCGCCTACGGTCTTCCAGATTGGCTCTCGGATCAGATCAAGTACCGTGCGTTTACCGGCGCGAACATCTGCAGATCTCGCAATCTTGCGCTGGAGCTGGCCGGGGGCGATGTGCTGGCGTTTGTAGATGACGATGCGGTGCCCGAGCCAGACTGGCTGAAGCGGATCGTTCCGGCATTTGCTTTTCCGGGCGTCGCGGGCGCGGGCGGGCTTGTGCGCCGCAAGGACGGCGTTGGTGTCGAATGGGACGGTGGTGTCTTCGACCGGGAGGCCGTCGAGCGGCGGCTTCCGGTCAGCGATGACTTTCGCATCTTCGATGCCGATAGCCAGATCGCCGATAACGAGTTCATTGGAACTATCGGCGCAAATTCGGCCTTTCGGCGCGAGGCGGTGCTATCGGTTGGTGGCTTCGATGAGAGCTTTCGGTACTATCTCGACGAGACAGACCTGATGCTGCGTCTGGCTTACGCTGGATGGGACGCAGCGTTCGTGCGAACCGCGGAAGTCCATCATTTGCGAGCGGCGAACGATGCCCGTGACCGCCTTAGGGTGCCGCGCAACTTCTATGAGATCGCGGCATCCAAGGCGTACTTCTGCCGCCGCCATCTGCCAGGCCCAGACGTGCTCACAGCGCTCGACCGTTTCCGGCGCAGCAAACTTCACGAAGTCGATCCCTACGTCCGGCTCGGTCTTATTCGCGGCGGGGAGCGCAAGGAACTTCAACGGCAGATCAAGAACGGTCTGGTCGAAGGGCTCAGCCGAGATCCCGGCTTGCCATTGAGTACCCAGTTCTCGGAGCCGGCGTTCAAGCGGTTCGTGCCACAGGCAATTGAGCTTTCGGTGGCGATCTGCGCCGGTTGGGGCCCGAAGTTGTTTCGCTCCGTCGCGCTCGCGAGATCGTTGGCCGCGGCAGGGGTGAACGTGAGCTACTTCAGCTACATGCCCGGTCGTGCGGCACCTGTCGTACAGTTCTCGGACGGCGTATGGTGGCATCGAGGGGGGACTTGGCGCCGCGGAAAGCATCTGAACGGCAAGCGCTTGTTCAGCCGTGCCGCCCGAGCGGAAGCAGAAATTGCCCGGGTACACGCTCGCCGGAGTTTCGACTTGGTGCTTGGACACCGCGTGCAGGTCGGAACCACCGCCGTAGAGTTCCCGGGATATGCAGGCTTGCTACACGTGCGCGGGGCACCGGGTGCGCGGTTGGGTTTCGAGAAAGCGCTCTCCCGGCTCTTGCTGGCCGCTGAACGTCTCTCCCCGGCTTCTACCCGTTTTCCGCCTAGTCCTCGGACCGAGCCGAATCTGGATGTCGGCATGATGCCAGGATGACGTCTCGCACCACCACCCCTTGAAGAACTGCCCGCCCCCCGTATGGCACGCGGGATCCATCACAGGAGCGTACAATGAGCAAGACAGTCAGGACCGCCGTCTTTCCGGTTGCCGGTCTCGGAACAAGGTTCTTGCCGGCGACCAAGTCCATCCCGAAGGAGATGCTTCCTCTGGTTGATCGCCCCCTGATCCAATACGCGATCGACGAGGCGCGGGAAGCCGGCATCGAAGAATTCATTTTCGTTACGGCCCGAGGAAAGTCTGCGTTGGAAGACTATTTCGACGGTGCGTCCGAGCTCGAGCGAAGACTCCGCCAGGACAAGAAACACGAGCTGTTGGCAGAGGTCGAGAACTCGACGATGCCGTCCGGTGCGATTGCCTACATCCGCCAGCAGGAAGCGCTGGGGCTCGGTCACGCAGTGTGGTGCGCGCGCCGTCTGATCGCGGATGAGCCGTTCGCGGTGATCCTGGCGGATGACGTGATCCTGGGTGATCGACCTTGCCTCGCACAGATGGTCGATGCTTATCGCGCCCACGGCGGTGGTGGTTGTATGGTCGCGGCGATGGAGGTCCCTCACGAGAAGACCAAGTCCTACGGTGTGATCGACCCGGCGGAGGAGCGAGGCAACCTGATCCGCGCGCGCGGCCTTGTCGAGAAGCCAGACCCCGCGTCGGCGCCCTCGAACATGGCGGTCATTGGTCGCTACATCCTGACGCCTCGGGTCATGGAGACGCTGAATGCCGGCAAAAAGGGTGCAGGCGGTGAGATTCAGTTGACTGACGCGATCGCCGAGCAGATCGACGCCGGTTTTCCGGTCTATGGCCTGCTGTTTGATGGAGAGAGGTTCGACTGTGGCTCGAAGGCAGGGTACCTGCAGGCGACCGTTGAGGTCGCACTCCGTCGTGGTGATCTCAAGGACGAGTTTGCAGCTTATCTCAATCACGTGGTGACGGATCAAACGAGCAGCTGAGCGATGGCAATCCAGGCGCGGCCAGCAAGCCAGGAGCGGCCGTGCGCCTTTGAACCCCGGCGCCCTCGTCTGACATAGGCTCGGTGGACCTGCTTCTCGACATCTCTCGGACCGTGGCGCGCGCGCGCCATGCGCGGCCGAGTGGGATTGACAGGGTCGAACGCGCATACATCGACTGGGCGTTGGGGCAGGGTGCGAGATATCTCTGCAGGATTGGTCGACGCCTTTGGACCTTGGACGGCCCCGCCGTGCGCGATCTTGTGACTTGGCTTGAGAACGAGGCGCCCGCGCCCCTGCTAGACCTCCCGGGACTTCTTGCGGTTCGAAGCCCGCTGAGACTGCGACGTGCACACGCCTTGATCCGTCGGGCAGGACAGCGGGTTGGCCGCACCGGTGTGCAGCCGGATGGTGTCGGGATCTACCTGAACGTGGGGCACGACAATCTTGCCGCCGGGGACATGACGTCGCTCGCCAACTCGGGCTGGCGGACAGTTGTGATGGTTCATGACACGATACCGCTCGATCAACCGGAGTATGCGCGTCGCGGGACATCGGAACGGTTTCGCACCAAACTGGCAGGGATGGCGCTGGCTGATGCCGTGGTCTGCAACTCGGCGGATACGGAGAGGCGTCTGTCGGCGCACATGCCCAAGCTCACCGCCCTCTGCCACGTGCTGCCTCTTGGTATCACTCCTTCGGTGCCGATCGTGCCCCAAACCGGGCCACCGGCCTTTGTGATCCTTGGCACCATCGAGCCGCGCAAGAATCATCTGCTTCTCCTGGATCTCTGGGCCAAGCATTGGTCCCGGACGGGACCGACGCTGCATATCGTTGGGCGTCGAGGTTGGGAGAACGCCGAGGTCTTTCGCCTAATGGATAGCCATCCGATGATGGGCCGGACGGTGATTGAACACGGCGCGATATCGGACGCAGAGACACGGGCGATCCTGATGCAATCGCGGGCGCTCTTGTTCCCGAGCTTCGCGGAGGGCTTCGGTCTGCCGCTTGCTGAAGCGTTGACCTTGGGCGTGCCGGTGATCGCGTCGGACCTCCCGGCGCTGAGAGAAATCGGAAGGAGTGTCCCGGAGTGGCTGGCACCTGACGACGCCAGCGGCTGGGCAGAGGCTATCCGGGACTTCACCAATCCGGATGCGATGCGCAGGGTTGCCCAGTTGCAACGTCTTTCGGCATGGTCGCCGCCGACGTGGGCTGGTCACTTCGACGCTCTGGAGGACTTATTGAAAAACCTATTGGAAACCAATCTGGTGCACCCAGACGAGGGCAGCTAGAACCAACAGACTCGGGATGAAATCCTGGGAAAGCGAGCATGGGTCTCAAAGGCGGCGTCAGACGGGTAAGGTTGCGGCTGAAGCGCCGGTCGCTCCAGATCCGCGCGCTGGTGAAGGGAGCCGGACTCCGCCCCCTCGCAGACCGTACTGCTGCCATGCCCGACGGTCCGATCCTCTTTTCGACGGTCCGGAACGAGCGCCCGCGGCTCTCCTGGTTCCTGCGCCACTACCGCGAACTCGGCATTGTGCACTTTCTGTTTGTCGACAACGGCTCGACCGATGGCACGGTCGAGATGCTGCGGTCCTCGCCCGATGTGTCGGTCTGGGAAGCGCGTGGCAGCTACAAGGGGTCGCGGTATGGGGTCGACTGGCTGAACCATCTGCTTGCGCGCTACGGCCCCGGACGCTGGATCGTCGTGGCCGATCCTGATGAGTTGCTCGTCTATCCGCACCACGACACGCGCAAGTTGCCGGCTCTGTGCCGTTGGCTGGAGGACCAGGGACGCGAGAGCTTCGGGGTGCTGTTGCTAGACATGTACGGACGAGGCAGTGTTGCGACGACACGTGTGGGTGAGGACACCAACCCAACCGACGTCGCCTGCTGGTTTGATGCGAACAACTACTATGTCAGTCGCGACCCTCATTACAAAAACCTCTGGATCCAGGGAGGTCCTCGCCTTCGGGTCTTCTTTGCCGATCGCCCCTTCTGGTCGCCAGCGCTGAACAAGATCCCGCTGGTGCGCTGGCAGAAGGGGTTCGTCTACAAGGGAGGTGCGCACGATCTGCTGCCCCGCCGGTTAAATGTGACCTATGCGCGGGACGGTGGCAGTCTGACGTCTGGCGTGCTGCTGCATCCGAAGTTTCTCGATGTGCTGGTCCTAAAGGTCGAGGAGGAGTTGCGCAGGCACGAACACTATGCCGCCAGCAGAGAGTATGCCTCCTATGCGGCCCAGGGCCTCGAGGTTTCACTTTGGACCGAGCAGTCGACGCGCTACAGGGATTGGCTCCAACTCTGCGAGCTTGGTCTGATGGCGCGCGGAGGCTGGTTCTGATGGGCGTCGGTTTCGCAATGCTGGCGCACGTCCGGTTGGACCGAGCCAGCGACGTGGCACGGCATCTGGCCGCACAGGGTGCATCAGTCGTGGTGCACGTGGATCCGAGATCGCCCGAGCGCTGGGGCGCAGACGAGATCCCGATCGTGTCCGAGCACACAGCGGAATGGGGTCAGTTGGGCATGATCGATGCGACGTGGGCGGCGGTAACTCCGTTGTTGTCCCGTCCGGACGTCACGCATGTCTGTCTCATGAGCGGGGCCTGCCTGCCGTTGCGCTCCCTTGAGGCTATTGAGGCGCACGTTGCCGCGTGTCCCGAGGCAGACTTCATCGAGAGTGTCCCGCTATCTTGCGATAGGTGGGTCCAAAACGGTCTGTCCGACGAACGCTTCACGCTCTACCATCCCTTCTCCTATACCCATCGGAGAGGGCTGTTCGATATCAGTGTCGATGTTCAACGCATATTGCGGGTGCGCCGACAACTTCCTGCGGGGTTGGTGCCGCACCTCGGCAGTCAATGGTGGTGTCTGCGCGCGGACACATTGCGGGCAGTACTTGAACATCCCGACCGCCCGCTGTGGGACAGGTTCTTTCGCTGGTGCTGGATCCCCGATGAGAGCTACTTTCAAAGTCTCGTGCCATTGGTTTCCCCCGATGGCGTCCGCCGGCCACCGCTTCATATCGGCGGATTCGGTCTGCGGGGGCGGCCGCACGTTCTTCATGACGATCACCTCTCCGCTCTGGAAGATTCCGGCGGGCTCGTGGCGCGCAAGGTGGACCCCGATGCCGGTGCGCTGTACCGGCGCTTTCTAGGTGCCGAAGGGCGACCATGCGGCTCAGTCCAGCCAATCGACTTCGGCCGAGCCATAAGAGAGCGCCACACCGAGGGGCGTGGTATTTTGAGCATGGCGCGGGTGCCCAAGGAGACGAAGCCCAGATGGACCGAGACAAGTGTCCCTTATGCAGTGTTGTTGGCGCCGGATGTTGAGACTGCCGCAAGCCTGCGCCGTTCACTGTCTCACCGGACGTTGCCCGTCCGTCTGCATGGTCGATTGTTTGCACCCGGCGAACCCGCGGATTTTGCGAAACCGGCTGAACTCTACGGCGGGAACCTGCCTTCAGATCCAGTGTTTCGGGACTACCGACCGGCCCAGTTCCTCTCGCGCCTCGTCTGGTGGGACCGCGAAGAGCGGCCGGCGTTTTGGTTGGTGCCGGAGGACGATCATCCAATTCGGCTTCACCTTGTAAACGATCCGAACGCCCGGCTGGTCCTTGTTGGTCGGGCGCGGGAGAGGTTGACGAAGCTGCGGGCTGGCTTCCCTCGTCTGCAGGGGCCGCAACTCCCGCTTCGCGCTTGGTATCGGACCGTCTCAGAAGACCGGGATGAGGACGTGCTTGGCCAGCTTGTATCTATCCTCTCCGGCGACTGGACAGATCCGGCCCAGTGGGAGGTCCCGGAATGAGCCGTGCGCCCTACTTCGCTATCTTTGCGGCCATGCGGACGGGCTCGAACCTGCTCGAGAGAACGTTGGCGGAGCTCGGCGACACCACGTGCTACGGAGAGGCGTTCAATCCCGCCTTCATCGGTGGGCCACGGTGCCATTACATGATGGGTTGGAATCTGGCCCGGCGCAATGCGGATCCGCTGGGCTTTCTGACCCAGCTGCGGGCCGCAGCCGAAGGCTCTATCCCCGGTTTCAGGGTCTTCGACGGCCACGGCCGGGTGCTGATGACCCATGCGCTTGCCGACCCGATGTGCCGAAAGGTCGTGCTGCGCCGAGATCCGCTTGAATCTTATCTTTCGCTGAAGATCGCGCGTCAGACCGGCCAATGGATGCTGAAAAACCCGCGCAGGCGGATTGCCGCGCGGGTCCAGTTCGACGCGTCCGAGTACGCTGACTACACGTCGGGCCTAGAGGCCCACTATGCCTGGATCGATGCACAGTTGACGGCGGCCGGTGAGACCGCGGTTCGGGTGGACTATGCCGAGCTTCAAGAGCACGCCAAGCTTGCAGAGATTGCGCGGTACATCGGATCAGCAGGCACTTTGCCAGAGCACCAGCCGATTGCGCGCCAGAACCCGCAAAACCTCGCAGAGAAGGTGAGCAACTACAAATACATGTGCGAGACGTTGGACATCTCGCCAGGAGCGCTCCCAACCCCAAAGCCGAGGTCTGTGCCCGCTATCCGCCTGGCACCTTCTGCGCAGCTTGCCTGCGCGGAGATTCCGGGTCCGGCATTCGAGGTGGCAATATCACTGCTCTACCGTTTTGAGCGGCGGTCCTATGGGGGGCGTTCGCTGTCTTACACCCAACTTCAGCGAGAGTCGCGAGAAGGCACCTACGCACCTAGATGGAGCGGGGAAGAGACAGCCGATGGGAGGGTTGTGTTCGCGATAACCAGCCATCCGGCCATCAGGATTGTCGGGCTGTTCAACGCAGCTCTCTTTGGCCCAGATCGCCGAGTCTCTCCTGTCAGGCAGCATTTTTTGAGCCGATACCGAGCGTTGCCCGAGGCATCGGCCGACATGTCGCCTGAGGACCTAGCGCAGTTGTTGGCGGAATACCTGGATATGGTTTCGTCAGCCCGACACGGCTCCGGGGCTGTGTTCATGGACGATTGTTGGCGGGAGCAGAGCATCCTTCTGGACGCATGTCAGGCGCAGGCGTCTGTCGATCGCGTTGCGGATATCGATGACCTGGATGATCTGGTGGGGTGGTTGGCGGCACGCTTGAACGTCCCGGCGCTGCCGCCTTCGCATATCGCTGACGTTCTCCGCCGCGCCCTGCCACAGGATCTACCTGCCGGCGCGTTCATGACCGACGAGATTGGCCGCAGATTGAGTGCTCTCTACTCGGCCGACTTTGTCCGCTTCGCCTACCCACTCTGGCCGCGGGCCTGGACAGACGCGGCTGCCCGATGATCAGCATCCCGTTTTGCCGTGCCGAACCAGCGGTTTTCCTAGTCTTAAGGTTGTCCAGTTAGAAAGATCTCTAGAGGTCGCGAGGTTTTGGGCCAGCGCAATTTCGAAAGTGGTAGATGGGTCTCCTAGCGCTGTTCCGCGATCGCCTGAAAGCTCGGCGCTTCTCGATTCAGGGCCGGATGCGAATTGCTGCGTGCGTTGGTCTGGCGGGTATTGTCCTGATCGAAGTCCTCTCCGTTCTCACGCTGCGCGAACTGGCGGACGTGCCAGACCAGCTTCATCGCCATGCGCTCAATGTGGGCGGTGCGCTGCACGATGCACAACTCGAGATCACGGTGCTGCAGACGCAGATCAACGCCTTGGCTGATGCCCCGACCAGGCTGCGCGGGCGCAGTTTCGAGCGCAGAACGGCCGAAGCGACGGCGCGAGTGGATCAGCTTCTGCGGTCGGTCGAAGTTGGTTTGCTTGGCGGATGGGACGATTTGGAGGCAGCGCGCCGCCACATCGCTGAATGGGAAGTTGCACGCCACCAGATTCTGGAGTTGCTCGAAGCGGGTGATACGGTGGGCGCGTACACAGTATCGAAGACGAGCGGCATCGGCGCGATCGCTGCTGCCTTCGGTTCACTGGTCCAGCTCAGAGAACAGGTTGTACGGGATGCCGAGCAGCTGCGGGCTGAGGCGTCAAGTACCCACGAGAGCGCGATCTTCAGGTTGGAAGTGATGCTCATTCTGACGGCCGTCGCGATGTTCCTCGTCGTTCACTACATTGCGCGCAAGGTCATTGCGCCGACAACGGAGATCAGCGCTGCGATCGGTACCGTGGTGGAGGGCGGTACGGATGTTCAAATCCCGCATACGGCGCGGTTGGACGAGATCGGCGACATAGCCCGATCGGCTGAAGTTTTTCTGCAGCGTGCAATCGCAATCAGGGACGCGCGATACGACGTCCTGACCGGCTTGCCCACGCGCGAACACCTTCGCGAGCGGCTGCGGCAACTCCGCGTCCAACCGGAAGACTCGGTTCGCAGCGCAGCGCTGTTCCACGTGGATGTGGACCGTCTGGGCGAGTTGAATGACAGCCTTGGGCGCAGTGTCGGTGATGCGGCCCTCCTGCGGGTTGCTGAGATCATTCGCACCAAGATCTCGCAAGATGACATGCTGGCCCGAGAAAGTGGGGATAGTTTCCTGGTACTCGTGCTCGACCGCGAAGAGCTCGAGTCAGTGGAGAAATTCGCAACGGAGATGTCCGAGGCATTGCGTGCGTCGATGCGAATTGGCGAACGTACGGTTTGGATGACCTGCTCAATCGGAGTTACGCTGTGTCATGATGATGCATCGGTCGACGATCTGCTCTTGCAAGCCGAGAACGCGGTCATCGAAGGCCGCAAACGCGCCTTTGGCATGGTGCAGATCTACACTCCGGAAATGGACGCGCGACTGCGGATGCGCCGCAAAACGCTCCTGGGTCTGAAAGAGGCTTTGGAGAACGGGGAGATCGAGCCGTTTTTCCAACCACAAATCGTTGCGCACAGCGGAGAGGTGTGCGGGTTCGAGGCCCTTGTGCGCTGGCACCATCCCGAGCTTGGTTTGTTGAGCCCTTGGCAGTTCATGGATGTTGCCGCAGAGGCTGGCCTCCTTTCTGCGGTGACCGAGACCATGGTTGCGCGCACAACCGAACAACTTGCTACCTGGCGGGCGAATGGGCTTGATGTGCCGCGGGTTAGCTTGAACTGCGCTGCGAGTGACTTGGGGCGATCTCACTTCGCAGACAGGCTGATGCTGATGGTCGAACGTGCCGGGTTGCAGCCATCGGATGTGTGCGTCGAACTGCTCGAAACCGCAATGATCGAGGATGATCAGAACCCTGTCAGCCGGACGCTCGATCGCTTGGAAAGCCTCGGGTTTCCTATCGAACTCGACGATTTCGGGACAGGACACGCAGCGATTTCCACTCTTCACATTGTCAAACTCAGTGGGCTGAAGATCGATCGCAGCTTCGTCACGAACCTTCACTTACGGCCAGAGCAACAGCATCTCACGCGCGGGATCCTGCGCATTTCCAACGCCTTGAACATTGTCACCGTTGCCGAAGGTGTTGAGAGCGCCGAGGAACTCGCGGTATTGGTCGAGCTTGGCTGCAACGTTCTGCAAGGCTTCCTGATCGCACCGCCTATGTCTGCCGCGGAGGCCACGGACTGGTTGCGAAGTTACGATCCTGCTGCATTCCTCGGAACTTTGAATGACAACATCGGCGAAGCGCCCGTCAACCGCGCGGGCTCCGGCTAGCGCGGAGGGTCAGGTCTCGCGGCGTTTGATTTCTGGCGGATCGAAGGCTGTCACAGGTAGCGGGGTGGGCTCTGGCTCGATCTCGACCAGACAGGAGTGTGCGCTCGGGCCCTGACCGATCCGTGAGGTCCCTCGATCTCGGGTCAAGACGTTGGGGTTTCCATGTTTGCAGAAGGGTTTTTCTGCTCCCGCTTCGGCCGGATCGAACCATGCTCCGGTCGAGAGCTGCGCCACATGCCGACGGATCTTGGGGTCCAGCCGGACCCCCGCAAGACATGCACCGCGTTCGTTGAAAACCTTGACGACATCGCCGGCGGCGATTCCCCGTTCGGCGGCATCTTCGGGATGCAACGTGATCGGTTCCCGATCCGAGATCTTGCTCGCAAGGCTGACCCTTCCAGGATCAAACTGCGAGTGCAACCGGGTCCTCGGCTGGTTCGAGATCAGATGGAACTGACCGGTGCGCGCGGCGCCCAACCACTCGTCAGGCTCGATCCAGCCCGGGTGCCCCGGGCTCTCATCATACCCGAATCCTGCAACCGTCTCCGAGAATATCTCAATCTTACCGGAGGGGGTGGAGAGCTTTGCCACCTCCGGATCAGCCCTAAACGCCTCTAGCAGAACGGGCTCGCTGGGGTTGTCCGGGAGTGATGCACGCTCTTGATCGCGCAACTCCGTGAGCGTGGGAAGCTCAAATCCAGCTTCACCGGCACGTTGACGCGTCTGATCCCACAGGTGACGGATCCACTCCTCGGGCGTGCGGCCTTCGGTGTAAGCCTCGGCAATTCCCATACGCTCCGCAATACCCGAGAAGATTTCGTAGTCCGACCGGGCTTCACCAACCGGATCGACCGCCTGGCGCATCGCAACAATCAGCGGTTCCCAGTGGGTCATCGCGATATCCTCGCGCTCCAGGACTGTCGTTGCCGGGAATACAATATCGGCATGTCGTGCCATCGCGGTCCACCAGATCTCGTTCACGATGATCGTCTCGGGCCGCCGCAACGCCTTGGTGAACCGCCCGAGGTCTTGATGGTGGTGGAACGGATTCCCGCCTGTCCAGTACACCAGCCGAATGTCAGGGTATGTGCGGTCCTGGCCGTCGAACTGATAGGCCCCTCCCGGGTTCAGCAACATGTCCGAAATGCGGGCGACCGGAATGTGGCTGGCCACTGGGTTCTGACCCTGGGGTACGGCTGGGAACTTGAACGGCAAGGTCGGATTGCCAACCCCGTTCTCCGACGAGTATCCAATCCCGAAACCGCCACCCGGCAATCCGATCTGACCGAGCATCGCTGCGAGAACAATGGCCATCCAGATTGGTTGCTCGCCGTTCTCGGCGCGTTGCAGCGACCAGGACACGGTTACCATGGTACGCCCGGCCGCCATGCGCCGGGCCAGGCTTTGGATTTCCGACGCATCGATGTCCGCGATCGCGGCGGCCCAGTCAGCATCCTTGGGTTGTCCGTCTATCGCCCCGGTCAGGTACGGCTCGAACCGCTCCCACCCTACTGTGTATCGATCGAGGAATTCGCGATCCGCCAACCCTTCGGTCCAGAGCGTATGCGCCAGCCCCATCATGATGGCGGTGTCGGTACTGGGCCGTGGTGCGATCCAGTCCGCTTGCAAATCTGACATCATATCCGAGGCCAGCGGAGTGATGGACACGAACGCGCATCCGTTCGCGCGGGCGGCGCGCAGGCCATCGGCCATGGTATGGCGCCCCACCCCCCCCGACGTCACTTGGCTGTTCTTCTGCGCGAGCCCGCCGAAAGCGACGATGAGGTCGGTATGCTCTGCGATGACCGGCCATGTTGTGGCGGTGTTTAGGACCATTCTGAAGTCGCCCACCACATGGGGTGAGATCGCGTACGCGGCCGCGAACGAGTAATTTGCGATCGAGGCTGTGTAGCCGCCGGCGCAATTGAGGAACCGGTGGATGTGGCTTTGCGCGTGGTGGAAGCGTCCCGCCGAGGCCCAGCCGTACGACCCGCCGAAGATCGCCTCGTTCCCGTGTTCGTGGCGTACGCGATCGAGCTCACGCGCGGCGATGTCCCAGGCTTCATCCCAGCTGACGGCAACGAAGGGCTCGCGACCGCGGCCCGCCGGATCGGCGCTCGGCCCATCCTTCAGATAGCTCTCGCGCACCATTGGTTGGCTGATCCGGGTCGGGTGATCGATCATGTCGACGATCCCAGGGCCGATGACCGCGGGGTCAGGGTCGTCACTGTAGTCCCGGATCCCGGTCACCCGCCCATTGGTAACCTCGGCGTGGTATGTACCCCAATGGGTCGCGAAGCTGCTAAGGCGGGTGTCAGACTGATCGTTCATGGTGGCGGTCCTCCTGAGCGGGACTTAGCGCCAGCGACCTCGGCG
Organism: Pseudomonadota bacterium; assembly: GCA_039033215.1. GTDB lineage: Bacteria > Pseudomonadota > Alphaproteobacteria > Rhodobacterales > Rhodobacteraceae > Thermohalobaculum. Next base: position 10,376 of record JBCCDA010000044.1, on the reverse strand, counting down.
ATCAACGCAGATCCCCCTCCAGCACCTCGGTCGCATGGGCGGCGATCGCCAGCGAGGACGTCAGCCCGGGGCTCTCGATCCCGTAGAGGCCGACGTAGCCTGGCAGGCCGTGTTCTCCGGCACCGGACACGCGGAAGTCGGGGGCAGGACCGCCCTTGGACAGTTTCGGCCGAATACCCGAATAGTCTGCGGCCAGCGAGTCATCTGGCAACCCGGGCCAATATCGGCGGATGGCATCATAGAACACCTCGCCGCGGGCTGGGTCGACCGCATAGTCGCGGTGCTCGACCCATTCGACGTCGGGCCCGAACCGTGCACGGCCCTGCAGGTCCAGCGTCAGGTGAATGCCCAGCCCACCGCTGACCGGTGCCGGGTAAATCAGTCGATCAAACGGCGCCTTGGTGGTCAGCGAGAAGTAATTTCCCTTGGCGATCCATTGCTCAGGCGCAGCGCTTGCAGGCAGTCCATCCATTTGCTGGGCCAACTCCGGGGCGTCGAGCCCCGCTGAGTTGATCACTTCGCTGGCAAGGAGTTGCATCGGCTCCTCGCCCCCGGTCTCGACCAGAAAGCCGCCATCAGCGGCTGCAAGACGGGCGACCGGTGTGTTCAGGACCAGCATCGCCCCGTGCGCCTCGGCCTCGCCCAATAGCGCCAGCATCAACCCGTGGCTGTCGACGATTCCGGTCGAGGGCGAGTACAGTGCGCCCTGGCAATCCAATTCGGGTTCCATTGTCCGCGCTTCGGACGCTGGAATCTGTTGCAGATCCTCGACGCCGTTGTCCCAGGCGCGCGCAGCGATGCCTTCGAACTTTTCGACCTCTTCGGACGAACAGGCCACGATGAGCTTACCGCAACGACGGTGCGGGATCGCGTTTGCCTTGCAGTAGTCATAGAGCATGTGTCGCCCCGCAACACACAGCTTCGCCTTCAGGCTGTCCTTGGCGTAGTAGATCCCAGCGTGGATAACCTCGGAGTTCCGGGCGCTGGTGATCGTGCCAAAAGCATCCTCGCGTTCCAGGATCAGGACTTCCCGCCCCGTCTTCGCCAATGCGCGTGCAAGCGCCAAGCCGACGACACCCGCTCCGATCACAACCGTCTGGACCTCTTCGACCATATGTCCCTCCCTGCTCATGGCCATGTAGCAATCTGGACCTCGGACCGGAACTGCCAATTGCAACGTTGAAACTGCCGCACGCGGCATGCAGTCAACCTGGGCCGGCCCCGGACCGGTCGCTGCGCTGCCAGCCGCCCCAATCAAGGATGGGTCGATTGTTGCGTGGCAGACTCAGTTGCCAATCGAAATTCGCCAACTGCAAGAAACCCCTTTGAATCTGGATGCTACGCCGGGATGTTCGCGTCCAAGGGCCACGTGAGATGGCGCCACAGGAGCAGCGTAATGGACAGGACCCTCTGGCGACAGGTTGCGGTGCCCACTGCATACGTGCTTGTGGTCGGCATCATTGCTATCTTCGTCCATTCAGGCCTGCAAGGCGAGCACGGGTTGGCGGCCCAGCGCGAAGCCGAACGCGAACAGCGCCGCCTCAACGCCGAATTGGGGGCCTTGCAAGCTGAACGGATCGCTCTCGCGGACAAGGTTCGCCGGATATCGGAGGGCTACCTGGATCTTGACTTGCTGGACGAACAGGCCCGCAGGGTACTTGGCTACATTCGGCCGGATGAACTGGTCATCCGGTGAGCGTTTGATACCCGCATGCTGCGGCCAACTGGTCGGCTGCGCTGCAACGAAAAGGCGCAAGCCTCCCATTCTCCGAAAGAAAATTAGTCCTTGTGTTGCTGCGCGTGCCCGGCATTGTCGGTAACCAACAGGCGTCGAAAGACGCCAGAGGTGAACACCGAAGCAGGGAGGAACGCATGGCGGACGATGGCAAGGCGGCACGGAATCTGCCGCCCGCGGAGGAGTTGCTGTCGTACTATGGCGACATGCTGCTGATCAGGCGCTTCGAAGAGAAGGCCGGTCAGCTCTACGGCATGGGACTGATTGGCGGGTTCTGCCATCTGTACATCGGGCAGGAAGCCGTGGTCGTCGGGCTGCAGGCGAATTGCATCGAGGGCGATCAGGTCATCACCACCTACCGCGACCATGGCCACATGCTGGCCTGCGGCATGGATCCCAAGGGTGTCATGGCCGAGCTCACTGGCCGCGAGGGCGGGCTTTCGAAAGGCAAGGGTGGCTCGATGCACATGTTCTCGAAAGAGAAGCAGTTCTACGGCGGCCACGGGATCGTCGGTGCGAACGTGCCGCTTGGCGCAGGGCTCGCGTTCGCGAACAAGTACCGCGGGAACAACCATGTCGCGATGTGCTACTTCGGAGACGGGGCGGCGAACCAGGGACAGGTCTACGAGACCTTCAACATGGCGGCGCTGTGGGAACTGCCCTGTGTGTTTGTGATCGAGAACAATCAGTATGCGATGGGCACAGCGCAGGTGCGCTCGACGTCTTCGCCAGACATCTACCATCGTGGCGAAGCGTTCGGCATCCCCGGAGAGATGGTTGACGGCATGGATGTGCTCGCGGTCAAGGATGCGGGCGCGCGGGCTGTGGAGCACTGCCGCGGGGGGCAGGGCCCCTACATCCTCGAAGTCAAGACCTACCGGTACCGTGGACATTCGATGTCGGATCCCGCCAAGTACCGGACACGCGAGGAGGTCTCGAAGATGCGCGAGACGCGCGACCCGATCGATGGGCTGCGCAAGGTGATCCTGGACGCGGGCCTCTCCGACGAGGACGCCTTCAAGCAGATCGACAAGGACGTCAAGGCCGTCGTGAATGAGGCGGCTAGCTTCGCGCAAGAGAGCCCCGAGCCAGCCGAGGCCGAGCTCTGGACCGATATCTACGCCGAGGCCTGAGGGGGCAGACGCATGACAATTCAGATACTTATGCCGGCGCTCTCGCCGACGATGGAAGAGGGCACACTGGCCAAATGGCTGGTGAAGGAGGGCGACACAGTCACCTCTGGTGACATCATCGCGGAGATCGAAACCGACAAGGCCACGATGGAGTTTGAAGCCGTGGACGAAGGCGTGATCGGCAAGATCGTCGTCCCCGAAGGCACCGAGAACGTCAAGGTCAACGATTTGATCGCCGTGCTGCTGGAGGAGGGCGAGGACGCCTCTGCCGCCGATGCTGCAGGCGCCGCAGCCCCTGCTGCGGAAGCACCTGCCGCGGAAGCACCTGCCGCCGAGGCACCTGCCGCCGAGGCATCCGCGCCCTCACCGTCGGCCCCCGCCGAACCCATCGCAGCCGCGCCGCCCGAGCCCGATTGGCCCGAAGGCACGGCAATGAAGAACCAGACTGTCCGCGAAGCGCTGCGCGATGCCATGGCCGAGGAGATGCGCCGGGACGATGACGTCTTCCTGATGGGCGAAGAGGTGGCCGAGTATCAGGGCGCCTACAAGATCTCCCAGGGTCTGCTGGACGAGTTTGGCGCGAAGCGGGTCATCGATACCCCGATCACCGAGCACGGGTTTGCAGGCATCGGGGTAGGGGCCGCGTTCGCGGGATTAAGGCCGATCGTCGAGTTCATGACTTTCAATTTTGCCATGCAAGCTATTGATCAAATTATCAATTCGGCGGCCAAGACGCTGTATATGTCGGGTGGTCAGATGGGCTCCCCCATCGTGTTCCGCGGTCCCAACGGCGCGGCGGCACGGGTCGGTGCCCAGCATAGCCAGGACTACGCCGCATGGTATGCGCAGATCCCAGGCCTCAAGGTCGTCCAGCCCTATTCTGCCGCCGACGCCAAGGGCTTGATGAAGTCGGCGATCCGCGATCCCAACCCAGTGATCGTGCTGGAGAACGAAATCCTCTACGGCAAGAGCTTCGAGGTCCCCGAGATCGAGGATTTCACCATCCCGCTCGGCAAGGCCAAGGTCGTGCGCACCGGCACGGACGTGACCCTCGTGAGCTTCGGGATCGGCATGACCTATACGCTGGAGGCGGCGGAAGCGCTGGCCGGTGAAGGGATCGACGCCGAAGTGATCGATCTGCGGTCGATCCGCCCCATGGATCGCGCAACGGTTATCCAGTCGGTCCAGAAGACGAACCGGTGTGTGACGATCGAGGAAGGATGGCCCGTCTGCTCCATCGGCAACCACATCTCGGCCACGCTGATGCAGGAGGCCTTCGACTTTCTTGACGCGCCGGTTCTCAATCTCACCGGCAAGGACGTGCCCATGCCCTATGCGGCGAACCTGGAAAAGCTGGCGCTGGTCACGGCCAAGGAGGTCGTCGAGGCCGCCAAAGCCGTGTGCTACCGCTGAGGAGAGGGCCATGCCGATCACGATAACAATGCCCGCCCTGTCTCCGACCATGGAGGAAGGAACGCTCGCCAAGTGGCTGAAAGCGGAAGGAGATTCGATCTCCGCCGGTGACATCATCGCCGAGATCGAAACGGACAAGGCGACCATGGAGTTCGAGGCCGTCGACGAAGGGATCCTGGGAAAGATCCTGGTCCCGGAGGGTGCCGAGGGCGTCAAGGTGAACGACGCGATCGCTGTGTTGCTGGAAGAAGGCGAGAGTGCGGATGACATCGGCACCGTCGAGGCGGCGCCCGCTGCTGCCCCGCCTGCGGCAGAGACCACACCGGCGCCGGTCGCCGAGAGCACCGCGACACCGGAGGCCCCTGCACCTGCGACACCTGCCGCGTCCGCCGGAGGACGGGTCTTCGCGTCGCCCCTGGCGCGGCGCATTGCCAAGGACAAGGGTATCAACCTTGCCGATGTGAAGGGTTCGGGCCCGAAAGGTCGGATCGTCAAGGCGGATGTCGAGACGTTCAAGCTCCAGGCAGCACCGGCTCCTGCAGCGGCACCGACCACTTCGGTGGCGGCTCCGACAGCCCCGACTCCTGCATCTGGCCCTTCTACGGATGCTGTCCGCAAGATGTATGCGGATCGGGACTACGAGGAGATCACGCTCGACGGGATGCGCAAGACGATTGCGGCGCGTCTGACCGAGGCGAAGCAGTCCATCCCGCACTTCTACCTGCGCCGCGATATCCAGCTGGATACGCTGATGGAGGTCCGCAAGACCTTCAACGCCAAGCTGGAGAAATCGGGCACCAAGCTCAGCGTGAACGACTTCATCATCAAGGCGTGCGCCATGGCGCTGCTGCGGGTGCCCGGGGCCAACGCCGTCTGGGCGGGAGACCGGGTGCTGCAGTTCAAGTCGGCTGATGTGGCTGTTGCCGTGGCCATCGAAGGGGGTCTGTTCACGCCGGTGATCCGGGATGCCCATGCCAAGGGCCTTGGCGAGTTGTCCAGTGAAATGAAAGACTTGGCTGGTCGTGCTCGCGAGCGCAAGCTGGCCCCGCACGAGTATCAGGGCGGCAGCTTCGCGATCTCGAACCTCGGCATGTTCGGCATCGACAACTTCGATGCGGTGATCAACCCGCCCCATGCCTCGATCCTGGCGGTCGGTGCCGGGGTGCAGAAGCCGGTCGTGAAGGACGGCGCCCTAGCGACGGCGACGGTGATGTCCGTGACGCTGTCGGTCGATCACCGGGTGATCGACGGGGCGCTGGGTGCGCAGTTCCTGGACGCCATAAAGTCCAACCTCGAAGACCCCATGATGATGCTGGTCTGAGGTTTGGAGCAGTCAAAACCAGTGTATGACAAGCGTATGATTTGCGTATGACAAACGTATGCCAAACCTGCCGCTGGCCCCTCGACTTCAACCGCGCTGGTGATGAGCGTTGCAATGCTTGACCAGCGACCCCTGCAAGCGTCGCCAGAGGGGTCAAGCCCGGCAATGCATCGAGAGTTGGTGGCTAGCGTATCGCTGCCCTGACAGCTTCGATTGCTGCCGCGGCTTCTGCGGGGTTGGGCCCGCCCCCTTGCGCCATGTCGGGCCGGCCGCCACCGCCCTTGCCGCCCAGCTTCTCGACCGCAGCCTTGACCAGGTCGACCGCCGAGACGCTGTCCTTGAGGTCGTCCGTCACGCCTGCGGCCACGGCGGCCTTGCCGTCCGTATCGGCGATCAGCACCACGATGCCCGAGCCAAGCGTCTTCTTGTGCTCGTCCACCAACCCGCGCAAGTCCTTGGGACTGATGCCGGGCAGGACCTGGGCGAGCAGTTGCTTGCCGCCGATCTCCTCGGCCGCCGGACCCTGTGACTGGCTGCCGCCGAGCGCCACCTGCTTGCGCAGGTCGGCCACTTCGGCCTCCAGCTTGCGGCGCTCGTCCATCAGGGCCCTGATCCGGTCGGCGGCCTCATCGGGGCGGGTCTTCAGAACTGCGGCGACTTCGGCCAGCCGGTGGTCCTGCGCCGATAGATATTCGTAGGCGGCGACGCCGGTCAGCGCCTCGATCCGGCGGATACCAGATGACGATGCGCCCTCGGAGGTAAGCACGAACGTGCCGATCTCGCCGGTGCGCGCGACATGGGTGCCGCCGCAAAGCTCGAGCGAATAGGTCTGTCCGGCGGGTCCCGTCTCGCCCTCGGGGCGTGTGCCCATCGAGACCACACGCACTTCGTCGCCGTATTTCTCGCCGAACAACGCCCGGGCGCCGATGTCCTTGGCTTCGTCCGGCGTCATCAGCCGGGTCGTGACCTCGGCGTTCTGGCGGATATAGGCATTCACCTCGGCTTCGACCTCGTGGATTTCCTCAGGGCTCATGCCCTTCTGGTGCGTGAAGTCGAAACGCAGACGGTCCGGGGCCACAAGGGATCCCCGTTGGGCGACATGATCGCCCAGATGCCCGCGCAGAGCCTCGTGCATCAGGTGAGTGGCCGTGTGGTTGGCACGGATGGCCGCCCGGTTGACCGTGTCCACGCGCAGCACGGCGGCGTCGCCGACCTTCAGGGTGCCCTTGGTGACCCTGGCGTTGTGAGCGAAGACGCCCTGCTTCTTCTGCACGTCCGAGACATCTGCGGCGCCGTCATCGGTCGAGACCATGCCGTGGTCGCCCACCTGGCCGCCGCTCTCGCCGTAGAAAGGCGTTTGGTTCAGGACCAGCCAGCAGTCCTCCCCGATGTCGGCCTGTTGGACCAACTTGCCGTCGCGGACGATCGCGAGGATCTGGCCCTCGGCGGTTTCGGTATCGTAGCCCAGGAACTCGGTCGCGCCGTGCTGGTCGGCGATGTCGAACCAGATTGTCTCGTCCGCGGCGTCGCCCGAGCCTTTCCAGGCGGCGCGGGCAGCGGCCTTCTGGGCCTCCATCGCCGTGTCGAAACCACCGGTGTCCACCGTCCGGTCGCGCTCGCGCAGCGCGTCCTGCGTGAGGTCCAGCGGAAAGCCGAACGTGTCATAGAGCTTGAAGGCCGTCTCGCCGGGCAGTGCCGTGCCGTCGGGCAAGCTCTCGAGCTCCGCGTCCAACAGCTTGAGCCCCCGGTCTAGCGTGGTCTTGAAGCGCTTCTCCTCCAGCTCCAGCGTCTCGGTGATCAGCGCTTGTGCTGTGCCCAGCTCGGGGAACGCCTGACCCATCTGGGCAACGAGCGCCGGAACCAACCGATACATGACCGGATCCTGTGCACCCAGGAGATGCGCGTGGCGCATGGCGCGGCGCATGATCCGGCGAAGCACATAACCACGGCCTTCGTTGGACGGCAGCACCCCGTCCGCGATGAGAAATGAGGTCGAGCGCAGGTGGTCTGCGATCACCCGGTGGTGCGTCTTGCCGGGGCCGTCGGGGTCGCCGTCCGTGGCGTTCGCCGAGGCTTCGATCAGGAAGCGCATCAGGTCCGTGTCGTAGTTGTCGTGCTTGCCTTGCAGCAGCGCGCCGATCCGCTCCAGCCCCATGCCGGTATCGACGGAGGGGGCGGGCAGGGGTTTTGACTCGCCGCCCGGAAACGTCTCGAACTGCATGAAGACGAGGTTCCAGATCTCGATGAAACGGTCGCCGTCCTCTTCCGCCGAGCCCGGGGGGCCGCCCCAGATGTGATCCCCATGGTCATAGAAGATCTCGGTGCACGGCCCGTTCGGGCCGGTGTCGCCCATGCGCCACCAGTTATCGTCCGAGTCGATGCGGATGATGCGGTCGTCCGACAGCCCCGCGATCTTGGCCCACAAAGCCGCGGCTTCGTCGTCCGTCTGGTGCACGGTGACCAGCAGGCGCTCCTTGTCGATGCCGAAGTCACGGGTGACCAGGTTCCAGGCAAGCTCGATCGCACGGTCCTTGAAGTAGTCGCCGAAGCTGAAATTCCCCAGCATCTCGAAGAACGTGTGGTGCCGTGCGGTGTAGCCCACGTTGTCCAGATCGTTGTGCTTACCGCCGGCCCGCACACACTTCTGGGATGTGACCGCACGGGAGTAGTCCCGCGACTCCAATCCCGTGAACACGTTCTTGAACTGGACCATGCCCGCGTTCGTGAACATCAGCGTTGGATCGTTGCGCGGCACCAGCGGCGACGAGGACACGATCTGGTGTCCGTTCTCCTCGAAATAGCCGAGGAACTGAGTGCGGATGTCGTTCAGAGAAGCCATGGTGAGCGGTCCGGGTTGTTCGGGTTTGCGGTGTCTATCCCGGCGCCTTGGTGCTGTCCACCGGTGGGGCGCCGGGTCTTCTTGCCCGTGCAGTGCGCCGGACATTGCGGATGCTGGCAATCGGGAGATCTGCGCGTGGCCATATGCTGGTTCGTGTGACGGCTTCGCCGGTCCTTAACAATTCTGGGGGACACTCGGGCGAGTCGAGTGCCTGATCAGGAGAGTCCCGATGGCCCAAAGATCGCCCTTGAGGGCCTACCATGACGCGGAAGACATGCGGGCCATGGACCGCTCGTACATCGAGCTCGAGGCGTTCTATGACACCGACGGCGGGGATCCTGTCCGGTGCGTCATCTCGAACATCTCGCCCATGGGCGCACTGGTCAGCTTCTCCGATGCATCTAGCGCCCCGGATCAGATCACGCTGCGTGTGCCGGAAATCGAAATGGTCTTCCGTGCTGACGTGAAATGGCGCGACGGCAACAGCATCGGCGTTCGCTTCACCAAGTCCGAGAGCCTCTAGCCCGGCCCTCAACAGTCGGGGACGATGTCCCCGGGATCCGGCGATGCAATCAGCACATGGTTCATCGAATAGGATGGGCGGTCACACCCGGCCTCGCCCACGATCTTGGCTGGGATTCCGGCCACCGTCTTGCACGGTGGCACTTCCTTCAAAACGACCGAGCCCGCTGCGATCCGGGAGCAATTTCCAACGCGGATGTTGCCCAGTACCGATGCGCCCGCACCGATCAGCACGCCGTCGCCGATTTTCGGGTGACGGTCGCCACCTTCCTTGCCGGTGCCGCCGAGAGTGACACCGTGCAGCATCGAGACATCGTCGCCGACGACCGCGGTCTCGCCTATGACGATCTGGTGGGCGTGGTCGATCATCAGGCCCCGGCCGATCTTTGCTGCCGGATTGATATCCATTGAGAAGAGCTGGCTCACGCGCATCTGAATGAACATCGCAAGGTCACGGCGCCCCTGGGTCCAGAGCCAGTGCGCCACGCGGTAGGACTGTATGCCGATGAAGCCCTTGAAGTAGAGCAGGGGCTGGATCATGCGGTCGCAGAACGGATCGCGCTCGTAGACGGCGACGATGTCTGCGCGTGCGGCGATACCGATCTCGGGGCGATCGGCATAAGCCTGATCGCACATCTCGCGGATCAGGAGCGAGGGCATGTCCTCTGAAGAGAGCTTCTGCGCAATCCTGTAGCCCAGTGCGTCTTCCAGGCTCTTGTGGTTGAGGACGGTCGCATGAACGATCGAAGCCATCAGCGGCTCGTTCAACGCGATATCCTCCGCCTCGCGCCGGATCTGCGTCCAGACGGGGTCCACCCGCATATCGTCAAAGCGTGGGTTTGGATTGGCGGTCATGGCGTCTTCTCCCGGTGCTTCCGGCCTGTCGCTGCTTGCGAAATAGGGTCTTTGACAGATAATTACCACGAATGGACAGGGAAACGGTCATCAAATTCCGTGAGCGGATCGATCAGGAGGCACGCGATCTGGCGACCGCCGAGGGGGCGACAGCCGCTGACCGCGCGCCGGTGGCTCTGGATCAGACATCCGTCGGACGGCTCTCACGGATGGATGCGATGCAGCAGCAGGCCATGGCCGCGGCTCAGCAGCGTCGCCGGTCCGCCCGGCTTGCAGCGATCCGAGCGGCTCGCGTCCGGATGGACGCAGAGGAGTTCGGATACTGCGAGACCTGCGGCGAAGAGATCCCAATCGGACGGCTCGATCTTGATCCCTGTGCAACCCGTTGCGTGACCTGCTCCCGCTGAGCCATCGGCTGAAGGTTCCGAGCCTCGCATCGACGCGGCGTTGCCGCGCCTATGCTCCCTCGTCCAGGCCCCAGCAGGTGCTTGGCGGCCATTTCAGGCGCGCCAGCCTTGTACAAAGCCAGCCCCGCTTCAACGTGTCCTGACATGAAGG
>JBCCDA010000043.1:0-32779 GCA_039033215.1 Pseudomonadota bacterium | reverse complement strand
CATTTTGCCCTCGGCAGCAAGCGGCTGACAGATAGCCGTCTGCATGTGCTCACAGGTCTCCAGCGCAAGGACATCAAGGCGCTTCGTGCGGAAGCAGACCTGCCGGAGGCCCCAAACGCAGGGCCGGTGGCGAGGGTCCTTGGGTATTGGCTTGGTGCTGATCTGCCGGACCGGTTGCCGTTGCGAGGTGCGCCACCATCCTTTGAAGCGCTCGTTGCAGAGGTAAGCCGGGACGTTCACCCTCGTACCATTCAGGACGAGCTGGTGCGCTTGGGGCTCGCGGATGTGTCCGACGGTCAGATCCAGCGCACGGCTGATGCCTTTGTGCCTGCTGCTGATGACGATCGCTTGCTTGGGTATCTGGGCGCCAACCTGGGCGATCACGCGTTGGTGGCTGTCGAGAATGTGCTGACCGCGCCTGCGCAAGGCCCCAACTTCGAACGCGCGGCGCACTACAATCACCTCACACCGGAGGCCTGCGCCGAGCTTGATGCCCTGTCGCGCCAATTGCTGGGCGAGGCGCTGGCGGCGCTGAACGCCCGGGCGGCCGCCTTGCAGCAACGCGATGTGGGCCAGACAGGTGCCTTTGGCCGATTCCGCGTGGGCGCCTATGTCCTGACCCGCCCGTTCCCGGAGGAGGAGAGATCATGAGACTGTTCGTCCTCGTCGTCGTTCTCTGCCTCACTGCTTGCGGGGTGTCGCCACCGATCGACCCGCCGCCGAAGTGTCCCACTCCCCAGCCCGTGGGCGTTCCGATCGATGGCGGATTGGGTGGCACGGGCCATCAGCCGGACCCCGATTGCCCGACGCCCGAGCACAAGGAATAAACGAACAATTAACCTCGTTCCCGTGACTATGCTGCACGTGCGCTATGTTGCGCCGGATGAGCCCCATGTTTGACGAGCATCCCCTGCGTCTGTCGCTGACCAACGAGCTGCATGCGCGGCCGTACCAGCTGATGCGTGCGCCGGGGCGGGTCCTGATGCTGGCCTTCAAGCAGCAGGTGAAGGCGGCCGAGCGTGATCCCGCGGTCGACCGGCGCCATCTGATCGAGCTTCTGGACCAGTTCGGGGTGGCTCATCCGCCGCCGGACGCCAACCATCACACCGTCGATGCGGGCCGGTTCGTGCTCAGCTGGGAGCGACACACGGAGTTCGTCTCCTACACTATTTACGAGCAAGGGCCGACCGATGCGCTCTTCGCCGGCAACCTCGCGGCACACTTCCCGCAGGACTGGCTCAATCGCGCGCCGGGCAAGGCGATCGCCGCCGCCCAGTGCGAGTTGATGGCCGTCGAGAACCGCGAGGATGCGCTGGAGCTTCTTCGCGGTCCGTTGTCCAATCACTTTCGTCTGGAGAGCCTCGCGGCGTCCTGGATCGCAAACCGTCAGATCATGGCTCTCGGCGACTTCCGCATTCACGAGGGTCGATACGGTCGCTTCGCGCTGATCAAGTGCGGCGAGGTCGGACCGCGCCGCATCGGCCGGGCCTGCCAGCGTCTGCTGGAGGTCGATGTCTACCGCACGCTCTCGATGCTCTCGTTCCCGCTGGCCAAAAAGGTGGCGGGCGAGATGAACAAGATCGAACGCTCCCTCGCAGAGATGGTTCGAGATGTCGCCGAGCACAACGGCGGCAGCAGGGACGACGAGATCCTCGCCGCACTGACCGAGTTGTCCGCCGAGATCGAGGCGATTGCCGCTGACACCGCGTTCCGCTTCGGGGCTGGCGGGGCCTACGAGGCGCTGGTGAAAGAGCGTGTCTCGATGCTGTCGGAAGAGCGCGTCGAAGGGCGCCAGCTGTTCCGAGAGTTCATGCTGCGCCGGTTCGAACCTGCCATGCGCACGGTCCAGTCGGCCGAGCGACGGTTGGCCGAGCTGGCCACGCGTACCTCGCGCGTCGCGCAATTGCTGCGCACTCGGGTGAACGTGGCACTTGAGGCACAGAACCAGGACCTGCTGGAATCGATGAACCGTCGCGCGGACCTCCAATTGCGCTTGCAACGCACGGTCGAGGGGCTCTCGGTCGTCGCGATCTCCTATTACGCGGTCAGCCTTGCGGGCTACATCCTCGCCCCCGTTGGTGATCTTCTGGGTGTCGACAAGGCGGCGATGACGGCATTGGCGACCATCCCCATCATCCTCGGTGTCTGGATGTTCGTGCGCCGGATTCGCGAACGTCTGGAGAGCGGGAAGGACAGTTAGTCCTCAGATCAGGCTGGCGGCCAGAAGCCCCCCAAGCAGGATGAACCCGGCGATGCGGTTCGACTTGAACAGCACAAGACAGCCGTCGGTGTCGTGGATGTCGAGCGACAGGATCTGCCAGGCGAGGTGTGCGCCGAACGCCGCCACCGCCAAACCAGCGATCCACCCCCCACCGGCTGACAGCGCAGCCAGCAACGCCAGAGCGACTGCCAACCCCGAAAACAACCACAGCATCGGCTTCGTCTGATCGCCGAACAGAAGCGCCGTTGACTTCACGCCGATCAGCGCATCGTCCTCGCGGTCCTGATGCGCATAGATCGTGTCGTAGTGCAGCGTCCAGGCGATCCCGGCAAAGTAGAGGTAGATCGCCGGCAGATCTATCGATCCCGTCTTCGCGACCCAGAGCAGGAGAGCGCCCCAGTTGAACGCGAAACCCAGCACGACCTGCGGCCAGTGCGTCACACGCTTGGCAAAAGGGTAGACGCAGACGATCGCGAGCGAGGCAATACCCCACCAGATCGCAGGAAAACCGAAGCTCAGCAGGATCAGAAACGCCGTCAGCGCCTGCAGACACATCCAGAGAAGCGCCCCTTTTGAGCTCACCTGTCCGGACGGCAGGGGGCGGGAGCGGGTTCGAGCAACCTGTGCGTCGATGTGCCGATCCGTCCAGTCGTTCCAGGTGCACCCGGCACCCCGCATCAGAAAGGCGCCGATGCCGCAGCCGATGATCAGCCACAGGTCGAATATCGCCCAGCTCTCGTGAATTGCGGCCAGCGCGATGGTCCACCAGCACGGGATCAGCAACAGCCATGTGCCGATGGGCCTGTCCGCACGGCTGAGCCGGAGCCAGGGCCGCGTCCACGGAGGGCAATAGCGGTCCACCCAGTTCAAGTCCGTCGCGTCGCGCACCCTTCCATCCGGGGCCAGCGGGCTGTTATGGAACCGGTCACTCATTCGGGGATCTATGGCACAGGCAACGGCGAAAATCAGGCTCTTCGTGGACGCACCCCTGGGCGCGGACGCCGCAGTTGCGTTGGACCGTGACCAGGCGCACTACCTGTTCGGTGTCATGCGCGAAGGGGTGGGCGGCCGAGTGCTGGTCTTCAACGGGCAGGACGGGGAGTGGCTGGCCGAAATCGCCGAGGCTGGCAAACGCGGCGGTGTGCTGGCCTGTGGCGAGATGATTCGCCCGCAGACCTACCCTCCCGACCTTTGGCTATGCTTTGCGCCGGTCAAGAAATCGCGCACGGACTTCATCGCAGAGAAGGCCTGCGAGATGGGGTGCGCGCGGCTGCTGCCGGTCTTCACGCGCTACACGAACTCGGAACGGGTGAACGTCGACCGGCTCCGCGCCCATGCGGTCGAGGCGGCGGAGCAGTGCGGAATGCTCTCGATTCCGAACGTCGAGGAACCCATTGCGTTGGGCAAGTTGCTGGATCACTGGCCGCCCGAGCGGCAGATCCTGTTCTGTGACGAGACAGGGAGCGGGCCGCAGGCGCGGGACCTGTTGACCCGGGCAGATGCCGGCCCCTGGGCGGTGCTGACCGGGCCGGAAGGCGGCTTTGCGCCGGAGGAGGCGCACCGCCTGCGCACCATGCCGCAGGCCCACGCCGTATCTCTGGGCCCCCGGATCCTCAGGGCTGATACCGCGGCCGTGGCGGCGCTCGCGCTTTGGCAGGCCGCGCTGGGGGATTGGCGGTGAGCTTTCTCAGACCCGAAGCTGTGGCCGCCGTCCGCCGCTGGGCCTTGCCATTGGGGTTGGCTGCGGTTGGCTTGGCCATGGCTGTGATCTGGCTGCCACGGTTGCTGGGTGGAAACTGGCTCGCGCTGGTGCCGCTGGGGATCGCGGCTTTGGTCCTGATGACCGCAGCGGCCCTGGCGCAGAGCGCGTTGGCCGGGCTCTGGGCACGCTTCGGGGGCCCCGGGCTCGTGACCATCGAGGAAGGCCGGATCAGCTACTTCGGCCCGACCGGCGGGGCGATCCTGGCGCTCGATGGGCTGGATCTGGTCCAGATCGTCGTGGGGGGCGACGTCCCCGGCGGCCGTGCCTGGCGGCTGGCCGACGCTTTCGGGCAGCACGCCGTGATACCTGCAGGGGCCAATGGGGCGGCGAAGCTGCTGGACAGTCTCGGGACGCTTCCGGGTTTCGAGGTCGTGCACGCGATTGCAGCCATGCAGCGGGCCCGACCCGGATCGGAAGACATCTGGCGCCGTCCCGATCCGAGTACTCGGCGCCTTGGCTGAACGACCCTAGAGCTCGATCTTCAGTCGGACGGGCGCGCGAACACCGGCGACCGCCCGGATCAGCAGGAACAGCAGCCATCCCAGGAAACCGAAAGCGGCAGGCACGATCCATGGAGGGTTGATCGTGCCGAAGACGGTGACGATGCTGCCTGCTGTGGCCCCGAGCGTTGCGCCCAGAAGCGCCCAGATCACCATCGAACGCTGACCGAGCGCCCAGAGCACGCCGACCCCGGCCACCCCGAATGTCAGGGTGAACGCGATCAGTGCGCCCAGCAGGTAGGGCATCACCCTGATGGTATAGTCGATGACGGCGCCCTGGTCGGGCTCGGATACGCCGCCGACCATGAATGTCAGCACGGCCAGAAGCACGCCGAGCATGAGGGGTGCGAAGATGAACCCCATGGCGAGCCGCCGGTAGGGATGCCGCACGGTCTCGGGCCAGAGCGACCGGGTAAAGAGCGCCATGTTCTGCTACCTTCCGCGCAATTGGGTTCTTCCTAGCGCCATCGCGGCGGGGGGCGCAATGGCCGGGCAAATCGCGCTGGCGATGGACGAGGCCTCGCCCGGGCGCTATGACCCCAACCAGACAGTCGACTGAGGAGACCGACCATGAATATCGGCACGCCCGTCAAGACGACGACCCGGCCCGCGTTCCAGTGGGACGATCCGTTCATGCTCGAGGACCAGCTCTCGGACGAAGAGCGCATGATCCGCGACACCGCGCAGGCCTATGTCCAGGACAAGCTGATGCCGCGCGTCACCGACGCGTTCCAGCACGAGTCCACGGACCCCGAGATCTTCCGCGAGATGGGGGAGCTTGGCCTTCTGGGCGTGACTGTCCCCGAAGAATACGGCGGCGTCGGCGCCTCCTACGTTTCCTACGGGCTGATTGCCCGCGAGGTCGAACGCTGCGATTCGGGCTACCGCTCGATGATGTCGGTGCAGAGCTCGCTGGTGATGTATCCGATCCATGCCTACGGGTCGGAAGAGCAGCGCCAGAAGTATTTGCCGAAGCTCGCTTCAGGCGAGTGGATCGGCTGTTTCGGGCTGACCGAACCCGATGCAGGGTCCGACCCCGGCGGCATGAAGACCAATGCGACAAAGGTGCAGGGCGGCTATGTCCTGAACGGCTCGAAGATGTGGATCTCGAACAGCCCGATCGCGGATGTCTTCGTCATCTGGGCGAAGTCGGACGAGCATGGCGGCGCCATTCGGGGCTTTGTCCTGGAGAAGGGCATGCCCGGGCTGTCGGCGCCGAAGATTGGCAAGAAGATGTCGCTGCGTGCCTCGATCACCGGCGAAATCGTGATGGAAGGCGTCGAGGTCGGCGAGGACGCGCTGCTCCCGAATGTCGAGGGGCTGAAGGGTCCGTTCGGATGCCTCAACCGCGCGCGCTACGGGATCTCCTGGGGTACCATGGGCGCGGCGGAGTTCTGCTGGCACGCGGCGCGCCAATATGGCCTCGACCGCAAGCAGTTCGGCAAACCGCTGGCGCAGACGCAGCTCTTCCAGAAGAAGCTTGCCGATATGCAGACCGAGATCGCGCTGGGCCTGCAGGGCAGCCTGCGCGTCGGCCGGCTGATGGACGCTGGTGACTTCGCGCCCGAGATGATCTCGATCGTCAAGCGCAACAACTGTGGCAAGGCGCTGGACGTGGCCCGCAACGCCCGCGACATGCACGGCGGAAACGGCATCAGCCTCGAGTTCCACGTCATCCGGCACCTGGTGAACCTGGAGACGGTGAACACCTACGAGGGCACGCACGATGTGCACGCGCTGATCCTCGGCCGGGCGCAGACCGGGCTTCAGGCGTTTTTCTGAGACAGGCATGCCGTGCCCGATGCGTCGATCCCCTCGTAGTGCCGGAGGCCTCATGATCAGACTTCTCGTTGCTCTTGTGCTGACCGCCGGTCTGCACACGCCGGCTGTGGCCGAACCCGTGATCACGCTTGTCGGCACCGGGTCGGTCGTCGCCGTGCCCGACAAGGCCTATGTCACGGTCGCGATCGAGACGGTCGCCGACTCGGCCCGAGACGCTCAGGCCAGCAACTCGGCGGCGGGGGGACAGACGATCCTCGCCCTCCGTGAAGCGGGGGTGCGGGCGCAGGACCTGCGGACGGAGACCTTTGCGATCACCCCCGTGTATGCGCCCCGCTCGTCTGGGAGCGACGAGGCATTGCGCATCAGCGGGTATCGGGTCGTGAACCGGATCGAGGCCACCGTCTATAACATCGTCGCGCTCGGCGATCTCCTGGATGCCGTGGTCGAGAGCGGGGCGAACCGGATCGAGGGACTGCGCTTCGCCGTCAGCAACGAGGACGAACTGCTGGATGAGGCGCGTCGCCGGGCCGTGACCGAAGCAACCCGACGCGCGCAGCTGTATGCCGAGGCGATGGGCGTGGTCCTGGGGCCCGTGCAGTCACTGAGGGAGGGGACCGGTGGGCATCCCGGACCCAGTCAGATGGCTCAGACCCGGATGGCGACCCCGGTCATGCCGGGAATGCTCGACATCTCGGCCACCGTGACCATGAGCTGGGCAATCTTCGATCGGTGACCGGGACGGAGAGGCGTCTCAGTCGTCGACCAGTTCGCTCTCGAAACCATCGCCCAGTGCGCTGCGCAGACGCGCAAAGGACAGCCTAAGGCGTGACTTCACCGTGCCGATGGGCGCTGCGAGTTGCTCGGCGATCTCGGAATGGGTGAGCCCGCCGAAGAACGCCAGTTGCACGACCATCAGCTGATCCGGTGGCAGGCTCTCGAGCGCGGCGCGCACGTGCGCATCCCGGTCCGCCGCGGCCAGCAGGGTGGCCGGATCAGGTTCGGGATCGGGGACGAACAGCGGGTCGTTGGGATCGGCCTCGGGCCGCGATTGGCGCCGGATCAGGTCGATGCGTCGATTTCTCGCGATCGTGTAGATCCAGGTCACAGCCCGGGCGCGGCCCGGATCGAAGCTGTCGGCACGCCGCCAGACCGACACCATGACCTCCTGCGCGATATCCTCGGCCTGCAACGGATCCATGCCGCCACGCATCATGAACGCCTTCACACGGCCTGCGAATCGCCGAAACAGCTCGGCAAAAGCGTCGCGGTCCCGGTCTTCTGCAATCCGCGCGATCAGGGTTTCATCGCTGACTGCCTCGAATGACCCGTCAGCCGTCACGCGCGGGGGCTCCGGCGGTGCTCAGCGGTTCCAAAGACTGGCTGCATGTCGCCCACGCGAATTTCCCGGGTTGGGCTGGAATTCTCCAACACAGATACAGTATGCTGATCCCAACGTGCGGAACAACAGTGTCGACGAAGAAGGCATACTCCGCCGTGCCACGACCACGAAAGAGGCGAGCATGAAATTAGGTTTGAGTTGGGTCGTTGGTGCCGTCTTTGCGGCGGTATTGGCGACAACGGCAGGCGCCGCACCCGAGCGCGTGGATGCCAAGAAGGACTGGTCGGTCTTCGAGACCGTCCGAGAAGGTGCGAAGATCTGCTGGGTGGTCAGCCGACCAATCGAGACGCAAGCAACACGCGGTGGCCAGAAGGTAGAGGTCCGGCGGGGCCCGATCTTCCTCATGGTGTCGATGCGTCCCGGACAGGGCGTGACAAACGAGGTGTCCTTCCTCTCGGGCTATCCCTTCAAGGGTGGCTCGAAGGTGAAACTCAGCGTGGGCAGCACGAACTTTTCGCTGTTCACCGAGGGAGAGAACGCCTGGGCGCTGTCGGCGGCCGAGGACGGTCAGATCACGAACTCCTTCCGCCGTGGTTCACGTGCCCGGGTCGAGGGGACGTCGCAGCGGGGTACGGTCACGGTCGATACGTTCTCGCTTTCCGGTTTCACGGCTGCGATGAAGTCCGCGAGCGACCGCTGCAAGTAGGGCTTCTCCGGCGCGCTGGACATAAGCGCGGGTGAAGCCGCTCGACATCCTGACAGGTCTGCTTGTCCCCCTGATCTGGGGAATGGGCTTTACCGCGGCCAAACCCGTGGTTGCAGACTTCCCGCCGATCCTGCTGATGGCGCTGCGCTTCGGCGTCACAGCCTTGGCGTTGGTGTGGTTCGTCCGTATCCCGCGTGGGCGGCTTGGGATGATCGCGCTTGTGGCGCTGTTGGGGTCGGCCATCCAGTACGGGCTGACGTTCTACGGCCTGCGCTTGCTCGACGCGTCGTCGGCCGTGCTGATCGTTCAGTTGGAAGTCCCGCTCGCGACGCTGCTGGCGGCCGCGTTCCTCGGCGAGCGGCTGGGCCTTCGCAAGGTGGTTGGCATGGTCGTCGCTTTCGTGGGCGTCGTCGTGATCGCCGGAGAGCCCCGGCCCGGCAATGATCTGACCGGGGTCTGGTTGGTGCTGGCCGGTGCGCTGGCCTGGGCCGCTGGTCAGGTGATTGCGCGAATGGTCGGGGCCGTCGGCGGGTTCTCCATGATCGCCTGGATCGCTGTCTTCGCCGCCCCGCAGCTCATGGTCGCTTCGCTCTTGATCGAGTCCGATCATCTCGGGCACATCGCCCGCGCGGACCTGCAGGTCTGGGCAACCGTCATCTATCTGGGGCTGGTGATGACGGCTTTCGGCTATGGCCTCTGGTACCGGCTGATCGGCCTCTACCCGGTGGGGCAGGTGGCGCCGTTCCTGCTGTTGCTCCCGGTCTTCTCGGTCATCGCCAGCGTCATCTTCCTGGACGAAGCCCTTACATGGTGGCTGGCGCTGGGCGGGCTGATCGTCGTCGCGGGGCTTGCCATCGTGATGATCGAGCGGCCCGACCGTCGCTCTGGCTAAGATCGCGCCTATATGATAGGGCGCGCGCCTTGCAACGGAGAGTGTGATGAACGACCCGCGCCCCGCCGCGACAGCGATCAGTCCTGACTTCGCGACCATGCCGCGCATCGCGGATGGCCGGCCCAATCTCGTGGGGCTGACGCGGGAGGGTATGCTGGCCGCGATGGCGGATCTCGGTGTGCCCGAGAAGCAGCGGAGAATGCGCGCGGGGCAGCTCTGGCAATGGATCTACCAGAAGGGCGTTGCCGACTTTGACGCCATGACGAACCTCGCGAAGGGGTTCCGTGCCGATCTCGCCGATGCTTTCGACGTCGCCCGGCCCGAGGTGGTGACCCGCCAGGTCTCGGAGGACGGGACCCGCAAGTACCTCCTGCGCATCGCGGGCGGCCACGAGGTCGAGGCCGTCTACATCCCCGAGGAAGACCGCGGCACGCTCTGCATCTCCAGCCAGGTCGGCTGCACGCTCACCTGTCCGTTCTGTCATACCGGCACCCAGAAACTGGTGCGCAACCTTGCCCCGGCCGAGATCGTGGGTCAGGTGCTGGTCTGCCGCGATGACCTGGGCGAATGGGGCCACGAGGCCACCCAGAAGCGCCGCCTGACCAACATCGTGCTGATGGGCATGGGCGAGCCGCTCTACAATCCCGAAAACGTGCGCGACGCGATGCGGATCACCATGGATCCCGAGGGTCTCAGCCTCAGCCGTCGCCGGATCACGCTCTCGACCTCCGGCGTCGTGCCCGAGATCCCGCGCTGGGGGGAGGCGACGCAGACAGCGCTCGCCATCAGCCTGCACGCGGTGACGGATGATCTGCGCGACGTGCTTGTCCCGATCAACCGCAAATGGCCCCTGAAGGACCTGTTAGACGCCTGCCGCGCCTATCCGCGTCTCTCGAACGCCGAGCGGATTACCTTCGAGTACGTCATGCTGAAGGACGTCAACGACTCGGACGCGGACGCCAGGCGGCTGGTCAAGCTGATCAGGGGCATCCCCGCCAAGATCAACCTGATCCCGTTCAACCCCTGGCCGGGCTCGCCCTATGAGCGGTCCGAGTGGGAACGGATCGAGAGCTTCGCCGAGATCGTGAACAGTGCGGGTTATGCCTCCCCGGTGCGCACGCCCCGTGGCCAGGATATCCTCGCCGCCTGTGGGCAACTCAAGTCCGCGACCGAGCGCCAGAAGAAATCCCGCGCCCAGATCGCCCAGGAGGCCGGGCTCTAGCGGCCAGACCAATCCGCCGGCGACAGCGGCAACGTACTTCGGTCCCGCCCCAAAGCATGCCCCGGCTAGTTCTGCCCCGATCGCCGCGCCACCCGGTCGCGATTGCCAGTCCGCGTTCCATGCCGCGTGAGTTCGATGCCCGTGGCTGCGAGCAATGCGGCGTTACCGCTTCTTGTAAGGTCACCCAACGGCCCCGCTGCTGTCACTGTCAGGAGCTTTTCTCGGCCTGACCTCTTGGACGCCCGTATCGATCCGGTTTGGCGCCAGGCGACCGGTCGAGCACACCTTACCTCGGGACCATGAGCATCGTTGACATAACCAAGTGGACCGCGACCGCGATCCAACTCGTAGGCTACGCGCTAACCGGAATGAACGTGGTTCCTTGGAACGTCTTCGCGTTCTTCGCGGGCGTTTTGCTGTGGTTCATTGTGGGCATCATGTGGAAAGACAAAGCCATCATGGTCGTCCACGTTGGGGCGTTCATTTCGTTGCTGGTCGGTTATCTGAACGCATAGCCAGGCCGCCGCAAGATGGGGTAGCTGGATGCAACGCGTCATGATCGTAGGTGGATCGGGGTCGGGGAAGTCCACCCTTGCACGTGCGATCGGGGCGCGGTTGGGCCTTCCGGTTGTCCACATGGATGCCCTGATGTTCAGCCCCGGCTGGCAAGAGGTGGCGGACGATGTCTTCCTGGCCCGCGTCGAGGCCGCTGTTGCCCGCGATACCTGGGTCATGGACGGCAACTATTCACGGACCTGGCCGCAGCGCCTTGCCCGCGCGGACACCGTCATATTCCTAGACATACCCACCTGGCTGCGCCTCTGGCGTGTCATCCGGCGGGTCGCAACGGGCTACGGAAGGACACGCCCCGATCTCGCGCCCGGCTGCCCCGAACAGATCGACCTCGGCTTCATCTTCGGCTGGGTGCCGAGGTACGCGCGTCACGGCCGGCCCAAGGCACTTGACCTGATGGCCCCCGACGGCCCGGCGGGCACTCTCGCCCGCCATCGTCTCACGTCCCGCCGCGAGGTGCGGGACTTCTTGCAGGGGCTCTCTCCGGCTCAGTCTACTGGCGTTTGATCTTCCCGGCCTTGGGCACCTTGGGCGTGCGCGGCTGCAGTTGCTTGCCCGGCACAGGCGCTTCGACTCCGGGGCGTTGGATCTGCGCTCCCCCCTGGATCTGACCGCCGCGCGGCGCGAGCACCCTGTCGTCGCCGGTCCCGCCGTAGACCGTCTGGGCGAGCTGGAAATCCCCATCGCCTTCGCCGGTCAGGATGTTATCGCCTCCGATGTCGATCAGCTGGATCTCCATCGGCTCGAGATCACGCTCCCCAAGCATATCGCCGAGCAACGGGTCGCTCGTACCGTCGCCGCCAAAGAACTGGGCGCCCAGGTCGGTCTCGCTCACGCCCGGCATATCGTCCCCGGGCACGGCTCCCTGCGCCGTATGTCCGCTTGCAACCGCGAGCCCTCCCGCAACGGCCGCAGAGAGTAATTTGCTCTTTTTCGACATTGGTCCCTCCCTCTGATCGAGGCAAGAATACCTTGGGAAGCGCATTCCGGCAAATCTGCGTACCGCTATGGCCACGGCTTGCACGGTGATACACTTCTGCCGGGGGGTCAGATGAATACCACTCAACGCCTGGATCAGATCGAGAAGATCGCGCAGAACGCGCGGACCACCTGGTTCGGGCTGCTCGCACTTCTGGTCTTCGTGGGCGTCACGCTCATGGGCCACCAGGACGCCGACTTCTTCATGCACGGGGCCGCCACGCAACTGCCGCTGGTCGGCATCTCGGTCCCGCCCACCGCCTTCTTCATCGCCGCTCCGATCCTGACGGCCGCGGTCTACTGCTACCTGCACGTCTACCTTCTTGGCCTGTGGGAGGCACTGGGCCGCATCTCCCAGGACGCCGACGACCAGGCGCTGCCCCTCTCGGACCGCGTCTTCCCCATCCTCTTCACGAACGCCGCCCTCTGGTACCGCAACCGGGTGCGCCAGGACGGCAGCTTCCGCGAGCGGGCGCTCGGCCGATGGACCCTCGCGATTGCCATCCTGATGACGTGGGGATTTGGCTGGCTGGTCCTGGGGCTGCTCTGGTGGCGGTCCATGCCGCTGCATGACGAGTGGATCACGATGCTGGCCGGCGCCTGTCTCTGGCTCGGGCTGTTCTTCGGCATCCATGGGATCTGGGCGGCGCGGAGCTATCTGCGCAACCCCGAGTACCAGCACATCCGGCACTTCAGCCTGCGCGAGTTCGGTCTGGCAACATCTCTGCTGCTGGCCCTTTGCGCCATTTCCTGGGCCCGAACGGTGGGCGGGCTGGAGACCGTGTGGCCGAAGCTCTGGACCGAAGCGGGCTTCGAGGTCGTTGTGACCACCGAGGGTCTGGAGGCCCACCTACCCCGGGCTCGTGCAAATCTGGGCGAGGCCAAACTCACCCCCCGCCCGCCGGATTGGAAGCCCTTCGATATTTGGCTCCGGGACCATCGGCTGGACCGGGACGGTGTCCTCACCGATCAGGATCCATTGATCCCGACGACCGAGGAGATGCAACGATATCGCAACTGGCTCGACCGGCTCGATGCCCCTCAACTCCAGCGTCGCGACCTGGCCGGTGCAAACATCCAGGGCGCCTTCCTCCCTGGCGCCGATCTTCGCTACACAGCTTTGCAACAGGCGTTCCTCGTGGATGCGCAACTGCAGGGGGTGGACCTGTTCGGTGCGTTGCTTGAAGGGGCCGACCTTCGAAACACCCGTTTGCAAGGGGCAAGCCTGGTAGACGCGGATCTGCGGGGCGCAAACCTCTGGAATGCGCAGATGCACGGCGCCAATCTCGTCTATGTGGAATTGCAGGCAGCCAACCTTCCCAGCGTACACATGCAGGCCGCGAACTTCTCCAATGCAAAGTTGCAGGGGGCGAACCTAGCGCAGGCGCAGATGCAGGGGGCCAACTTCACGTTGGCGGAGATGCAGGGAGCTATCCTCCGTGGCGCACAGATGCAGGGCGCAAGTTTTCGGGACTCGCCGATGCTGGGGGCGAAACTTGGGTATGCGCAGATGCAGGGAGCAAACCTCGTGGTCGCGCAGATGCAGGGGGCGGACCTTGCGTTTGCGCAGGCGCAAGGGGCGAACTTCCTGGGCGTCGAGATGCGGAAGGCGAACCTCAAGGGCGCGCTTATGCAGGGAGCGAACCTCAGAAACGCGAAGATGCAGGGATCGGACTGCACGGACGCGGACTTTCTGGCCGCTTTGGTCGACGTTGCTGATGTTAGATGTCTTGCCGGATCGCTTTCCCAATCACAGCTTGGCATGACGGTCGGTGATCACAGGACCGTGCTGCCGAACGGGCTTTGGGTGTTGTCCTGCCTCGACCCTGCGGCACCGGATGTGCAGGTGCGCGCCGCCGATATTGAGGCTGTTCTCACGTATCATCCAGCGGAAGGCTCAAACATTCAACTGTCCCGCTCTGAGTATGAAGAACGTCTTTTTTGCGGTCCTGATGAGCACTCCTTCAAGATCACCTATGACCCTTTCGAGCAACGGTTCTGGAACGACTTCCGGGGCATCCGGTAGCCCGACGATCGTCGACTTGCCGCCGACGCGTTTGGCATACGCTTGGCATACAAAAGTCATACGCGAGTCATACACCGGTTTTGACAGCGCCTCAGACGGCCTTGCGGGCCGCGAGCGCGGCCGAAATCGTGCCATCGTCCAGGTAATCCAGCTCGCCTCCGATGGGCACGCCCTTGGCCAGCGAGGTGATCGCGCAGCCCGTGCCTTCCAGGTATTCGGCGATCACGTGCGCCGTCGTCTGCCCATCGATGCTGGCTGTAAGTGCCAGAATTACCTCGGAAATTTCTTCCATGCGCACGCGCTGCGCCAGTTCGGGAATCCGCAGAGTCTCGGGCGTGATCCCGTCCAGCGCGCTCAGAAGCCCGCCCATAACGTGGTAGCGGCCCTTGAAGAGCGCGGTGCGTTCCATGGCCCACAGATCCGCCACATCGGCCACTACGCAGATCGTTCCAGTGGCCCGGCGGGGGTCCTCGCAGATCTCGCAAATATCTGAAATCGTTATGTTTTCGCAGGTCCGGCAGGTCCGCACCTTCTCGGCCACCTCGGCCATCGAGGCGGCCAGCGGCGTCAGGATCCGGTCCTTGCGCTTGACCATGTGAAGGGCTGCCCGCCGGGCCGAGCGGGGCCCCAGCCCCGGCAGTTTCGCCAACAGGTCGATCAGCCGCTCAATCTCTCTCGCGCCGGACATCCGCTCATCCTCATGCCGCGCAAGTTGTTGATATCTCGGTTTTTCCCGGTCGCGGCCAGAGCAGTCTCTCCCGCCCGCGACCCGGATGCAAGTCTCTCAGCCGAAGGGCAGCTTCATGCCGGGCGGCAGTGGCAGGCCCTCGGTCACCTTGGCCATCTCGGCCTGTCCGGCTTCCTTGGCCTTGGCGACCGCATCGTTCACGGCGGCGACGATCAGATCCTCGAGCACTTCCTTCTCCTCGCCACCTCCCAGCAGCGAGGGGTCCACAGAGAGCGACTTTACCGCCCCCTGACCCGTGGCAACCGCTGTCACCAGGCCGGCCCCTGCAGATCCCTCCGCTTGGATATCTGCAATCTTTTCAGATGCTTCGGCCATCTTGGCCTGCATCTCCTGAGCCTGCTTCATCAGCTTGCCCATGTCGCCCATTCCAAACATCAAAGGTCCTCCTCGAAGGGGTCATCGTCCAGGAAATCGTCATCATCGAGTGCGTCGTCATCCTCGGGAACCGCCGCGAGCACATCGTCGGCAGCTGGTGTCAAAGCGCGCAGCGGCTTCACCGTCATGCGTTGCGTGGCCTCGTCCGGTGGAATCTCGAAGGCCGCGAGCGCCGCCGCCACCAGCGGATGGCCCAGCGCTGCCTGACGCTCAACATTCTCGGCAGCCAGGCGCTTCTCGCGAGGTGTTGGCTCACCGTCCTCATCGGTGACCGAAATCAGCCACCGGGCCCCGGTTGCCGCGTGTAACAGCTTGCCGAGGCGGTTCGCCAGGTCCTGAGGTGCCCCCGGGGCCGGATTGATCTCAATGCTGCCGGGGCGGTAGCGGACGAGGCGCACAAAGGACTCCGCTTGCTCGAACAGGCGAAAATCGCGCGGTTTGACCAGTGCTAGCGCGTCTTCGAACGCCGGGTAGGACAGGAGCGCCTGTGGAACATCTTCGGTCTTTGGCAAGGCAACAGGCGCCGCGGACGTGGCGGTCTGCGCCACGACGGCCAGCTGGGCAGAGGCCCCGCCTGGGCCGCCCCGCGGTGCTGGGGCACCGGTGCTATGCGTAATTTGCGTCTCGGACAGTCGCTTGACCAGTTCCTCTGGCGGCGGCAGGTCAGAGACATGCGTGAGCCGGATGACTGCCATTTCGGCCGCCATCATGGCATTTGGCGCCAACGGGAGTTCTTCCAGCGATTTCAGCAACATCTGCCAGGCGCGCGTAAGCACCCGCATGGACAAGCGGTCGGCAAGGCTGCGCCCGCGGTCCCGCTCCGCCTGCCCGACGGTCGGGTCATCGCCGGTATCTGGCGCCACCTTGAGGACCGAGATCCAGTGCGTCAGCTCGGCAAGGTCTCGCAGCACGATCCCCGGGTCGGCGCCGTCGGCATACTGCCGGCCAAGTTCGGCCAAGGCATCCCGTGCGTCGCCCTTCATGATGGCCTCGAAGAGGTCAATGACGCGTCCCCGGTCGGCGAGCCCCAGCATGTCGCGGACCTGTGCCGCCCCGATCTCGGTCTCCCTGCCATGCGCGATCGCTTGATCCAGGAGCGAGAGCGCATCCCGGACCGACCCTTCTGCGGCGCGGGTGATCAGAGCCAGCGCTTCGTCGGATAGTGTCGCCTTCTCCTGCCCCGCGATGCCGCGCAGGTGGTCCATCATCACCTCTGGCTCGATCCGGCGCAGATCGAACCGCTGACAGCGCGAAAGCACGGTCACAGGCACCTTCCGGATCTCGGTCGTGGCCATGATGAACTTGACGTGGGGCGGTGGCTCTTCGAGCGTCTTGAGAAGCGCGTTGAACGCCCCTGTGGACAGCATGTGCACCTCGTCGATGATGTAGACCTTGTAGCGCACATCCGTGGGGCGATAGCGCACGGCCTCGTTGATCTCGCGGATGTAGTCGACCCCGGTGTTGGACGCAGCGTCCATCTCCAGCACGTCGACATGGCGTCCTTCGGCAATGGCCACGCAGGCCTCGCACACGCCGCAGGGGTCGATGGTGGGCTTGTCGCCCGCCTGGCAATTCAGGCCCTTGGCAATGATCCGGGCCGTTGTCGTCTTGCCCACCCCACGCACGCCCGTCATCACGAACGCGTGCGCGATCCGATCATGCGCGAAGGCGTTGGTCAGTGTCTGGACCATCGCCTCTTGCCCGATCAGGTCGCGGAAGTGACCCGGGCGGTACTTGCGGGCGAGGACCTGATAGGCGACGGGTTCGGACATTCGGACCTGTTGGGGATTCGAGTTTCTGCCGAGACCCTAAGCCCGCGCAAGCCGCCCGTCCACATGGCTGGCATGGGCGCCGAGACTGTATCGGAGATGGGTGAGAGGCTGGACAACGACCCAAGCGGGACTCGTTACGGCTGCTTCCTTCCGGACCTGACCGGGTTGGCGAGGAGCTCGCCCGCGCCAACCTCTCGATCGGAGATATAGCGCCGGCCGCTGTTGTCCGCAAGCCGTCGAGACCGGCGAGAGGAGGATACCGCAGTCGGCGGCCTGCGAAGTTCCCGGGGCGGGCGCTGCGCAGGTCGGCGGCTATTCAGCCGCCTGCAGCTTGTCCTGCGTGCTGGTGTCGAAATCCGCCGCCGAATGACGCTCGTGGAGTTGATCCTCCAACGGGCCAGCCATCCTGTTGACCTTACGACCGCGCTGTACGGCAGGACGCGACAGGATCTCCTCGTACCAGCGCACGACGTTCGTGTATTCGTGCGTCGCCAGGAACTCGGCCGCGTTGAAGCCGTCGCCAGAGTAGAGCTTGCCCGAGGTCAGCACCCCGTACCAGGGCCAGACGGCCATGTCGGCGATGGTATAGCTGTCGCCGCCGAGGAACTGGCTCTCGCCTAGCCGCTTGTCGAGAACGTCCATCTGGCGCTTCGTCTCCATGGCGAAGCGATTGATCGGATACTCCTGCGCAAAGGGCGCATAGGCGTAGAAGTGCCCAAAACCGCCACCGAGATAGGGCGCCGACCCCATCTGCCAGAACAGCCAGTTCAACGTCTCTGTCCGCTCCGGCCCACTGGGTGCGAGGAATGCTCCGAACTTCTCGGCCAGGTGCAGCAGGATTGAACCAGACTCGAAGACCCGCACCGGGGTGTTGGCGGAATAGTCCATCAGCGCCGGGATCTTGGAATTCGGGTTGATGTCGACGAAGTCTGAGCCGAACTGGTCGCCGTCCCCGATCTTGATCAGCCAGGCATCGTACTCGGCGTCGTGGCCGGCATCGAGCAGTTCCTCGAACATCACAGTGACCTTCACGCCATTGGGCGTGGCCAGAGAGTAGAGCTGGAACGGATGCTCACCCCTGGGAAGATCCCGGTCGAACTGCGCACCGGACGTCGGGCGGTTAATGCTGGCGAACTTGCCGCCGCTTTCCGCATCGAAGGTCCAGACCTTCGGGGGGGTGTAGGTGTCGGCCATGTCTCTTCTCCCTGCTGAGTTGTCGGGTGACATATGTCGCATGCCCGGAAATGCGAGGGGCCCGGCTGTGCCCCGAAGTCATCAAAGCTGTGCCGTGATGGCATGATCGTGCGCAGGGGACATCAAGGACTGGCGCGGTGGAGCCGATACGGGTCGCTGACGGTGTGGTCACTTGTCTCGAACAACTACCGCTCTCGAGATCCCGACGTTGGCGAGAGTTTCGAGAACGTCCAGAAATGCTTCGGGTGAGGCCGAACCGAAGTCGACACCAATACCGGCACCCGTCATCGTCACTGAGTGAATGTTCCCGTTCGCTAGAGGAAGGTCGTCTTCCTCCCAGCTCCAATGCCACTTCGACAGCACGTCATCAAAGTCTGATGCGTCAAGCCTGCGCCCGCCGATCACGAACCGCACCCGGTCCCAAACCAGCTCCCTGATTTCAAGCTCAACGCCACGGTCAACGACCTGAATTGGAGGATGATCAACGAATTCGACAGGAGACAATTCAACGAGGCGAGGCGCGCTACCTTCCTCGTCCACAACCAAAAAATCAGCCGTGTAGAGTCTTGAATGGCGCCAATCACGTTCGATCTCGAGGCTAACTTCTGCAGTTACGGCAAAGCTGTGAGTCCGAAGTTTGTTCTCAAGCTCCATGATCTGGGTTCGGTGGACATCGAACGCCGCCGTTAGCAACGATAGGAGATCCATCCTGGCGTGTTCTCAGTGCGCTTCGGCCCAACTAGCCCCCTGACCGGCGTCGACCACCAGGGGCACGTCGATCTTGACGGCGGGCAGGGCAGCGGCTTCCATGACTTTGCGCACGGTCTCGGCGGTGGCGTCAGCCTCGGCCTCCGGCACCTCGAACAGCAACTCGTCATGGACCTGCAGAAGCATCCGCCCGGTGAGCTCGGCATGCTCCATCGCAGCGGGGATGCGGATCATGGCGCGGCGGATGATGTCGGCGGCGCTGCCCTGGATCGGCGCATTGATCGCCGCGCGCTCGGCGAAGCCGCGGCCAGGGCCCTTTTGAGTGATCCCGGGCGTGTGGATGCGGCGGCCAAAGAGCGTGCTGACATAGCCGCGCGCCTTCGCTTCGGCCTTGGTGTCGTCCATGTACTGCTTGATGCCGGGGAACCGCTCGAAGTAGCGGTCGATGAAGTCCTGGGCATCGCCGCGGGGGATGCGCAGGTTGTTGGATAGCCCGAAGGCGGAAATCCCATAGATGACGCCGAAGTTGATCGCTTTGGCCTGGCGGCGGATTTCCGGGGTCATCTGATCTATCGGAACGCCGAAGACTTCGCTGGCGGTCGAGGCATGGATGTCCTGGCCGTCCTTGAACGCCTGTTTGAGCGCGGGGATGTCGGCGATATGGGCGAGGATCCGGAGCTCGATCTGGGAGTAGTCCAACGACAAGATCACGTTCCCGTCGTCCGCGACGAAGGCCTTTCGGATCGCGCGGCCTTCCTCCGTGCGGACGGGGATGTTCTGCAAGTTGGGGTCGGTGGAGGCGAGGCGCCCGGTGGATGTGGCCGCCAGGCTGAAGGAGGTATGCACCCGCCCTGTGTTCGCGTTGATATGGGTCGGCAGGGCGTCCGTATAGGTGGATTTCAGCTTGGAGAGCTGCCGCCAGTCCAGCACCCGCGCGGGCAGGTCGTGACCCTGTGCGGCCAGCGTCTCCAGCACGTCGGCGCCGGTGCCCCAGGCGCCTGTCTTGGTCTTCTTGCCACCTTCGAGCCCCATGTTGTCGAACAGGATCTCACCCAGCTGCTTGGGGCTGGCGATGTTGAACTTGCCTCCGGCCAGCTCATAGACCTCGTCCTCGTACTCGGCCATCTTCTGGGCAAATCGGTTGGACATATCGCCCAGAATCCCGCGGTCGATCTTGATGCCCGCGCGCTCCATGTCGACCAGCACCGGGATCAGCGGGCGTTCCAGCGTGTGATAGACGCTGCTCACACGGTCCGCCGCCAGCCGCGGTTTCAGCCTGTGCCAGAGGCGCAGGGTCACGTCCGCGTCTTCGGCGGCATAGGGGGCGGCCTTGGCGATCTCGACCCGGTCGAAGGTGATAGCCGACTTTCCCGACCCGATGAGCTCCTTGATCGAGATCGGCTTGTGGCCGAGGTGCCGCTCGGCCAGTTCGTCCATCCCGTGTCCGCCGAGCCCTGAATCGAGCGCATAGGACAGCAGCATCGTGTCGTCGATGGGCGCCACCGGGGTGTCATGGCGTGCGAGCACCTTGAGGTCATACTTTAGGTTCTGCCCGATCTTGATGATCGAGGGATCGACCAGAATCGGACGGAGGGCGTCGAGAACGTCCTCCCGAGCCAGCTGCCCCTCGACCCGATTGGAAGCGCCCAGCAGGTCACCTTCCCCCTCGACATGGCCGACCGGGACATAGGCCGCGGCATCAACCCGGGCAGCCAGGGCGAAGCCTGCGATCTCGGCCACCATCTCATCGAGCGATGTCGTCTCGAGGTCGATGCACAATCGCCCCGTCTCGTAGGCATCGGCTATCAGCGCCTGAAGCGCCGTCATCTCCCGAATGACGGCGTAGTCGGCGGGCTTCAACTCCGGCAGCTTCCGCTGGGCCCCGGGCGTCCAGGCGTCTGCAGTGGTCGTTGCCGCATCCGCCGTCTCGACCGTGCCGACAACGGGTGCCTCTGCCCCCAGTGCCTCGGCAACACGGTTGGTCAGGGTTCGGAACTCCATCTCCGCGAGGAACCCCAGCAGCACCTCGGGGTTTGGCGCTTCCAGAGCAAACTCCGCAAGGCTGTTCTGCACCGGAACGTCCGTCATCAGGGTCACCAGATCACGTGAGATGCGGATCTGATCGGCATTGTCGATCAGCGTTTGGCGCCGCTTTGGCTGCTTGATCTCCTCGGCGCGCGCCAGAAGCGTGTCCAGATCACCGTACTCGTTGATAAGCTGCGCGGCGGTCTTCACTCCGATGCCGGGTGCGCCTGGAACATTGTCCACGGAGTCCCCGGCAAGCGACTGCACATCGATGACCCGGTTAGGGCCAACGCCGAACTTGACCTCGACTTCCTCCGGTCCGATCGTCGCGTTCTTCATCGGATCCAGCATGTCGACGCCACCGCCGACCAACTGCATCAGATCCTTGTCCGAGCTCACGATTGTCACGGTGGCTCCGGCTTCGCGGGCCTGGACAGCGTAGGTCGCGATCAGATCGTCAGCCTCATACCCCTCCATCTCGATGCACGGCAGACCGAAGGCGCGGGTCGCATCGCGGATGAGCGGGAACTGGGGTCGCAGATCTTCCGGCGGAGGTGGGCGGTTCGCCTTGTACTGATCGTAGAGATCGTTGCGGAAGCTCTTGGACGAATAGTCCAGGATCACTGCCAGATGCGTTGGTCCCTTTGTTCCGAAGCCCTGCACCATCTTGAAGAGCATGTTGCAGAAGCCCGAGACTGCCCCGATGGGCAGGCCGTCGGACTTGCGCGTCAGGGGCGGCAGCGCATGATAGGCGCGGAAGATGTAGGCTGATCCGTCGATCAGGTAGAGATGCCCGCCCGTGCCCAGTGGTGCGTCGCCGCCTGCCATGATCCGTCCTCCATAGAGTGCCGGGCGAACGGACACCGGCCACGAAGTCTTGTCAACAAGCTGTGCGGGCTGCTGATGCGGCGCCGGGAAGAATATAACCAGATCGATGTTTAACTGAGCTCTCCACACGTTTAGGTTGCTCGCTTGATGCCTTGGTGACGAGCATCCCTTCCGTAGGCGGTCCTAAATGCGTTCTTGTCTTTGCTTCAGCTTCCAGGTCTCTGCTTGGTTGATGCTCGTCCTGGCGATTTGGGCATGGCCGGACGCGGGGCGTGCGCAGGACCAACCCCTGACCTACGGCGTGGTGGAATCGACATCTTTCACGTTTGGCGACAGCGCCGGCACCGTTGGCGGGTTCGCTGGCACCGTGATGGAGCGCCTGGCTGAGATCATGGAGATCGAGGTTCGACAACGGGTCTTCCTGGATATCGGCACGGCGATGGCGGCACTCGAAGCCTCTGAGATTGCATTCCTGGCCGGGGTTCCACGGCCAACGGGACCGGATGTGGTGTTCTCGACCGCGGTGGCAGAGTCGCAGCTCCGTCTGTTCGTGCGCGATGACCGGCTGCAGGACCGCGACTTCACCCAACCGCGTGGCAAAAGGCTGGGCGTAATCACGCCGTTTCCGGATACGGACCTGCCAGAGATACTGTCAGGCAACACCGTTGTAGTTGTGCCCTCGCTGGAAGTGCTGCTCACGCGGCTTCTGACGGGCGATCTGGATGGGGTTGTTCTGCCTGAGCATCTGAAACTCAGCCTCACCTATGCGGCGCGGATTGACCACCGTATTGGGGCGGTGGGTTCACAGCTTCGCACGGTCGAGCTTGGGATTGCGTTAGGCCCAACCCATTCAGATCTGCTGAGTGCGCTCAACAGCGCCATCACCATACTCGACAAGGGCGGGGAGCTTTTGGACCTGCGCCGGCGTCACTTTTTCGTCGACGTTGGCGCATACGAGCCGAAGGAGGTGCTGAAAGTCGGCGTCTCCACCTTCCCACCCTACAATGTGGTCGAAGAGGACGGCAGTTTCACCGGGTTCTCGGTAGAGACATTGCGTGACATCGCTGCGCTTGCGGGTGTCGAGGTAGAGTTCGTCGAACTGACCTTGGATGAGTGGGCTGCCGGACCCGCCGAGGGAACCTACGACATGGTCACGCAGGTGGCCATCAACCCTGAGCGAAGGACCCGTATGGATTTCACCGCTCCGATCGAGCGGGCGCCGGCGTCAATCTTTGTCCCATCCGGGCAGGAAAGCGGCATCACGGGGCTGAACGACCTCATGGGGCTGCGGGTCGGTGTCCAGGCTGTCAACTCGGCGCGCCGGATTCTTGAACGTGACGGGCGTTTCGATCTAGCCATCTACGAAACGGACCACGAGGATCTTCTGCGCGCATTGCTTGCCGGCGAGGTGGACGCGATCGTCTATCCCACCAACGCGATGCAGGATGCCGCTCGTTCGCTGGGTGTCTTGAATCAGATCGTGGCAATCGACCCGCCAGCGCTGTTCACGGAGCGGGCAATTGCACTGCGCTTTGGTCTCGGGGCAGTCAGGGAGCGATTAAACGCGATCATACCGGGTTACCTTGCATCGGCGGATTACTTTGCCCTCCGCGCTCAATGGTTTCAGCCCCCCCCTTTCTGGACCGACCAGCGCCTGACGCTGACGTTTCAGATCGCCACGATCACGCTCGCCTTCATTCTGGGGGTGGTCGGATGGGTCTTGTACCGAAGCCACCTGGCGGACGCGCGACGCCGGGTCGCCAGTGAACTGATCGACCATATTCCTCTGGGTCTCGTTCTGATCTCGCCCGATGGAAGGATTATGTACACAAATTCCGACGCAAGAGCCCGTGTCGTCGACGGTGATCGGGTGCTGGCACGCGGCCGCGCCTATCGTGAAGCCATTCGAGAACTGATTGAAAACGGCGTCATCAGGTTGGGCGGACGAACCAAGGAGGGCATGCTCGACTACATGACTAGCGATGGCCTGGAGGACGGCTTCCGGGATGAGTATCAGTTCCAGACTGGCTCTACGGTTGTCCGGACAACGCGGCGGCTCAAGGGGGGGGAGACCCTGCTGATGCGTCAGGATATCACCGAAGAACGCCTCCGCCTGGAGCAGATCCAGGTACTCAACACCTCACTGGAGGAGCAGATTCTGCAGGCCAAGGCGGCCAACGACGATCTAAGGGCCTTCGCGTACGCGACGTCGCACGACCTGAAGTCACCGACAAACACGGCCCTGATGCTGCTGGACGCGCTGAAGGAGGAGCTTGGCGCAGACGTTGGTCAGATCGAGCGCACGCTCGCAAGTCAGTTGCAGCAGACGATCGAACGGATGCAGGAACTGATCGACGATGTCCTTGTCTACACAAACGTTGTCGGCACAACGAGTGCTGGCGAACCTGTCGAGCTCAACGAGCTCGCCGCCATGTGCATTGCCGATCTCCAGGCAGATATCACTGCAGCGGGCGCCCGAATCGAGGTCGGCGACCTGCCATGCGTGCGGGCAAATCCCGCACACATGCGTCAGCTGTTAGCCAATCTCGTCAGTAACGCCGTGAAGTTCCGGGCCCCGGGGCGGCCACCGGTGATCACTATCAGCTCCGTCGATGCTCTCGACGGATTCGTGGGCTTTTCGGTCAGCGACAACGGGATCGGTATCCCGGAGGAGTATCAGGAGAAGATCTTCCAGATGTTCCAGCGGCTGAATCCCGAGAGGGAGTACTATGGAACAGGACTGGGACTCGCTATCTGCCACCGGATCGCGTTAAACTTGGGTGGACGGATATCTGTGTCATCCCAACTGGACAAAGGGGCGACGTTCACAGTGATCCTCAAGGGGGAGCGCAATGATCGAGCACTTGATGCTCATTGACGACAATGACATTGACCACACGCTCTATCGACGCCTGATCGACAAGTCCGGTCTGGTCGAGAACGTGCATTGCTTCACCATGGCAACCGACGCGCTGGAGTATCTCAAAGAGCGGGTGCATCCCAAGATCGATGTGATCCTGCTCGACATCAATATGCCCCGGATGAACGGGTTCGAGTTTCTGGACGAGGCGACCCGGCTTTTTGGCAGTGATTTCGCGCGAATCACAGTGGTGATGCTCACCACGTCGCTCTCGGAACAGGATCGTGTTCGAGCCGACCGTTACGAAGTTGTGCGCGACTACATCCACAAACCGCTGGAGCTTTCCCATCTGGAACAGATGGACGCCATGCTCAATGACGGTTGACGCCGCGCACCTCGGACCAGCCATCTGCCGCAAACCCGGCGCGCCATGAGCCATAAGGCGCCGAAAGAGACGGATCTCGAGACAACGCGTCGCGAACTGGGGCGTGCCCGCGATGAACTGGCGCGCGCGTCGGACGACCTCGAGCGGTTTGTCTACATCACCTCGCATGATCTGAAGGAACCACTTCGGGGTATCGCGATCAACGCGGGTTTCCTCGCGCGCGAGGCACTACCCCCCGAAGCGGAGGATCGGGTTGGCCAGATCGTCAACCTGTGCGAACGCATGGACCGGATGATCTCGGATCTCTACGAACTTTCGCGTATTGGGCGCCCTGATCTGGCACGTGTTGCGCTCGACCCGACAACGCTGATTGCAGCCGCCCGACACGAGCTCGCGGCGTTGCTCGAGGATCGGGGGGCAGTGGTTCAGGTTGATGCCGCACTGCCGCAGGTTTTGGGGGATGCCCGGCTGCTCAAGCAGATGTTCCGTCATCTTGTTGAGAACGCGGTGGTCTATAACGACACGTCACCGCCAAACGTTACGATCAGCTACTTGGCGCAAGTGGAAGTTGCGGGCCAGAGGCTCGATGACGTCTTCACCGTTCGCGACAATGGCATCGGAATCGCGGCGCGATACCACGACAGAATCTTCCACATCTTCACGAGGCTCCACAGAAACGGCGAGTATGGTAGCGGCACAGGGGCGGGACTAGCTCTGGTCGAGAAGATCATCGCCGCGCACGGTGGTACGGTAACCGTTGAGTCCATGGGCGAGGGTGAGGGGGGGACGACTTTCTACCTGACGCTTCCGCTCGCAGCACATGCTACCGACGATGCTTAGCCAGTTTAGGAGCGCCAGCCATATGCATGTGTACCCTTGGGTCCAGTCCTCGCCCATCGCGTGGAGATGACACATCTGCTCGTCATCGACGACAGCCGGGACGACCGTGAGCTGCTCGATCTTCTGGTGCTGGATCTGCCCGGTTACACGGTGACTTCTGCTGCAACCGGCCCCGAAGGGCTGGAGCACCTTGCCGCGCTCCCCATCGAATGCATTCTGCTCGATTACCGTTTGGACGGCGAAGACGGGCTCGACGTGCTCGCGTCTTGTAAGGTGGCGGCGCCCAATTGCCCCGTGATCATGCTGACTGGTCAAGGTAACGAGGCGACAGCTGTCGCTGCCATCACCAGGGGCGCCGCCGACTATCTGGTCAAGGCTGGGCTCACATCTGCCGAGCTTGGCAAGGCCGTCGACCAGGCTCAAAGCCGGGCGAGACTGGAGCAGACGGTGGCCGAGCAGGCAGATATGCTCAAGCGTACCGACCGGCTTGATGCGTTGGGCCAGCTGGCTGCCGGGATCGCGCATGACTTCAACAACATCCTTGCCACGATCCGCTATGCGACCGACCTGGTACTGCGCGAGGAGTTATCAGGCGCGGCGGCGGGCTACTTGGCCACCGCCCGTCACGCCATCGACCGTGGCGCAGCCCTGTCGGGTCGATTGCTGTCCTTTGCCAGCCAGACCAGCGGCGCATTTGCGGCGCGGGACACTGGCAGCGTCCTCGCGTCGGTTGAGGAGCTTGCCGGACCAGCGCTTGGCGACACGATTGCCCTGATCGTGGCGAACGAGGTTGGGGATTTTGCAGTGACCTGTGACCAGGCGCAGTTGGACACTTCGCTTCTGAATCTGGTGCTGAATGCGCGCGATGCGATTGGCCAGGCGCGCAGCGGCCGGATCGAAGTAACCGCGACACTCGCCGCACCTGCCGATGGTGGCGACGGGACAGCTGTCAGCATAACGGTTTCGGATAACGGGCCGGGTATGAGCGAGGACGTGCGTCTCAGATGCACGGACCCGTTCTTCACCACCAAACGGGACGCTGCGGGAGCCGGTCTCGGTCTCGCGATTGTCTTCGGCTTCGTTCAGCAATCGGGTGGCGCGCTGCGCATTGCCTCGACCGAAGGTGCCGGCACTAGTATCGAGATGATCTTGCCGGCAGAGCCGGCGACTGCTGTGCGCGAAACCATGCCGAGCCGCCGAGTTCCCGCCGGGCGCCGGAGGATTCTAGTCGTTGAGAGCGATGCGGAACAACTAGTGATGTTGGAGGCAATTCTCTTGGGCGTGGGCTACGCGGTCCGGGGCGCGCGGTCAGCGAATGATGCCGTGGGCATCATACGTTCTGGAGAGCCTGTCGATCTAGCGCTCACCGACATACAACTTGGTGATGGCAATGGCTTCGAGGTAGCGCGAGACATCCGCAGGATGCGCCATGGATTGCCGGTGATCTACATGTCGGGCTATGGGCGGCATGCCACGGAAGACGCCGATGAACCCGCCGGGCCGATCCTGCAAAAGCCCGTCGACCCGGACACCCTGATCAGCGTCATTGAGGAGCAGTTCGACCCGCCGGCCGGGTAGGGTGCTGCCCCCCACTTCGTGCGAATTCCGTTGCCTGCGTCCTCGATCCGATCCAGGGTTTCAGCCTGATCGGTTCGAGAGGGAGCGCTGGCGCGATGACGGGGCATGCCAAGCCGATGAGCTACCAGCCGCCCCCGAGGGTTTTCTGAGACATCGTTGCATCCTCAGGAGATCTCCACATGACAGACCAACGACCGAACATCGTCCTCATCATGGCCGACCAACTGGCGCCTCAGTTCACCGGTGCCTATGGCCATCCGCTCGTGCGGACCCCGCACATGAGTGCGCTCGCCGCCCGCGGAACCCGGTTCGACGCCGCCTATTGCAACGCACCGCTCTGCGCCCCCTCGCGTTTCAGCTTCATGTCTGGGCAGTTCGTCACCCGGATTTCGGCCTATGATAATGCGTCCGAGTTTCCCGCCACGGTTCCAACCTTCGCGCACTATCTGCGGGCCGCGGGATATCGCACTTGTCTCAGCGGCAAGATGCACTTCGTGGGGCCCGACCAGCTCCATGGGTTCGAGGAGCGGCTTACCACCGATATCTACCCCTCTGATCATTCCTGGACCCCCGATTGGGAGTTGCCGGACGAGCGGATCGATAGTTTCTACCACAATATGGATGCGGTTCGGAACGCGGGTCAGGCCGCCACGACGTTCCAGATCGAGTATGATGAGGAGACGGCATTTCTCGCCCGCCGCCGGATCTTCGAATACGCGATGGAGAGGGTGGCGCCGTTCTGCATGGTTGCCAGCTTCATTCACCCGCACGACCCTTATGTTGCCCGGCCGGAGTGGTGGGGCCTCTACGATCATGACGCGATCGATATGCCTGAGGCATCGACAGCGATGGATCCTCACAGCCAACGGCTGATGAAAGGGATCGAAGCCGATGTAGCCGACGTAACAGACGCCCAGGTTCGCAATGCCAGGCACGCCTACTACGCGAACACTTCGTACTTTGACTCGAAGGTCGGCACGATTGTACAGGCACTCACGGAGTCGGAGCAGCTCGAGAACACCGTAGTAATCGTCACTGCGGACCACGGCGATATGCTGGGTGAACGCGGGCTTTGGTACAAGATGGCGTTTTTCGAGCACTCCGCCCGCGTTCCCCTGATCGTCGCCGGACCTGGGATCTTGTCCCAGGAGGCAGATGGGCCCTGTTCGTTGGTGGATCTGCTCCCGACGATCCTTGATCTGGCGGGAGTGGAAGGGCCGCTGGGGATGCCGGTGGACG
Organism: Pseudomonadota bacterium; assembly: GCA_039033215.1. Classification (GTDB taxonomy): domain Bacteria; phylum Pseudomonadota; class Alphaproteobacteria; order Rhodobacterales; family Rhodobacteraceae; genus Thermohalobaculum. The sequence continues at coordinate 4,226 of JBCCDA010000043.1, read as the reverse complement.
GCGTCTCGCTGGCGCCTACGTTGCGGGAAGGGCGGCAAACCCAGACCGAGGCAATTGGTGAGTACTGCGCCGAGATGGCACCAGCCGTACCCGTCTGCATGATCAGGCGGGATCTGGATGGACGCAGCTGGAAATACATCCATTGCGATGCCGATCCCGCGCAGCTCTATGATGTGGAGGCGGATCCGGCGGAGTTGGTGAACCTGGTGGGCGACCCGGATCTTGCGGCGGTGGTCGCAGCCTTTGCCGAGGAGGCGGCGGCCCGGTGGGACAGCACGACTATCGCGGCGGACGTCATCGCGACCCAGAAGCAGCGCCGCGCTGTCCATGCGGCGATGGAGAAGGGGCTCCTGACGAGTTGGGACTACCAGCCCCGGCGCGACGCGGCGAACGAGTTCGTGCGCAACCATGTGAGCTGGGATGACGTCTTGAACCGGATGCAGTATCCGCCGCCCAAAGTGGGTTCGTAATCGAGGGCAACACCCACGCGTGCTTCCCTGCGACATCCCTATGCGCCGCGCTGATGCGCCGATCCACGCGCGGCAGTCAGTGGGATGCTGGCTGGCGTGCATCCGCTGCCGCGAAGAGACGTCCGTAACGCTCAAGACCGTCCCAATACGGAAGCCTCAGTACCTCCATCGCTTGGAACATCATCGCCTGATTCGAGCAGACTATCGGCTTGCCCAGCTCCGCCTCGAGCCCCGCGATCGCCTCGACGCTTCGCATGTCAGTGCAGGAGAGCACGATGGCCTGGACATCCGGGCCATCAGCTCTCAGTGCAAGACGGTGCACTTCGGCGGGCGAGAGCTCCCCTTGCCCGTAGTTGTCCAGGACACGACCGATGTCGGCGCATGCTGCGGTTTCGATCCCCTCCGCTTCCAAGAATGCAACCGCCATGTCGTTGATCGCGCCGACGTAGGGCGAGGCAAAGCCTATGCGGGAAACCCCCAGGGTCTTCAGCGCATGGACTAGCGCACCCGCGGCGGTGACCGTTGGTGCATCGGCTGCAGTCGCTATCCGCTCGGCCAGCCCCCGGTCGAAGGCGGGACCATGGGTCAGCGTGGCGGAGGTGCAGCCATAGAGCACCACATCGGGCCGCACTCCAAGAACGAGACGCAGCGGTTCATCGAGATCGGTGGCGCCCAGCCCGGCCATTTGTTCCTCGTCCGGGATTTCGTCCACGTCATAGCCGCCGAGCCGCGCCCAGTGGAGCGAGACGCCCTTCGGACAAAGCAGGCCGAGGTCTGGCTCGAGGTTGGTGTTGGTGAAGGGCACCAGCACCCCGATCCGAGCGCGTCCCCTGTTGGCATCGGTCATGGGCGGCCTCCTGCGATCCAATCCCGTAGCGTCTCGGCAGTCAGGTCCATCTCTGCGTGGGTCCCGATTGTCACGCGCAGGCACTCCGGCAGACCATGTCCCGATTGTGTTCGGACGATGATCCCCTCGGTGCGCAGCGCCCGGTCGGCACGGGCCGCCTCATCTGCGTCGGCAAATCGGATCAGGACGAAGTTTGCGTGGCTTGCGGTGGTCCAGAGACCCATGGCATCAACTCGTGACGCGAACCGCTCGCGGGACGCAGCGATCCGCCTGACGGTATCGCGCATGTATGTTTGATCACGCATCGCGGCGGTGGCGGCGGATTGTGCGGCGGTGCTGACATTGTTGGGGTTCAGGAGCTTTCGGACCTCGAGCCCGATTGCCAGGGGCATAATGGCCCAGCCGACACGCATACCTGCCAAGCAGTACGCTTTGGAGAAGGTCCGCGAGATCACCGTGTTGCCGTGGTGGACAAGTTCGTCTTGTAAGGCGGGACCCGGCGCAAACTCGCCGTAGGCTTCATCCACCAGCAGAACAATGTGGCTGGGCAGTTCCTTGCGCAGCCGGTGTATTTCGTCTGCTGGCAACCAAGTTCCTGTCGGATTGGCGGGGTTCGCGATACACACAACCCTGGTCCGATCAGTTACCGCGGCGATCAGGGCGTCGACGGACGCGTTCAAATCCACCTCGGGCGCGGTCACATAGGCGCCCCCTGCGATGTTCGTTGCAGTCCGGAAGAAGCCGTAGGCATGCTGGGGTGCCAACACCTCGTCGCCTGGGCCCGCATAAGCGCGGATGAGCGCGCCGATCAGCTCCATCGAGCCGCTGCCGCACAGGATCAGCGCGGGATCAACGCCATGAACTGTGGCGATCGCCATACGCAGGTCTGTCCAGTCGGCGTCGGGGTAGAGCTGAGCGCCTTCAACCGCTGCGAACGTGCTCGGGCTTGGTGGAAACGCGCTCTCGTTCTGCGCAAGTTGGACAGGCCGCTTGCCGGGAGGCAGGGATAGATCTGCCAAGGCATAGGCCTCTAGCCTGGCGACATTGGCTCGGGGTACCGGCCCCGCCAGCAAGTTCGCACCTTCCTGGGCCAGTTCCGGCGCCACTGCGCGGTCTCCGACATCTCTCAGGTCTGCGCCGGGGGCGCTTTGTCGGGTCACGTCAGTCTCCGTCCGTAGCTGGTTAGTGCTGCATGGTTCGTGATCAATCCATCCGCTAGGTCTGAGGCGACACGGTTGGGATCACGCTGCTCCGGCGGACCGTGACCGCCGCCTCCCGGGGTTTCGAAGACCAGAGCCTCGCTTGGTGAAACCCGGAAAGCCCCCTTCCCGGGCAAGTCCTTGCCGGGACTGCCAGGGGCGCCGATGCGGATGCGGCCAGGAGCACCGGCGTCGCCGCCTGCTCGACCCTCGGCGGGATAGAGCACTCGCTCGACCGAGAGGAACAGCAGGAACGCATCGTCCCCAGACGGCGTAAGTTCGATATGCTGACCTAAGCCGCCGCGTTGACGGCCGGGCCCGCCGCTGTCCGTACGCAGTTCCCTGCGGATAAATCGGACGGGCGCGACCTGCTCGGCGATCTCAACCTGCGTGCCCCAGACACCCGAGGGGAACGCTGTGGCCGACAGTCCGTCCCGCCCTGGGCGCGCGCCGGTGCCGCCGTTGTGCACGAACTCCACCGCAAAGGTCTCGTCGCCACGCTGGGCGACTTCCGGGGGGCTTCTTAGCGGCAAGTCGTACATGGCCGATGCGCCTTCGGCAGGTACACGGTCAGGCACTGCCTGTACCAGACAGCCGTAGACCAAGTCTGGCGTCATCTGCCCCAAAGTATGACGCATCGCAACGGGGCTGGGCGGTTGGGCGTTCAGGATGCAGCCCGGCGGTGCAGTCACACGGAAGGCGCCCAGGGATCCTGCGTTGTTCGGAATATCCGCACCGAAGATACAGCGCATGGCGAACACCGCGTAGGCTGCGGCATAGTTCAGCGGCACATTGATGCCCTTGGCCGAACAAGGGGCTGTCCCAGCGAAATCGAGGTCGATCCCGTCCGCGCCGATTGTCACCGTCGCGGCAAGCTTGATGGGTGTCTCATATCCATCAACCATAAGCTCATGGCGGTACGTGCCGTGCGGCGCTTCGGCGATAGCGGCGAGGGTCCCCTGGCGCGAGGTTTCCAGAATGTGCCTGGCCAGCCGATTGAGGTCCGCCAGACCAAACTCCTCCATAGTCTCGGCAAGCCGCTTGGCGCCGGCCTCGCAGCAGGCCACTAGCGCGTAGATGTCGCCCTCGTTTCCTGCCGGCTCGCGCGAGTTCACACGCAGGATGTCCATGATGAGCGGGTCCAGCCGCCCCTGGTGCACCAGTTTGCAGGGCGGCAGGCGCAGACCTTCGTCGAAGATGTCCGAGCCCTCGGGGCCCATGCCCTGACCGCCCAGATCAGCCAGATGCGAGGTGCAAGCGGTGAACCCGATCACGCGACCTCCATGAAAGACCGGCATCATCAACAGCAGGTCGTTCAGGTGGCCCGATGCGATCCACGGGTCGTTGGTCGCAAAGATGTCACCGGGGCGCATGTCGTCCTCGGGCCAGCGATTGTGCAGAGTGCGCACCGCTTCGGCCATCGTGTTGATGTGTCCGGGTGTACCCGTGACAGCCTGGGCCAGCATGCGTCCCTGGCGGTCGAAGATCCCGGCGGAAATATCGCCACATTCGCGAACGATGGGCGAGAACGCCGCCCGGATCAGGGTCTGACCCTGTTCTTCGACGACAGAGAGCAGACGATTCCACATCACTTGCAAGCGAGTGGGACTGAGGTTTGTCATTCAGTGGCCTCCCGGATGAGGTGCAAGTTCAGGGCCTGGTCGACGGTAGCTGTCCAGCCTGCACCGAGCAGTGTCGTTGTCTGTGGCT
>JBCCDA010000042.1:0-32942 GCA_039033215.1 Pseudomonadota bacterium | reverse complement strand
CGGCGCCTTGCCCGCCTGCGCGAGGCCGCCCGCCACTTCGACCGGCGCTATGGCCGCTACAATTGGGGGGTCCGAGTGGCCGCCCTTGTCGAAGGACGTTTCTAGCACAGTGCCCGCCGCCGGGTGCCCGCGCGAGGGTGGGTGGGAGAGCGCGACGGAGACCCGCGCCGCGCAGGTTCAGCGCGCGCGCGGGCACCCCAAAACAAGAACAGGGCCGCCCGGAGGCGGCCCTGCGTGAGCTGGAGTGGCTGGATGGTTAGGCGCCGGTCAAAGATGCCGCGCCAGTCCGGTTCCAACCGGAAAGGAGGCTGCCCCTAGCAGGTCGCTCCCCGGATTGTTCCACCCACCATCTCCAAGGTCTCACTCGACATTGGATCACCTCCTTTCTTACTGTTTCAGATCGTCAGAGCGTGCCTGCAAGTCGCGGCAATGACAAGGGCCGCGTCACCGCGTATCAGGGAAGATGATGAAAACTTTAGAGAGTGCAGCGGCGGGACTGGAGGCGATCGGCAGCCCCGTGCGCCTGTCGATCTATCGCCTGCTGGTCCGCGCGGGGCCCGGCGGCATGCCCGTGGGCGGGATTCAGGAGCAGATGGGCATTCCGGGATCCACGCTGTCGCATCATCTCAAGCACCTCGAAAGCGCGGGGCTGATCCTGCGTCGGCGAGAGGGGACGACGCATCACTGCTCGGCCAATTACGAGGCGATGGATGGCCTGATTGCCTTCCTGACCGAGGAATGTTGCGCCGATGCGGGCGGCGCCTGAGCGCGCCGTCCAGCGATCCCTAACGCAGCGCGTCGTCAAGCAGGTCCTGGCGTGCACGCCCGGGCTCGGCCTGCAGAAAACCCACATTCTCGGCAAAGCGGGTGACGGCCAGGACCATGTCCTGCTGTCCGCGCGCGGTCAGCTCGATCTCCAGCACGGCCGTCTGCGCCGCGATGTCCTGGGCGCCGGCGACATCCGCAATGCCTGTCAGCGTGTCGACATAGATGCCCGCGGCCAGCTCGAACTCCGCCTGGCTTTGCGCGATCTTGACGTCCTGCTGGGCGACGGTCTCGCGGTCGCCGGGAACCTCGAGGTCGGTGCCGATGCTCTCGGCCAGGATATCGCGCACCACGCTCTGACGCGCGACATCCGCGGCGGCGCGGCGCATCCACTCGCTGAGGACAGCGCCGTTCAGGAGCGAGAGCTTCAACGCCCGCCCGGCATCCGCGTCACGCGCCCGCCTGTCCGAGACGATCGAGCCGCGCACAAACTCCAGCTCATCGAGCAGGCGCTGGTCCGAGCGGCGCTTGATCAGCTCGTCGAGCACGGCGAGCGGATCCTCCTCCTGCCCCGCGTCGCCCTCGACGCCCTGCTGCCACCAGTCGCGGATCTTGCCCGTGCGGCTGGTCGAGGTGTTCACATGGACCGCCAGCACGGGGCGCAGGCCGATGGTATCGGCCGCATTCGCCGCCCCCGTGGTCGCATCGAAATAGGGCCATTCGACCTGAAGGGCGCTGGACAGCTCCCCCTCCGGCGTACCGATCGAGCCGCCGCGCGTGACGAAGCCGCCCGGCTGGCCGTGCAGGCGCCCGAGGTTGTTGAGCGCATAGGGATCGAAAACGATCTCCTCGACGCCCCCGAACATCCCGTCCAGCCCCAGCGGGTTCGGCAGCTTCATGCCGACCGGTCGGAACGAGCCGTTAGAGGAGCGCCGCCCCTGGAACCAGGCGTATTCCCCGACGCCCTCCGGCATCGGGGGAAGGGCCGCCCGGAACCGCTGGTCATCGCCCACGGCGACACCGCCGCGCGCGGCGTATTCCCATTCCGTGCCAGTGGGCAGCCGCGCAAATCCGGGGGCGCCGTCCTCGGAGGGCATGGCGCCTGGGTGGTTCTGGCGCACCCACTCGGTCAGGGCCCGCGTGAACTCGACGGCGCCGAACCACGAGACCCCGGCCTGGGGCCGCGCGCCGCCCATGTTCTGGTTCGGGCACTCGGCGCCGAAGGATGTCACGGCGTCCCACTGGTCGCGAGTCACCTCGTACTTGGCCATGTAGAAGAAGGCACGCCCCGCGCCATCCGTGAAACCGCCTCGTAGGAAGGCGGTGCGGAAGTAATCCGAATAGGCGGTGGTCGGGTCCGCGCCGCCCAGGATGAGTTCGCGGTCGGACAGCGGGTTGTCGGGCGTCACCGGTGTCTCGACCGGCACGAAGACCATATAGCCGTCACAGGGGATAGGCAGCTCGATCTGCCCCTCGACGGGCGGCTGCGGGTCCCAAAGCTGGCGGTCCCAGTCCTGTGCAATGGCTGGTCCGGTCAGAAGCGCCGCGAGGGCGAGGATGGACAGAAGCATGATCAACCTCCCGAGCGGATGACGATGGCAGGGTCCGTTCCCGATGCCCGGACAGCCGCGGCCCCGGCGGCCAGTACCGCAATGAGAATCGAGCCCCCCGCCATGGCCGCAAGAATACCAGGGTCCCCAAAGGTCACGCTACCGCCGCCCAGCCGTGCGAGCGCCTCAGCGAACATCGCGTTGAAGGCGGACATTCCGGCGGCAAAGACCAGTGCCGCGGCGAGAACACCTCCCAGCGCGTAGAGCGCGGCCTGCACGACCGGGAAGAGCGCCAGCGCCAGCGGCGGCGCCCCCATCAGCGCCAGCATCGAGAGCGTGACGCGCTTGCGTTCGACGTTTGCCCAGAAGAGCGCAAGCAGGGCTGCCCCGAGCCCCAGCGCCCCGCAGATCATCAGGATGTTGAGCGCGCGTCCGACATTGCGGTCGAGCGCCAGGAGGGGGGCTATGTCCGCCGCCCGCGAGCGGACGGTGACGTTGAGGCGCTGTTCGATCCGCTCCTCCAGCGAGACCACATCGCGAATGTCACGGGCGTAGATGCGAAAGCTCTCGTAGCGGCCCGGACGCTCGGCGATGTCCTTGCCGTCCGGCACGCCGTAGTGCGGCAGGGCGAAGTCATCGAAGAAGGCCTCGACCTCCGAGACAAAGGCGGCTGGCACAAGCGCCTGGCTCCCTGGCAGCCAACCGCGCGGGAGCACGTGCACGATCTCGAGCTCCGTGCGCAGCCTGGCCGTCGGGGGCTGGCCACGGAGCGCATAGGCCTCGATCCGGTCACCGGCGGCAACGCCCTGGCGCTGGGCGAGCGTCGGCGTGATCGCGATCTGACCGGCGGACAGCGTGACGCCCGGTGGCAGCAGGGGATCACCAGGAGCGGACGAGACCAGATCCGCCCGCGTCGCCTGCCGGGCACCCGCCGCGCGCAGCTCCAGTCGCCGGGCGATGGAGCGTTCTTCCGGCACGACAAACTCGGTCTCGGGCCAGGCAGCGATGTCGGCCAGTTCCGCAGCCCCGAAGCCGTGATTGCCGACAATATCGATCAGGCGCATCTGCGGGTTTTCCCGCAGCGTTCCAATCAGCGTCTGCATGACGCCCGCCTTGACCGCGACCAGCAGCAGGAGCGGCGCGAGGACCCCGGCGATCAGCAGCACGATGCAGGCGACATGGGCCGGTTCGCGGGCCATGTCGCGCACGGCAAGGCCAAGGACGGTGCGCAGCGGTGCCTCAGCCATGGGCCGGGCTCACGATGCCATGGACGTGGTCGATCCCGTCCGCCTGGTCGAGCGCCGTGGTCACATGGAGGCGCCGGATCCCCGGTCGGTCCATCAGGTCGCGGTCGTGGGTCGCGATGATCACGGTGCTGCCAAGCTCGTGGGCGAGATCGGCCAGAAGCGAGATGACCTTGGTCTTGTTGAGCGGGTCGAGCGCCGCCGTGGGCTCGTCCGCCAGAACGAGCTGAGGCCGGTGCACGAGGCTGCGGGCAATGGCCGTGCGCTGGCGTTGGCCGATGGAGAGCTGCGCGGGATAGGCATCCTCTAGCCCGTCGAGGCCCAGTTCGGCGATCAGGTGCGCGGCCTGGCCATCGTCGCGTTGCCCCGACAGCTTCAGCGGCAGGCGGATGTTCTGCGCGAGTGTCAGGAACGGCAGCAGCGCGCCGGTCTGGACGACATAGCCGATCGCGGCCGCCCGCAGGCGCGCCATCGCACGGCCGTCACGCGCCGCATGGAGCGCCGCGAGATCCACGAGACGACCCGCATCGAGCGTGAACTCGGCACAGCCGTCCGGGCGGCTGACCAGCCCGATCATCTCGAGCAGCGTCGACTTGCCGGAACCGCTTTCCCCCGTCAGCAGGACGATCTCGCCACGCACAAGCACAAGCGAGGGTACCGACAGCGTGAAGCGCCTGTCCGAGCTCTCCCAGGTCTTGCGAAGATCCTTGATCGCCAGGACGCAGGGGCTTGTCTCACCCGGCACGGCGGTCGCGGTTTGCGCCGTCACCACACGCTCATGGCAGGTCCATCAGCGGCATGGCGAACACATGCTCGCCCGGGTCCTGCCCCTCGTAGAGCTCGGTCCAGTAGGCCGGATTGTCGTGGTAGAACTCGAATTGCGTCATGGCCGAATGCACACGGTCCAGGATCGCCGTTCGGCGCGAACCCATCGAGGCCCATTGCTCGGGCGTGATGTCCATGATTTCCGAACGGTAGGGCAGATCGGCGAGGAACTCGCCCACGGCCTGGTCCAGCGTCTCGAACTCGGTGTTGACCAACTGGCCCTGGTCGGTCGCCATCCGGGCAAATGCCCCGCGCAGGAAGGCGAAGAAGTCGCCGCCCGCGGCCCCCATCTCGCCTGCCAGGACGATCTCGCGCATGATGTCGCGCATCGTGGCAAGCTCGTTCTTGGTGACCAGCAGACGGACGTCCAACGCAGGCAAGGTCGGGTCCTCGAGCGAGTAGTCGAGCGTCCAGGCCTCGATCACATCCGGCGCCGTGGCGTTGGTTTGCCGCCCCAGCCAGGCAAGGCGCATGGCGAGCGAGGCTTCCTCGACCTCGGTCAGTTCCCGCTCCTCCTGCGCTTCGAGCAATTCCTGGGTCCGCGCAGTGTCGTAGTCGGCAGCGAACTGTTCGGTGAACCCGTCAATCACGGCGCGGAAGGCCCGGCGGGGGTCGGCATCCGGCGCCGTCAAGTCGACGGGGGTGTAGAGCGACCGCCCAGTGGTCGGGAGCTGGGTCATCTCGCGGTACACCCGCTCGGCAATCTGGTGGTTCAGCACCCCATCCGGGGTCTTGATATGGACGGCGACAAGCGTAACGCCCCGGTCGCGTGCCCGTTGCAGAACCGCCGAGGGCACGAGCGTATGCTCGGCGTTCGGGGAACGCGGCGGGTGCGGACTGGCATCCGTGATCAGCACCACATACCGCTGTTTCACCGGGCCACCGTCGATCCCCGCCGTCTCCCAGCCAGGCAGCTCGAGTGCCGCCAGAATGCCCGCGATCGAATCTTCATCGTAACCAACCGTGGATTGCTCGGCCTCGACGATTTCCGCGAGGCTGGAGCGAACCATGTCTGGCGCCTGATCAGGCGAGAGATCGAGGTATACCTTGGTGCGATACTCGATGTCCCGGGGCGGAGTGGCGGCCGCCGCCGCCTCGACACTATCGCGAAAGCCAACGGCACCGAAGCGCACGAGATCGCCCCCGTCGGTGCCTTGCACCCGGTCCACAATGTCGAGAACGGCCTGCCGCGTCTCGTCGATATAGGGCTCCATCGAGGTGGTCGTGTCGAGGACGAAGACCACGCCGGAGGCGATCGGTTCGGGCTCGGCGACCGGTGCGAACTGGCCCGTATCCTTCAACGGCAGGGAGGCCAGTTTCAGGATCCGCATGTTGTCGTTCCAGGTCGGCGTATGGAGATACTGCTCCCAATCTAGGATCGGCAGCAGGTAGAAGTTCTCCTCCAGCGGCACCGATGCCTCCGGTTCGATGGTGACCACGCCTTCAGCGGACTGCTGCTGTTCGACAGCGTGACGCAGCGACCGCGCCGTACCGATGGGGGACTCGTGCTCGACGACGCCGATCAAGTCGTCGCGCGTCCTGAACATCAGCTGGCGTTGCCGCGCCGTTGGGGTGGAGAACGAAACCACGATGTTCTGGCGCCACCGCACGGTAGCCGAGGCGTCGACCCAGCCCTGAGGCCCGCCCAGCAGGCTGCGCCCGACCTCGAGCCAGGCATCGTCCTGGGTACCGAAAACATAGAGCGGCAGGAACGGCGTGATCCGCCCGATCTCCTGCCCGCCCGGTCCATCGACCATCACGGCCGCATCCTTGGCCAGAACGCGCTGGTAGATCGTACTGGTTCCATCAACCAGCAACGGCTTGCGCGCCTGCGCTTGGGCAAGAACCGGAAAGCCAATCACCGCAATCACAACGGCTAAGGCCCGGATGGCGGTCTGCACTCTCATCTCCGGTCTCCTCCCCGGCTCATTCACAATGCCGCGCGAAGATGGCCTGATTGCTGACTCCGCCGGCATCGGCCAGCCATGCGCAAAGCCGCGCGATCTCGGCCTCCACTTCCGGCGTTCCGCGGCCAAGCGCCCTCTTGTAGGACCTTAGCGCGGAATCCGCATTCAATCGGAAGGGTCGGCCATCTTCCTCACGGCTGGGGTCGTAGATCTGCCCCCACCTCAGATCAGTATCGCCCGAGGCAGGCAACCGGTCCAGCGCCTCGACCTCCACCGGCACGTTACCGGCCTGACGGCAGAGGCGCATGACCTCGAGCAGACGTTCTGGCGCTTGCTCGGCGGCGGCGTTCGCACTGTCGCACGCGGGCGGACCCAGCGCATCGGCGGGCGGGGCGACCGCCTCATTGGAACGCGGCGTCGCCGTCTCGCTTGGCGCCTGAGGCTCTATCGTGGGGGGCTCCGGGTCTTCCGCGACAGTTTCAGGCTCCTCGGTGACCGGATCCTCCGGAGGCGGAGCGATCGGATCTTCATTGTCAGGTGTATCGGCTTCCACAATCACCGACTCGTCGATGAACCCGGTGATCTCTTCCCAATAGAGGTACCCAGCCGCCCCGGCGCCGATGAACAACAACAAGACAAGTGCAAACCACGGCCAAGGCGACCCGCCACGAGGTTGCGATTGCGGCGGCGGCGGTGTCTCGGGCGGCGGCGGAACAACAGGGCCACGTTCCGTATCCGAAGTGCCAATTGGGGGCTTCGGCGGAGAAGGTGGCACAGGATCTGTCGGGACCGGCTCTGGGGCGCGGTCGTTCCGGAGGTGCGGGGCCTGGGGCATCAGGTTCTCGTTGCCTTGAACACCCCCCCCTTCGAAGGCGTCGGGCGAGGGGATGACTTCATCCGGCCAGGAGAGTGTCTCCTCGATCCCCGCTTCGGGCAGCTTGATCGTTACGGGGATGTAAGGCTCGAGGTGATTGACGATTTCAGGACCGACGCGGATGAAGGCGCCGCCGGGGCCGGTCTCGACCTGATAGGGCGCAGACTGGTGCGGTGCGCTTTGCCAGCCATGGGGACCCAGGAACAGCGTGCCCCCGTCACGCTCGACGATCATCGACACCGCGGACGCCTGCCCTTGAAAGCCGATCAGCGCCCAGCCACCCAGACGCCGTGTCGGATCTTTGCGAACGGTTATGGACATCGGTGCCTCAGACAGCCTTCAGGGTTTTCAGAATGCCGCCCAGGCGCAGGTTCTGTTCCGGGTCGATCTGGCTACCGGCCACGTCCTTGGCGTTATCCTCGAACACCCGATGTAGCACATGCAGCCAGTCTGTCAGAAAATCGACCAGAGCAGCGCGTGGCGCCGCCGGTAGACTGTCGACACCATCCGTTTGGCGCCGGGCAATAAACGGCTTGCGGGTGGAGCCATCGGGCAACGCGATATCCGGCCGATCCTCGTTCGGCAGGAACGACGCACCCGCATCCATCGAGAAAGCGTTCAGATGCTCGGCCGCGACAGCAGCACTGGAGTAGGTATCGCTCTCGTTGCGGTCGAGATAGCTGCGAGCCTCGAGCTCACCTGCGATTTTCGTCTCGAGCCCCTGACGCTTGGCGGCTTGAATAAGCTCTCCCGTCAACTCATGGGCAGCCGAGTGCGAGATCGAGAAGCGGCTTTCCAGATCCTCGGTCCCCGCAAGGGTCTTGAGACCGTTCACCCATTCATCGAAAGCGATCTCGGCCCGCCACTCCGCCCGTGTCATCGAGCGGACTTCGTCGGCATCGGACGCCACGGGTCCCGGCGCCGCAGGGACCGCCACGCCCCCAGGCAGGACAACCTGAGGGATTGAAGGCGCAGCCCCCTGCCCCGGCAAGACCACGGCTGGCTGACTGGTTGAGGCCTTGGCCCGACCACCCACAAACCGCACGTTCGACGGCGGGCGTTGCATCCGAGCGGCAATGCGTTCCGGGCTGACCACCATCTCATCCAGCAGTGCGCCAAGACGCCCATGCTGGTAGACCCGCAGCAGTTCCTGGTTCAGTGCGGCGGCGGCGGCCATACGTTCCTCGAGACGTTCCGCCAGATCGTCGGAGACGAAGAACCGCGATAGGCTGTCGGAGAGCCGGGAAACCGTCTCGCCCAACTGTCCCTGCACCTGGCTGGCCTTTATCTCTGGCCGGCAGACAGGTGTGAGACTGTCGATCAGGTACGTCACACCGCCATCGTTCAACGCCATTGCGGCATCCCAGGCGGCCGTGGGGTTCTTGAAGTGCCGCTGGACGAACTCGGCATTGATGCAGCCCCCCCGCAGCTCGTCAAGAAAGGGCTTCTCGTCTGCCTTGTAGTTCACCTCCCGCATCTCCGTGTCGTAGTCGATCACGGCTTTCACCGGAAAGTTCGGGTTACGAAGCCAGTAGCAATTGTCAAACGGCGCCGAGGGCGCCCATTCCAAGGGCCAAGACGTCGCCATCGGCGCAAACTTCTCGATGAGCGAGGCCTGCATCCGGCGGTCAAACCGGGTCGTGGGGTCATCCCCGGAGCCCTTGGATTGCATCAGCAGCTTGTCGGCCTTCGTCAACACAAAGAACAGGAGTTGCTGGGCTGCCGCACGCTGTTGGGGTGTTGCACCGTGCGTATGGTGGATCCAGTCCTCCACCAACTTGGGTAGATCGGCGACTTCCATATTGCTGTCAGGAATACACAGCAGCATCGAGGTGATTTCCTGCTCGGCGACGTAGCGGTCGAAGAGGTACGCGACCTTGCCACGCAGCACGCATTCCTTCAGGGGCTCCGATGCATCCTGAAGATAGTCGCCCAGTGGCTTCTCGAAGCGCGTCCGCGCGCCCGGGAAGTCCAGCAGATCCGTGCCTTCGAACAGCGGGTGGGGGGTATCGCGCATCGGCAGGATCAACTCAGCGGTCAGCGCCGTCACCACCGGCCTCGGCAAGTCCGAGCGCTGACCCGAGGGTGACACCATGACGAGCCGGTCACCACCTTCCTGATCCAGCCCGTTCAGGAGCTTCACATCGATGATGGAGGTTTCGCGCGGCGCCAACGCGTCCAACGGGACGAACGCCTCCTCGGGATTGCCGAGCGTCCCAAGCGCCTCGGCCAGTCGGACGTAAAGGCGGGTGAACGCCTCGTGCCGTCCCCAGATGATGGCAAACAATTCTGCCCTATCACGTACCGACAGTTTGGGGGCCAACTCGATCGCAGGTTCCCAGAAGTCCGACAACTGCGCGACATAGGCCGACTTGCCGAACATCTTGGCCAGGTATTCCTGCGTCTCCATGACATCTTCGGCGGTCAGCCCGGGCGCGCCTTGCCCGGCCCGCGACTTGAAACGCGCGATCAGGGCATCGATTTCCTCCCCCGTCGGCTCGGTCTCGGAGTTGTCACCATCGAGCATGAACGTGTTCGTCAGGATCCGCCCCACGTCCGCCTCGGACAAGAGGTTCAGCTTGACCGGAAAACCCTCGGGCGCGTCGTATGCGCGGATCGTGAAGCGCGTGACGATACCTGTGGATTCGCCCTCTCCCTCCGGATTGATCTGACTGATGAAATCAAGCTGCCCGCCCGCCGCAGGGAAGTTCGACACCAGATCTCCGCCTTCGGGCCGCGCAAGCACAGACACCAGGAAGGACTTTCCTGCCTGGCTGGGACCAAAGACGCTGACGCACATTGGGCGGTCAGCGGCCCGTCCCAGCTTGCGTGCCCGCATCGCCAGACGGCGCAGCTCGCGCCGGGTCGGTGCCGCCTCAGCCCCCACGACATCCGAGTTGGCTGGGTCGTCGATCCAGGCCTCCGCCTCGACCGCCGCCTGAGCCACATCCCGGCATTTCTGAGAGAGATCGGTCATCTGGTCCCCTCGCGCTCCGATCACAGCATACGGAACGTGCCGCTATCCAGCCAATAGTCGACCTCGTCGACCCCCAGCGTATGCAGCGTCAGTTTCACGTCCGAGGCCTTGCACATGCCGCCCTGGGCATCCTCGACCTCTTCGATAATGAAAGCCTCCTTCAGTGCTTCCTCGCGCAGGATCTCATCGGCCGTCTCGGCATCGCCATCGGTCTCGCGTCGGCGCAAGATCACCTTGAACGGTGTCGGGCGGCGCTGCGCATTCTCGTTGGCGAAGTCTAGTCGATAGAGAGGGCTGGCCATCCAACGCTCATGCGGCAGCTGGCGAAAGCCGATGTGCAAGGGCGAGCGCAGCCTGATCTCCGCCACTTCCTCCGACGATCCGGCCGCCAAGTCGACGTCCGAGAAAATTACGCGGTTCGCCAGAAGCTGCCCGCTCCGCTCGATCTCGCCGATGTAGCGCGCGGTCGAGCGCATCTGGATGTCCTCGGTGTGCAGCTTGAAATTCACGATCCGGTTGGCGGCGAGCAGGCAAAGCATGCCGCCGACAGCCGCCGTTGTCTTCGGGTCGCCGATCCGCGACGAGATACGGTCGCGGTACGGGTACCAGGTGCCAACCTTGTAGGAGTGCATGGACGTGATGCGGTCGGCCCGCACCGCGAAGCTGTCGCGCACGAACTCCCGCAGACACGGAAGGCGGGTCGGGCGGCCCGACAGCAGCAACTGATCGACATCCAGATGATCCACAAGCTCCAGCATCGCCTCCAACGCCGGGCCGAGCGTTGTGCGCACGACATCGTCGATCTCGGGGCCGCGCACGTCGATGATGAGGTCCGAAAGCGCCCAGCCCTCACATCCGCGCGCCCGCATCGGTTCTTCGAGGTAGTCAATCACGTCATTGGGCACCAGCAGACGTTTGGGCGGTGGCGGTGCGTCGGGATCTTGGCCAATGAGCTCCGGGTGGGTACCCAGCACGTCGGCCAGGTGCAACGGGCGGCTGCCAGCAGGCTGCAGAGTCTCGCTCGTCTCAAGGACCGCGAGCGCCGCCGGGGTCAGGACCTGTAGCGCGAACTGGCGCCGGCGCTGGCGGGTCTGTTCCTCGACATCTCCGACGTCGCCTTCAAAGAGTTCGCGGACGAGCTCCTGCGCGTGGCTCGTCCCAGCTTCGGACATCTGGTCCACCAGTTGCGGCAACACGATCCGAGAGACGACATCCCGTACCAGATCGTCGCCCGCGATCCTGAAACCCTCGCGCACATTCTGGTGCGGGCGGATCGCGCGGTTATCCTCGGAAAAGTAGGTCGTCACCATAAGGTCAGTGGTTCCGCCGCCAATGTCGATGCACCCGACACGCAGCGACGGCTCTGGCGCCACCGTGCGGACGCCTTCGGGCAACAGGTGCTCGGGCCGGCGCCGCATCTTGCCCTTCAGCTTGAAGAACGCCTCGATCTGGCCGCCAAACTTCTGGGCGATCTCGTCATAAAGCCAGACCATCTGGGTGCACGACGCCTCGTCCCAGTCGATGACGACGTGCGGCATCTGGCAGGTCGGCGATTTGTGAACGGACCAGCCGAGCACAGACCACGCGAGACGCACGGCCGCTTCGGTCCGCGAGCGCATGATGGCCTGTTCCTGAATCGGCGTGGCCGACGGCAACGTCAGGATGACATTGCGCAGGCGGCGCGGCAGCTCGGATTGCTTACGGGTCGCGCGCCCGGCCACATCATTGATTTGTGCCAACGCGTGGACAATCAGCTCCGCAAGCATGAATGTGAAGAGAGACGAGCGCGAAAAACGCGGCCTGATCGCTGGCGACACGGACGTCTCACCCCGTTTGCGAAGCTTGCGGTCTTCTTCGTCCTTCACCTGATCGATCACATCGCCCGTCTCGTTGACGAACCGAAACGCCGAACGCGCCACTGTGGGCAAGCTTTGCCGGCTGGCCGACAGACCCTGGAAGCGCCAGTCCTGGCTGACCGCATGGGTATCCCAGAGGTAGCGCTTGGGTGAAGACAACCCCGATACCGTCTCGGTCCCATGGGATCCCCGAACCAGACGCGTCGCCTCCGGACCCACGCGTACGAGCGACGGCCACAGGAACGCCGGTCGCGACCGTCCCGACCGACGCGCGATGTGCTCCGGCCCGAAGTCGGCCTCGGCAAACTCAACCGAGCTCTCAAAAGGTCGGCGATAGTAGAGCTCCGGCCGTCCCAGATCCCGCATCGCCAGCACATAGGAGTTGTTCAAATCAACCCGAGCATCGTCCGGGTAGCTTTCCACCAAAATCCCGCAGGTTCGCGAGTTCCCGATATCCAGCACCAGGTCGACGTCCACGCACTGGTACCGGCGGTCGTCCGACACCGTGTCGATCAGCTTCAGCTTCGGGGGTCGGATGGCCACATCCAGCAACCGCAGCATCGCGAGAAACCTTGCCCAGTGCTCGAACTGATAGGGGAAATCCTCCGGCCGCGGGTCCCGCCCTGGACGCTGCGCGCGCTTGAGGTCCAGAAACTGCTCGCGAAGCCAGTCATCCACCCATTTTTGCTGATCAACCGTCGTGCCGTCGGCCTCTGTAACTGGGCGGCGCAGGAACCAGGCCATGCGGCTTGCGTCACAGACCAGCCGAAAGTCGCGTTGGTCGGTCGCATCCTTGACGGTCGGAGTCAGATAGGGTGCGGCTCCGACATCCGCATCAGGCGCGTCGTCGAGATCGGTGTCCAACGCCAGAATGGCGCGGTGCGTCTCACCAGACTTCTCATCGCGCTCGGCCAGTTCCGTCAGATAGAGCCTTGCCCAGGTCGATGGCCCTCCGTCATATATCTCCTCACCGTTCGGCCCACGCCCCAGGTGCAGTCGCAGCACTGGCACAGGCGTCCACTTGTTGAGAAACGGCTCCAACGCGCGAACTTTCGAGATCGAGTAATCCTCTTCCCCATCACCTTGGGCGGGTGGGATTTCGGCGTCCTTCTCGTCGTCACCGGTGTGCGGATGCAACCGCCAGATCTCCTGATCCTCGGTGACGCGCTCGACACGTTCCGAGAAGGCCATCGTGCCACGGGCCACGGCGTCGATATTGAATGAGAAATCGAGATACTGGATCCCCGAGTAAGGCACCAGCGTGACCTCATCCGGCCAGTTCTCAATCACGTTGCGCAATGTGTCGGGACCGTCTGCCTGCGTCATGGATAGTTGAACCGGAATGTTGCCGTTTGTTTAGATCGCTCGAAGCTGCCTTGGTGTTCTTCCACTTGGCCGCCTTTGTGAATGCGTAGCTTGAAGGCCGTGGCACCGGAAGCCCGTTGTTCGAAGTTCTTGACGATGACCATGTAGGAGCCGCGCTCGGGTTGGCTCTCGAACACGACGTTCTCGACCGGGGTTGCCAGTCTGTCAGCCCTGGCGTTCTGGTCAATGTCGAGCTTTCCGCCGCAAGCTTCGCGCTTCGCGTGGTAGATTGCGCAGTCCGACGGCGTGTTCACACGCAGATCCAGATCGCTGATGTTGTCCCAGGCGAGTGTCACCCTTAGCAGTGCATCAGTCTCGCCACCTTGTTGCTGGACACGACGGTCGATGTCATCCGTCTCGGGCGACGGCTCAGTTGCGACGGGCGTAGGCTCGGGCACACATATACCATCCGGGTTCGTAGCCTCGCTCAGCGTGACCTCCAGCACGGACGTGTCGAGTTGATCGGGCCGTTCGAAGTAGCGACCACTCGTTTCCTCGGCGACACAGCGCAGTTCCGGCACACCGACCAGATCGACGACGTGGATCGAAAGATCAGCGTTCGCAGCCTTTGCCTGCCGGGCGGCTGCGCAAGGATCACCATCGCAGGAATCGTATCCATCTGAGATCACGATCAGGCTGGCGGGCGCGTCTCCCGCAATTTCTGTCGCGCCGATCCGGATCGCATCCGCCAGGGCCGTGTAGTTCCCGAGACGGATCCGCTCGATCGCCGCAGTGATTTCCGAGGGTTCAGACATCGGCCTGGAGATTTTCGCAGTGCCGCAACGATTGAAGGAACCGATCCGGATCGGGTTCGCGCGCTCGTGAGTCAGCACGCCCTGAAGCAATCGCTTCACCACCTCTATCCGTGCAGTTCCATGCTGCGTCTCACTGACCCGGCGCAGTCGATCATAGGCGCGACGTTGCCCGACCTGCCAGAGCCGGCGGATCTCATCCTCCATCTCGCGCGGGGTCTCGATCCCACCGCGCATGGAGGTGGACGCATCAACAAGGATCAGCGTCTGAGCAGCAGTCTGCATGATCTCGCCCGGTGCGCAGATCGGCGCCTCCGCCCGCCTCTCGACCGGCGGTGGCGGGGTCGGCAGACACACGAGATCTTGTTGCTCCAACTGGCGCTCCAATCGAGTGATCTCTGCCTCCAGTGCATCTTGGCGCGCGACCTCCTCGGCCGCGGCAGACACCACGCGCTCGTCAGCACAGCGATCAAGTCCAGGAATGAACGACAGACCGCAAGCCGGTAGCAGGAGTACCGCAATCGCAACCGCCATGGCCCCAACAGCGCCCCAAAGAAGCCACCAGAGCCAGGTGAACGATCCCCGGTCCTTGGCAACGGCGGCCTCTTGGCCCACGGGATCAGACTGCCCTGTGGCAGTTACCGGCGTATCTGCCGCTAAGGGCGTTGTGCCGGCCGCCTGCACTGCGGCCGGCATCACCCGCCGAGGGCTGGCCTGCGTCAGGGCGCTGACAGGTGCCGCACCTTGGATAGACTGATGCGCCCAACAGACGATGACCGGCTGATCCCCAACGACGAATATACTCTCGTCGCCAGGATAGATGACGGAGTTCGCCAGCGCCTCGCCCAGCCGCCGACGCTCCGGATCCGTCTCACCCCGCAGCCGTACTGCACGGGCCTCAACGTCCCCAATCAGGCTGTCGAGCCGCAGGCGGGCTGCCTGAGACGCAGTCGGATCGAGCGATGTCAGGGGGACAGCGTTTCCCGACAGGGCGGCATACCAGTCGATGCTGTCGCCTTGAGGGCTCACGAACGGTTCCGCGAAGAGCGCCTTGTGCGCAGAACTGATTTCCGCCGCCTCGCGCGTGATCAGATCGAAGGAGCGCTGGCCAGGCGTTCCCAACGGCACAAAGTCCGCTGAGAACGTCGAGGTGATGCGCCGTGCGACCATGGATCAATTCTGCCCGTTGGCGGGTGCTTCTTCGGGCGGCAGGGGAAGCTCGCCGCGCACGGGCGGCACCCCTTCTACCGGCGGTGTCTCGGTTGCCGGCGTCTCTGCCGGGGTGGCGTCTTGCGACGGAGGTTCGGCGGGCGTTGCCTCAGGTTGAGTTCCCTCCACTGGGGTTCTGGCCTCCACCGGTTCCTCTGGCGCCGCGGACGGCGGCGGAGCGGCAGGTTGTGCCCGAACTCTCGGGCGGCACGCATCGGTCGCGACGACAGGTGTGACACCATTAGCTTCCAGGAACTCGATGAAGTCAGCGCTGGAGAGCGCGAAGTTCAGCGTCCAAGCGATGCTCTGTTCCTGACCGCCACCCACGTCCAAAATGCGTCCGCGACCGAACGTGTTAATGCCCACAACCCGACCGCAGCTGTCGACAAGCGGCCCGCCAGAGTTCCCGCTGGAGATGTTGGCGGTATGGATCACCACGTTGCTCTGGGGTCCGATCGTCTGCTCCGCATTCACGACGCCCTGCGTCATCACCATATCCGGCACCGCCGCCGCATCGCCCCGGATCAGCGCGCCAAGGTCATATGTCGCGTCGGTCTCCAGTGCGAAACCAGGATATCCGGCCGCCACGACCTGCTGCAGCTTCAGCGTCGCAGGCGGCTTCAGCACCTGGTATGGTTCGGCCTGAAGTCCCGGCACGCGCACCAACGCGAAGTCGTCCCCAGTCTGTTCGAGCGGCCCGCTCGTGGCGATCAACTCGGCAGGCAGAATTTGGCCAATTCCCTCGCTGGTGACCAAGAGCCTGCCCTGCCCCTGCGCGGGCTGGACGACGTGGAAGTTGGTGAGAACAAGTTCCGGGCCCACGACAAAACCAGTGCCATGTCCGGCTTGTTCCGCCCCGACCGCTACAACCATCACGGTCCTGGCCTCGATGACATCCAGAAGCGAGACGGGATCGCCACCCGCCTCGGCCGACGGTGTCACAATCTCTGCAGGCGACTGCGGCGTCAGCGAGTCAGGTTCGATCTCGACTGTCCCGTCTTCCGTCGGCGGACCGTCTTGCGGCGCGGTTGCAACCTGTTCGGGCGTAGTCGGAGCCGTTGGTCCCTGACCTTGCTCACCGTCACCCCCAGGCGTCGGTTCCTGCACTGGCGGGGCGACCGGACGACCATCGGGCGTGCGTCCGTCCGGCAGAGCAATCCTGCCATCGGGCAAACACACGGCTCCTTCGACCGCGACCCGCAGATCGCGAATGCGCTCTTCCAGCGTGCGGTTGGCTGCGCGTGCTGCTTCCACCAATGCATCATCCTCGATCACCGAAGGTTCGGCCTGCGGCGGGTAGAGCAGATTCCCGGGCCAGAGCACCCAGATCAAGGCAGTCGCAAAGAACACCAACAACGCGATGGGTGCGATCCACCGCCAACGCCAGCGGCCATCATCTTCCGCCACAGTCGGGACAGGCCCCTGAGGCGGTGCGCCCGCCCCGCCTGCTCCGGTCGATGAAGTTATTCCTCCTGCCCCCCCACCCGAGGCTGCACCAGCGGGCTCAGCGGACGCAGTATCCGACAGCGGCATGGCACCGGTCACCGGCGCCGCCGCCGGGGCGAGCGTGGGCGTGGGCGAACCCGACCGGGCAGGCGCCGCCCCGTATCCGCGGCCTTGCCACTCCTCGCGGGTGATTGCCGGCACCATGGCGATGGGAAGAAACCGCCCCAACGTCTCGGAAAAATGGTGTTGGCGGGTCTCGGGGTCAGCCTGTGCCTCGACCGGCGCCATCGCCCAGTCGATCAGGAAGGGCTTGCCATCGACCGCCCAGATACTCCGGTTGCCGTCCAGATGCAGCGCCGCCCCCAGAAGAGGGCCAAAGTCTGGGTCCGACAGGCACGAGGACACCTCGGTGAGCGTCCGCCGCAACTGAGACTCGATCGCCGCGCGGCTGTCGGGTGCCAGTTCGGAGATCGGGCGCCCCTCCCCGCTGCGGCTGACATACCAAGATACGGTCGTCTCGGATGTGCCGTTCCCACGACTCATCACCGGCTCGGCGAACAGGTCCGCCGCGTCACGCCCCGCCTTGTTGGTCAGGAACTGATGAAGTCCCTCGAACTGCTCGATGGCCGGGCTGCCGGCAAGTGACAGAAGCCGCCCCGGATCAACATTCGTCTTGGTCAGGAAGTAGCTCTCGGCCATATCGCCGCTCCTCATTCCCGCCTCAGCGTGACGGTCTGACCAGCTCCACGCGAGGCGGGACCAGTCACATCCTTGCCGACGCATTGCGCCCGCCGGTCTTCACCCAACTGGCAGCGTGTCTCGTATTGAACCTTGTACCGGAAACGTCCCCGACACGGCAGGTTTGCCTCATCGCGGAGGACCAGCGTGCCATCTTCCTCGAACCGAACGGTCAACGGACCTTCGCATGTCGCGAGGTCTCCGATTTGCATCGTTTGGCGACCCACCCCTTCACCATCGAAACAGATGCGCCAGTCCGTAATCCGGTGCTCTTCGCCCGTCTGGGTATCGCGACCGAAGAAATCCGAGTCCAGGCGCCAGCATCCCTCCATCATCCCAACGTCGCGATCGGCCCAGCGGTCTTCATCAAACACCGCCTCCTGTTCCGGTTCCTCAGGCGGTGTTTCGGGCTCCGGTTCGGCAACGACTTCAGGTTCTGGCTCCGGCGATGGTTCAGGTTCCGGCAGGACGATCGGGCAGTTTGCCCGGGCGACGAGCTGGCGCTCCAGGCGCCGAATCTCGGCCTCGAGCGCTCGCGCCCGCTCCAGTTCAGCCGCAAGCGCATCGCGATCGGCACTCGCTTCGGCGACGCAGGGGCCGGGCGCGTAACGCCCCAGAAAGGACCAAGCGGCGCAGGCTGGCAGCAACATAGCGTAGAGAGCAATCGCCAAAGCAAGAAAGGCGGCCGGCGCCAGCCAGTAAACGACCCCTTTCATTCCCCGACCTCACTGACTGCGCCGCACACGTGGATGTTTCCCGGTCTAGCCCAATGGTCCCCCGACCATGCTCAAGATGCTTGTGCGATCTGTCGGATCTGGGTCTGCAAGGCGGCGATCCGCGCGTTCAGTCGCTCAACTTCAGCTGCGTCGCCGGGATCGCCGCGCTCACTAAGATCCAGCACCTGCGTCGAGAGATCCCGCTCTTGTGCACGCAGCTGTGCAAGCTGTTGTCGGTTTACGTCCGCACGCGAGTTCAGGTCAGCGACCTGACGATTGAGGGTGGCGGTCTCAAAAGTCAGCGCCGCAACACGGCGCGCATAAGCCTGCCGCTCACCGCGAAGGCGGTTCGCATCGGCACGATACCGCGTCGCCTCTTCCTCCAACAGTGACCGCCGCGCCTCGAGCGCCGCGATTTCGCGGCGGATCTTGGCATCGTCTTCCTCATAGACACCAGTTGTAAGGTTCGCCGTCGCGCACCCCAACCCAACCTGACTAGGGTCACGGGAACAATCCGCACAGCCTGAAAGAACGACAGCGGCTAGGACCAAGGGAGCCAAAAAGAGCTTTGTCATCGGTCAGGCCACCGGAGCGCCGAGTTCGGCCGGCACACCCTGGAAGGCTTGAACCAACCGCTGGCGTTGTTGCAACAGCCGCGCCTCGCGCTCCTTGAGTTGCTGGATCTGCGACTGCAAGCCACTACTTGAGCGGCCAGCCTGCTGGTTCTCGTCTATGGTGATGTTGATCGCTGCAATATTGTCCTGAACCCGGCGCACCGCTTCGTCGACAAGCACCAAATGCTCCTTGGCGGTCTCGACGCGGGACGCCGCTTCAGACTGCGCGATCTGACCTGCACGGTACTGTGAGACCGTGTTCTGCAAGGCGGACCGTTGACTGCGTACCAGCGCGCGCGCATCAGACACGTCTTCGTCCGCTTCCCGTACTGCTGCCCGCGCGGCGTTAAGCTGGACATTCAGGTCTGTCCGGCGATCTTCCGCCTGGCTGTTGAGATTTGCTATGTAGGCCCCGCCAAGGTACCCAATCGCAGCGCCCAGTGCAGCGCCGCCCGCAGCGCCCGCGCCCCGGTTTCCGCTGATCGCAAGGGCGCCGGCGATTGCGCCGACCACCGCTCCCGTCGCCGCGCCTGTGAGCCGCATTTCCGCATATCTCTGAGCTCGATCCAATTGCCGAGCCGCAGGAGGCGATAGCCCCTCCGCGCTCATGCTCATGACCTCGATGTCGTCAATCGCTGTCACGGTCGAGCCATCGGCGCGTTGCGCGCAGCCACTGACCGACCAACAAAGCGCCAGGACGGCCGAGCCGGCGACAAAAGGCGTAAAAAACCGTCTGGACCGAAACTCAACCAACACCAGCAGCTCCCTCACATCCGCATAGCGCAATGTTAACATGCGGCAACAAGTGGTCAACGGGGCATTGAGTGTGGTGGGCGGTGAGGGATTCGAACCCCCGACATCTTCGGTGTAAACGAAGCGCTCTACCAGCTGAGCTAACCGCCCCACTCGCGCGATGTAACCGCGCCAGGCATTGGGGTCAATTCACAGGAGTCTGCATACGGCACCCAGCCCCCGACACCGAACCGCTGCGGTCCTAATGGGCCAATGACGCCTCAGCGCCGCCGGGGTCACCTTCTTTGACCGGCGCCGCTTCAAGTTCCGCGTCCTCGTCCCATTCAATGGGCACCGGTTTCGCCGTGAGGGCCTGCTCGAGAACTTCTGATACGGTGTCGACAGGGATGATCTCCAGACCGTCCTTCACGTTGTCCGGGATCTCGGGCAGATCCTTGACATTGTCCTTCGGGATCAGAACCGTCTTGATGCCGCCGCGTAACGCTGCCAGGAGCTTCTCCTTCAGACCTCCGATCGGCAGGACGTTTCCGCGAAGCGTCACTTCACCCGTCATGGCGATGTCTTTGCGCACAGGAATGTCCGCCAACACCGAAACGATCGACGTCACCATGGCGATACCTGCAGACGGGCCGTCCTTGGGGGTTGCTCCCTCAGGCACGTGCACGTGGATATCGATCTTCTCGAACCTCGTCGGCTCGAAGCCATAGTCTGGTGCTTTCGAGCGCACGAAGCTCGCCGCCGCGTCGATAGATTCCTTCATAACGTCGCCGAGTGTCCCGGTCGTCTTCATCCGCCCCTTGCCGGGCAACTTCAACGCCTCGATGTGCAGCAAATCGCCCCCGACAGAGGTGTAGGCGAGCCCGGTTGTCACGCCGACTTGATCTTCTTCCTCGGCCAGACCGTGCTTGTGACGGGGCACGCCGAGGTAGTTCTCAAGATTATCAGACGTCACTTCGACGGACTTCGAGTCACCGCGCACGATTTCGGTCAGCACCTTCCGGCAGAGTTTTGCAAGTTCACGCTCGAGATTCCGCACGCCAGCCTCTCGGGTATAGCGCTGGATGATCTGGGTCAGACCCGCATCCGTCAGGCTGAACTCTCCCTTGCGAAGACCATGCTCCTTCTGCTGCTTGGGCAGCAAGTGCCGGCGCGCGATTTCGACTTTCTCGTCTTCGGTATAGCCAGCGAGACTGATGATCTCCATCCGGTCCAGCAGCGGTTGAGGCATGTTGTACGTGTTGGCTGTCGTGATGAACATCACGTTTGACAGGTCATACTCCACCTCGAGGTAGTGATCGGCAAACGTCCCGTTCTGCTCGGGGTCCAACACCTCCAGCATGGCGGACGCTGGATCACCCCGGAAATCCTGCCCCATCTTGTCGATTTCATCCAGCAGAATCAACGGGTTGGTCGTCTTCGCCTTCTTCATGGACTGAATGATCTTGCCGGGCATCGAGCCGATGTACGTCCGCCTGTGACCACGGATTTCGGCCTCGTCGCGCACCCCGCCCAACGAGATCCTGATGAACTCCCGCCCCGTCGCCTTCGCAACCGACTTGCCAAGCGAGGTCTTCCCGACGCCAGGAGGACCCACAAGACACAGGATCGGCCCCTTCAGCTTGGCAGACCGCTGCTGAACCGCGAGATACTCGACGATCCGCTCCTTGACCTTCTCCAAGCCGTAGTGGTCCGCATCCAAAACCTCCTGAGCCTTGGGCAGGTTTTTGCGGACGCGGGATTTCTTGCCCCAAGGAATCGACAGCATCCAGTCCAGATAGTTCCGCACCACCGTGGCTTCTGCGGACATCGGAGACATGTTCTTCAGCTTCTTCAGCTCCGCGACCGCCTTGTCACGCGCTTCTTTCGATAGCTGGGTCTCTTCGATCTGGCGATCATACTCACCGATATCGTCGCGACCGTCATCGCCCTCACCCAACTCCCGCTGGATGGCCTTCATCTGCTCATTCAGATAATACTCGCGCTGGGTCTTCTCCATCTGGGTCTTGACCCGGCTCTTGATCTTCTTCTCGACCTGCAGGACCGAGATCTCTCCCTGGATCAGGCCGAGGATCTGCTCCATCCGCTTCGCGACATCGGGCTCTTCCAGCAGCTTCTGTCGCTCGGAAAGCTTCACGCCCAGATGCCCTGCCACCGTATCCGCCAGCTTCGAGGCCTCGTCGATATCGCCAATGTTCGCGACCGCCTCTTCCGAAACGTTCTTGTTCAGCTTCACGTAGCGCTCGAACCGATCGATCAGCGACCGTTGGAGCGCGGCGACCGTGTCTTCAGCGCCCTCTTCCTCTTCGATCGGCTCGATCGACGCTTCGAAGTACGCCTCGTTTTCAACGAACTCCGTGATCTGGGCGCGCGACCGGCCCTCGACCAGGACTTTTACTGTGCCGTCAGGCAACTTCAACAACTGGAGGACATTGGCGAGCGCACCGACTGTGTAGATGTCATCAACCGACGGGTCGTCCTGTGCAGCATCGCGCTGAGAAGCGAGCAGGATCTGGCGGTCGTCCTTCATCACCGCTTCCAGTGCCTTCACGGACTTTTCGCGACCGACGAACAGCGGCACAATCATATGCGGGAACACGACAATGTCGCGCAGCGGAAGCACGGGATATGTGACGGTGGACGGCTGGGATGTCTGATCGCTCATGATGAGGCCTCTCGGCGCCGCCGGATACCGACGGCGCAATGTTATCTTTGCATCAACATAGTGGGCAGAGCATGACCCGTATTCAAGGGTGCCCCAACTGCATGCCCGGCCAGCGTCTGGTCAGGAAGCGGTGGCTTCCGCTTCCGCGTAGATGTAAAGTGGCTTCGCAACGCCCGCGATCACGTCGTCGTTGACCACGATTTCCTGAACACCTTCCATCCCCGGCAGCTCGAACATCGACTCGAGCAATACATCCTCGAGGATCGAGCGCAGGCCGCGCGCGCCCGTCTTGCGTTCGATGGCCTTCTTGGAGATTGCCGAAAGTGCCTCCTCAGTGAAACTCAGCGACACGTCTTCCATCTCGAAGAGCCGCTGATACTGCTTCACCAACGCGTTCTTCGGCTGCGTCAGGATCGTGATAAGCGCGTCTTCATCCAGATCGCGCAGCGTCGCGATGACTGGCAGACGCCCAACGAACTCTGGGATCAAACCGAACTTCAGCAGATCTTCGGGCTCCAGTTCCTCCAGCAGATCGCCGATGCCGCGATCGTCCCCTGATCGCACGTCAGCCCCAAAGCCGATCGCCGAACCCTTGCCGCGCTGACCGATGATCCGATCGAGACCTGCAAACGCACCTCCGCAGATGAACAGGATATTGGTCGTGTCGACTTGCAGGAACTCCTGCTGGGGATGCTTCCGACCGCCCTGAGGCGGAACGGACGCAACTGTCCCTTCCATGATCTTGAGAAGGGCCTGCTGGACACCCTCGCCTGATACATCCCGCGTAATCGACGGGTTGTCCGACTTGCGGGAGATCTTGTCGACTTCGTCGATGTACACGATCCCGCGCTGTGCGCGTTCGACATTGTAATCCGAGGCTTGGAGCAGCTTCAGGATGATGTTCTCGACATCCTCGCCCACGTAGCCTGCCTCGGTAAGGGTCGTGGCATCCGCCATCGTAAACGGCACGTCCAGGATGCGTGCGAGCGTCTGTGCCAGCAACGTTTTGCCGCAGCCTGTCGGCCCGATCAGAAGGATGTTCGACTTCGCAAGCTCGACGTCTGTCGATTTCGCGCCATGGTTGAGTCGCTTATAGTGGTTGTGCACTGCGACTGAGAGGACCTTCTTCGCGGTCGACTGACCAATCACGTAATCGTCCAGTACCTGGCAGATATCCTTGGGAGTGGGCACCCCATCCGAGGACTTGACCAAGTTATTCTTGGTTTCCTCGCGAATAATATCCATGCACAGCTCGACGCATTCATCACAGATGAACACCGTTGGTCCGGCAATCAGCTTGCGAACTTCGTGCTGGCTCTTGCCGCAGAAGGAACAATACAAGGTATTTTTGCTGTCCGAGCCACTAGTCTTACTCATAAGGTCATCTCCGGGCGGCTACATCCACCACCTCTGTCCTGTGTCGCGGTGCCCCTTGCGGGCGTTCATCGAATCCGCTCTGGGCACTTTAGCGCCCCTACGGCACCATGTCACGGTGCGTCCCTTCGGACCTTTTGAGCGCGCGGTGCTTATGCGTCGTCTTCCTCGGCCGTGCGTTGCTCCACAATGTTGTCGATCAGGCCCCATTCCTTCGCCTGCTCTGGCGTCATGAAGTTGTCCCGCTCCAACGCCGCCTCGACCGTTTCATACTCCTGGCCCGTATGTTTCACGTATATCTCGTTAAGGCGGCGTTTCAGTGTCGCCACTTCCTGCGCGTGAATCATAATATCCGTAGCTTGACCCTGGAAACCGCCCGACGGCTGATGAACCATCAGACGCGCATTCGGTACCGCAAACCGCATATCCGCCTGTCCTCCGGCCAACAACAGCGATCCCATGGAGGCCGCCTGGCCGATCACCAGCGTCGAGACCTTAGGACGGATGTACTGCATCGTGTCGTAGATCGAGAGGCCCGATGTCACCACCCCACCGGGGCTGTTGATGTACATCGAGATTTCCTTCTTGGGGTTCTCGGCTTCCAGAAACAGAAGCTGCGCCACGACCAGCGTCGCCATCTGGTCTTCGACCGGCCCCGCGACAAATACGATCCGCTCCTTCAGCAAGCGCGAAAAGATGTCGTAACGCGTCGAGCCGCGAGCGGTGATCTCCTCGACCGTTGGGATGATGAAGTTGCGGACAGTGTCGACGGGATCGCGCATGTCAGGAGCCTTGCGGTTGGTTGCCAGATGTCGGCGGGAGCGTCATTCGTTCCCTCAAAGGTTTAATGACTGCTTGATGCCGGAACAATGGGGTCGGCATAAAATGTGACAGGTCGCGCAATGGTCGGCGGGCAATCGATCCTTCAATCCAGGCCAAACGCGCACGCATTCACCTTCGAACGCCGGCGTGCCGGACACGTTGTCACGGGGTGGAGCGGCAACTATCCTGGACACCGCACACGAAGCACTGCACGCGGCGGCGACCAGGTTCGGCGCCCGACTGCGAACGACGACAGGGAATGCGATGAGCGACTCGAGCAAATGCCCGATATGCAGGAAGATCACTCATCAGACATATCGTCCGTTCTGCTCACGGCGATGCGCGGATGTCGACCTCGGGCGCTGGTTGGGTGGACGCT
The DNA here is from genome assembly GCA_039033215.1 of Pseudomonadota bacterium. Classification (GTDB taxonomy): domain Bacteria; phylum Pseudomonadota; class Alphaproteobacteria; order Rhodobacterales; family Rhodobacteraceae; genus Thermohalobaculum. The sequence continues at coordinate 8,114 of JBCCDA010000042.1, read as the reverse complement.
ACGCCGTGCCGGGAGAGCCGGTCGACCGTGATCACCTTCCCGACACCGACCGGGAGCGATAGCGCACCTGGTCTACCTCCTCTCGCCGCTCGGCCCGCGCCGCCAGTTCGCGACGATGCGCGTCGATCATCCCCTGGACCATCGTCTCCCGTCCGATCGTCGTGGCGAGCTGACGGGAGAGGGGTTGGGCTTCTTCTTCGATGATCGCGGCCTTCGCCTGGGCCTGCCGAGCGCCACGATCGGTATGCGCCTGCCAGGAGCCGAGGGCCTTGAGATCCACGACCGAGACCTCGCGCCCGAGCAGGCCGGGCACGCGTTTGCCCGCCGCCTTGAGTGCAATCGCCTGGTTTCTCGCGGCCGCGGCGCGCAAACGGTACGATTTGAGCGATGCTTCTTCGACCTTTCGGACAGCAGCAAGCACGCGTGCCAACTTCTCGAGACCGCGCAACGTGGCCATCAGCCGCCCTCACGCTCGCGCACCTTGGCGCGCATCTTGTCGGCAAAGACGATCGCGGCGGCGACGGCCTTGTAGTGCTCCGGTTCAATTGGGTGCCCGACCTCGACCACCGCATGTAGCGACCGTGCCGTCGGCGGGTCTTCGTGGATCGGTACGTCAGACTGTTCCGCCCGCATCCGAATCCGCTTCGCCATCTCGTCCTGCCCCTTCGCCACGCAAACCGGCACCGTCTGTTGCGCCCTGCTCCACTTCAGCGCGATCGCGAAGTGCGTGGGATTGACGATCACAACATCTGCGTTCGGCACCTCATGCAGCATCCTGTTGTTCGCGATCTCACGTGCCCGCTCGCGCCGGGCAGCTCGGAAGTGCGGATCACCCTCGGACTGTTTGCTCTCGTCCTTGACCTCCTGATGCGTCATCCGCATGCGCTTGAGGTGGCTGTGGCGCTGCCACAACGTGTCGATAAGCGCGATCGCAAACCAGACGATCATCACGCCGGCAAGAATATCCCAAAGCTGCTGTTCGAGCAGGAGGATAAGATGGCGTGCTTCAATCCGTGCATACCCTGGCAATCGGTCAAAGTCGGCCCATACGACGAACCCCAGCACAATCCCGACGGCGGTCAGCTTCACAGCGCTCTTCAGAAACTCAAACAGCCCCTGTGGCCCATACTTCTGCTTGGCATTCTGGATAGGAGAGATCTTGCTCACCTTTGGCTTCAGCTTGTCGGGCGCCAGCACGATCCCGCGTTTCGCGACGAGGAAAAGAACGACCATAACACCCGGCAGCATGAGAATTGGCGCCATGACAAGACCGACACGCATCAACACTTCCCCCAGCGTGGCCGCGCCTGCGCCATGAACCACAAGCTGGACGAGTTCGTGTGGTCGGGCGATGAAGGCCATCAGCACCTCGCCCAGCTCGATCATGCTCCAAGCACCGCCGATCGCCAGCGCCAGGGCAAGCCCGATGTAGGCAACCATCGCCTGAGCATCCTGACTGCGCGGCAGCTCGCCTTTCTTGCGCGCCTTCTCCAGCTTCTGCTTACTGGCGTCCTGCGACTTCTCTTGACCGGATTGCTGTTCCTCACTCATCTGAGGTCCATCAGTGGGTCAACCAAGATCCGCCCCATGCTGCCAGACCAAGTGGCGTAAATCTCGGGCATTGTATGGTAGAGAACCACCATCCCGATCCAGACGATGAAGGGCACGCCGACCAACGCAACCAACAGCTGCGGCATGGCACGATTGAGCGCCCCAAGCGCCAGATTGTATGCAAAACCGATCGCCACAAAGGGCGCGGCGAGCGTTACCCCAAGCGCGAAGGTCTGCGCGACACGCTCTGTCGCCCACTCCGCGACACTGGCCGACAGCGCGAATTCGCCAAACGGAAAGATCTCGTAGAATGCGACGAGCGTGGCGATGGCATGAACATGGAGCCCTGCCATCATCATCAGGGTAATTCCCCCCAACGAGAGCAGTGTTGCGATCGTCGGTTCTGGTTCCGGCGCCACCCCCGCGCCGAACATCTGCGCCAGTGAAATGCTCTGGGACGCGATCATGCCGGCTGTCTGCAGGGCGAAGATGAGGCAACGGAAAGCAAACCCCAGAATGAGCCCCGTTGTGGCCTCGGCACCCAGCATGAACGCCAATGCCAGCGGTGTGCGGGGACTCTCGGGGATCAGTGGAGCGATCAACGGTCCCAGAAGGAAAGTGATCGCCAAGCTGGCAGCAAGGCGCACACGGATCGAGATTGCCCGCTCGCCCAGCCCTGGAAGGAGAAACGTCATCGCACCGACGCGGGCGAAGATGCCGCCCGCAATGAAGACGCCTTCCTCCGTGGTCTGGAAGATAAAGGCGAGCGCCTCTTCCATGACCCTAGGCGGTGCCCAGAAGCATCAGCTTCTGGGTGTTTCCGATCTCCTCGAACGAGAGGACCGGGTTCGGTACTCCCTTCGCGATCAGCACATCTCGGACGAAGCGACGGCGTTTGCCCGAGGTCGCAACGACCGGCAGGGCCGCGCGCTGAGCTGCGCGAGCGAGCATCCCCTTCACGGAGCCTGCGAGGTTGTTGAACTCCTCGGGCGGTAGCGCGATATCGGGGCGCCCATTGTCGTCGCGCTCGTACTCCGAGAACTTGGCCTCCCATTCAGGCGCAAGCTGGATCAATGGCAGCGAGCCATCCTTCTCCGATAGCCTTGCGATGATGTGGAACGCGATGCGGCGGCGGACATGCTCGACGATATCGTCGATCGGCTGGTTCGTTGCGCGCGCCTCGGCGGTCGACTCGAGAATCAGCGGCAGATTGCGGATCGAGACGCGCTCGTCCAGAAGCATCCGCAGCACGCCCTGCAGCACATCCAAGGGCACTTTGTCCGGCACGAATTCGTCCAGGAGCTTCTTGTTCGCCTGAGCTCGGTCGGGGTCAGAGACGGCCGCGAACTCGTCCAGCAGCTTGCGCAGGGCACGGCGTGTGAGCAGTCGCCCGAAGCTGGACTGGATCAGCTCCAGAAGATGCGTCGCGACCACCTCTCCGCCCGAGATCACCGGCAGGCCCAGGGCAGCGGCCGATTCGTGCTCGACTTCCGGTATCCAGCGCGCGGGCGCACCGTAGACGGGCTCTTCGACATCCTCGCCCGCGATGTCCAGTTCGATATCCGCGTTCTTCAGAACCATCACATGGTTCGGGCGCAGCTTGGCACCCCCAGCTTCGACACCCTGAATATGGATGGCATACCCGTCCTGGGGCAGCATGGGGTCGTCCGTTAGCCGCACCTCCGGGATCACGAAACCGTACTCCGAGACGATGTGGCGGCGCATGTTGACAATGCGTGTCTCCAGACCCGCACCAGGCTCCATCACCATCCCAACGACGTTGGGGGCGAAGCGGACGTGGATCTCATCGATGTCCAGCAGATCACCAAGCGGCCGATGTGCGGGGGCCTGATCAGCGGCGTCGTCTGCCTCGGCCAGCGGATCCTCCTCGCCGTTCAGTCGCGACGCGAAGACGGCCGCGATTGCCAACACCGAAGCGCCCAGGATGAACGGTACGAACGGGAGCCCGGGGACGAAGGCGAACAACGCCATCAAACCCGCGACCGTGCCAAGCGCGCCCGGATATCCGCCCAGCTGGTTCATCATCGCACGGTCGGCCGAGCCGTGCTGGCCACCCTTCGAGAGCAGAATCGCAGCAGCAATCGACGTGATGACCGACGGGATCTGGCTGACCAGACCATCGCCCACAGTGAGGATCGAATACGTCTCGATCGCCTGACCGAAGCTCAGGTCATGCACTGCCATCCCCATGGCAAGACCCATCACAAGGTTCAAAGCCGTGATCAGAAGGCCCGCAATCGCGTCTCCCTTGACGAACTTGGAGGCACCATCGAGCGAGCCGAAGAACGTCGTCTCCTCCTGCTCGACCTTGCGCCGCGACTTGGCTTCCTCGTGGCTGATTGCACCCGCTGCCAGATCGGAGTCGATGGCCAGCTGTTTGCCAGGCATGCCGTCCAGTGCGAAACGGGCACCGACCTCAGCCATTCGGCCCGCGCCCTGCGTGATCACAATGAAGTTCACGATCAGCAGCACCAGGAACACCACGAGACCGAGGAAGATGTTCCCGGCCATGACGAACATGGCAAAGCCCTCGATCACCCCTCCGGCAGCCTGCGTGCCGGTGTGGCCTTCGCCGATGATGAGCTTGGTCGAGGACACGTTCAGGCTAAGGCGCAACATCAAAGCGCCCAGCAAGATCGTCGGAAATGCGCTGAAATCGAGCGGTCGTTCGATGAAGAGCGTCACCGTGAAGATAAGGATGGCGATCGCGAACGACACGGCGAGCCCGATGTCCAGCATCCAGGGCGGCATCGGCAGGACCATCATCACGATGACCGTCATCAGCGCCAGTGCCAGAAGCACTGTGGGCTGATAGAGCGCCGAGATCGAGAGCTTGCTCATCAGCTGCCTCCGGCGATCAGAGCACCACCAGAACGACGCAACATGCCAAGGCCGACGGCGCCCGCAGTTTGTCCGCTTGCGACGGGAGCCGTGCCCAAACCGCCGACAAGCGGCCAGCCTTGCTGCTTCACAAGTCGGATCGGGCCGGGTGGAAGCACACCTTCGATCGGGGTGGGCACCTCTCCGTCCATGGCATGCACTGCGTTCGCCACGAGGCCGCGGTAACGCTGGGCATGACGGTTGGTCCGGGAATGGTAGTAGCCCGCAGCCTTGATCCAGTCACCGGTCTCGGCATGCAGGCTCTTGAGAAAACGCGCGGCGTAGTCCCCGGAGGGCGCCGGCTCGAACATCTCGTCGATCGAACTGAAATTCATACCGTGCCATCGATAATTGAGCTGGAAGCAGCCGACATCGAACGAGGTCTGGCCACGAGCAAGCGCCGCCTGCGCATGGATCAAGGCGGCGGCACGGCTCTCGAACCAACGACCGATGCCCGCGACGTTCACCGTCCACGGCCACGGTCCAGAGTGGCCCTCGCGCTTGGTTCGGGTCTCTACTAGCGTGATCGCAACCATCACCTCGCGCGGGATCCCGTGCGTGTCCGCAGCATCGATCGCGGCGTTGCGGCAAAGCGCCATCGGCGTCGGCATCGCATGCGCAGGCGTCAACACGGCGAGCAGCCACGCGCCCGCCAGCAGAAACAACAAAGCGAGCCCCCTCATGCGCTCACCCCCCCGCGATCCGAGGAATGATCTCGTTTTGGAAGAGCCCGACCAGACCCTGGCTGATGAAAGACATCGATCCCCAAAAGACGGCAGCAATGGCCAGGAGCTTCGGAACGAAAGTCAGCGTGAGTTCCTGGATCGAGGTCAGCGCCTGCAGCAGGCCGATGATCATGCCCACGATCAAGGCGACCCCAAGGATCGGCGTCGAGACGAGCACGGCCGTCCACACGGCCTGGCGCATCAGCGTGATCATCTCCATCTCGCCCATATTGCGGCCCCTCAGATCGGCATGCGCATGATTTCCTGGTAGGCTTCGACCACTTTGTCGCGGATGACGACGGTGGTCTCCAACGCCATCTCCGTGGCGGTCAGAGCCTCGACAACACTCTGGAGATCACCGCGTCCGGCCATCGCGTCGGCAGCCGCGCGCTCACCGCTTTCGACGGTGGTGCGCATCTCGGTCAGCGCCTTCTCCAGCGCATCCGTAAAGCCCTGAGCATCCGTGGGCAGTTTCGAGCCGGTCGCTTTCAACGCCGCGTCGAACAGATTTCCAGCAACGGCCGGGTCGATTTTCATATCATTTTCTCCCTGTGAGATTGTTGGTGTTAGCGCCGCAGCAATTCCATGAGGCCCGACCGCATCTCGCGCGACTGGTCGAAGACTTTCAGGTTGGCCTGGTAGGATCGCTGCGCCTCGCGCGCATCGGCGAGCTCGACCAGCGTGTTGACGTTCGAAAGCGTCACCAATCCACGGTCGTTGGCCAGCGGATGGCCTGGCTCGTAACTCTGGGTGGCCGGAGCCTCACTCAGGACGACAGGTCCCGTGCGGACCAGTTCGACACCCCGCTGGCGGTCCATCTCGCTCTCGAAACTTACCGTCTTGCGTGAGAACCCGGGCGTGTCGGCGTTGGCGATGTTCTCGCCCACCAGCCGCATCCGGAAACTCTGCGCGCGCATGCCCGAGGCGGCCGCGCGCATCGCACCATTCAAATCAAACATCTCCCGCCCTCCTAGCGGCTACGACCGAGGCCCATGCGCAACAGATCGTGGACTTTTCCGTAAATCGTGACCGCGAGCCGATGCTGGCCGCGCGTCTCTACAGACTTGACCAGTTCGCCTTCCAGCGAGACCGAGTTGCCATTCGGGCCAGGCAAGGCCGTTTTGTCGACGAAAACGTCCGGCGCCTGCGCCGCACGGTCCATGCCGCCGACAAAGTGCCCAGCACGCGTCGCGCGATGCGTGAACCCGTTGTTAACGTATTCTGCGAAAGGCTTAACGTCGCGAGCGCGGTAGCCGGATGTGTCGGCATTCGCGATGTTCTCGGCAACAATTCGGTGACGCACGCTGGCATTGCGGGCCAGCGAGGACGCCATCTTAAGGAGATTGAGTTCTTCCATCATGCGCAAATGTTCTCATTCGCTACTGTCAGGGGCGTTCTGGCAGAAACCTCTTAAGGCTTCGTATCCAGGAGCAAGCCAATGACCGAGCTCGCCACCAAAGCTCTGCCGACCCTCGCGAAAGTCTGGGGAACCGTCACAGGATCCGACGGCACATCGGCCCGGATCACGGGGCTGGGCGGCCTCGCACAACTGGGCGACCGGATAGAGATCGAAGCCGGCAGCCGCCTGCCCGGCGAGATCGTCGCAACGGACCCAAACGGGGTCACGGCCCTTCTGATGGCCCCCGCCGCAGGGATCGCAACGGGACAGCGTGCCTGGTTGATCGGTCCCGGTGACGCAAAGCCCGAGGATAGCTGGCTCGGTCAGGTGATCGATGCGTTCGGCCGCGGTGCCAAGAGACCGCCGACCATGACGACCATCCCACCGACAATGCTCCGGGCGGACCAGCGTCGTCCCCTCGGCCCCCGAATCAACACTGGGCTCGGGGCGCTGGATACCTTCCTTCCTCTCGCCCGCGGCCAGCGGCTTGGTGTCTTCGCGGGCTCGGGCGTGGGCAAATCGCGCCTGCTTGGCGATCTGGCCCTTGGCGTCGAGGCTGATATCGTGGTCGCCGGACTGATCGGCGAGCGCTCGCGCGAGGTAGGCGACTTCGTCCGGCTTCTCCGTGCCGAAGGCGGCATGGACCGATGTGTGGTGATCGCCGCGACCTCGGACGAGTCCGCACTGACGAAACGAAGGGCCTCCCGCCTGGCGCTCGCCACTGCCGAGCATTTTCGCGACAGGGGACACCAGGTGCTCTGCCTTTTCGACTCGGTCACGCGCTATGCAGAGGCGCACCGCGAAGTAGCCTTGGCAGCAGGCGAGGCACCCGCGCTCCGCGCCTTTCCTCCATCGACAGTCCAGGCAATTGCGGGCCTCTGCGAACGGGCCGGCCCCGGCACGACGGAGGAGCAAGGCGACATCACGGCGATCTTTACAGTCTTGGTCGCCGGGTCTGACATGGAAGAACCTGTGGCAGACATGGTCCGCGGAACGCTGGATGGCCACGTCATCCTCGACCGAGAGATCGCCGAGCGCGGGCGCTTTCCCGCCATCGATGTGCGGCGCTCCGTGTCACGATCGGCACCCGCCGCATGGACGGAGGAAGAACTGGGCCTCGCCATGAACGCACGGCGACTGCTAGCCGCCTACGAGGAAGCGGCCCCCATGATACAGGCAGGGCTTTATGCGCCCGGCGCGGACGCGGTCCTTGACGCCGCGGTCCAGGTTTGGCCTGAACTTGACGCCTTCATCGGATCGGTCGTCCGGCCTCCGGACGGCGCGTCCTTCGCTCGGCTTGCGACGATTCTGCAGAAAGTACCGCAGGTCTGAACAGGGTCGCCGCAAAGCAAGCACCGATCTGCCAAGTCTCGCATCCCCGCGCTGACGCACGGGAACGCTCCCTTGTCCGGGCCCGCCCCCACCCCCACCGCCGCCAAAGATCGCGGAGCGATTGTGCGCTGACAGGGAAATCTGCAGTGGCGGGATAATCCGGGAATATCCGGACATTGGCGGTCATTGCCCAATGATTGTAGAGG